>CAYMUW010000013.1:0-65890 GCA_964393865.1 uncultured Lachnospiraceae bacterium
TTCCCGAAACACAGTAGAGCAGCGTGCTTTTTCCCGAGCCGGAGGGCCCCATGACTGCTACCATTTCGCCCTCACGGATTGTCAGGTCGATGTTTTTCAGCACGTTGTTCTGATGTTTGTTCACGATATATGTCTTGCAAAGTCCCTTTGTCTGTAAAACCGTATTCATTATGTTGTCCTCCTATTCTATGCTTGCCGTATCGGAAGCCTTGATTGTTTTTGTGTAAAGCGCGGTAAGCGCCGCACCCAGCAAGGTTACCGCGAAAATGATAACCGGATACGCCCCGAACACTTCCAGCGCATTGATCTGATAATCGATGTTCCCTACCGCACCCATCATGCCGAAGATCGGATTGATAATCAGCTTGGTGAGCGGCATGAGCAGCGCCGATGAGAGGATGATCGCCGTAAAGACCGTGATTCCAAAACGCATGGTGTGATATGCCAGGACCGAGCCGCTGCCGAAGCCGATGGCTTTCATCAGAGCAATCTCGGACTTTTCCTTTGAAATAAAGCTGCGTTCCATAAGCACCGTCAGCAGAAGAATGATAATCAGTGACAGCGTCAGTACAAGATTTTTTACAGATGCTATCGTATCTCCGACACCCATGCAGTCCTTTACAAATCCGGTCGTGTCAAACACGTTTTTATTGTCAAAAATTTCTTTCAGCCTTTCGATCCGTTCGTTGACAGCGGTACCCTCCGGCTGATCGTCAAAATCTATCTGGTAAGCAAAGCTGGATGTCACAAGGCTGTCGGGAATGTCAACGTCCTGATGGAATCTTGCACACTCTCCCAAATTATTAAAGCACTGGAAATATGCCGTTATCATAAATTCTCTTTCCTCGCCGTTGATATTCACGCTTATATGATCGCCTATCCCTGCATTTATCTTGTCAGCGATCTGCTTTGTTACAGCAATTTCATCTTCTTCAATAGGAGCGCTTCCTTCGGTATAGTCATAATCGGTCGTCTTTGTATCGCTGCATTTGAGAAAATTTATTTTGAAGCTTTTGCCGTTTGCAGTGACAGGCAGGTTATACCAGGCCTCCATATATACCTTTCCGGGCATATCGTTTTCGGCAAGTATATCCTCCATCTCCTGCTCAGTCTCACGAATGGTCTTGACACCGGCAATGACGTCCATAGCCCTCGTCGAGTCGGATAGGTAGGCATCGCTTTCCGTTACAGACAGAAGATAGAGCAGACGATCGCTGTTGAGGGTATCTGCCGTTACCGCAAGAATCATAACAAGCAATGTGCATATTGCAAATATCACCGTCAGTATGCCGTACCGCTTTGGCTCGCTTATCACATCGTTTAAAGCCAAAAAGCCTGTGCTGCCAAGTCTGCTTTTGCCAAGACTCAGCAGACCGCGTTTTCGAAAACGCTCTCCTGTCTGCCCGCTGCGCACGGCGTCGATCGGGGAGAGCTTGTTGACTTTTTTTGTACTGCTCCAACTGAACAGCAGTATAATCAGAACAACCGCTGCACAACTGATGATACCGATCATGGGCCCATTGTCATTTCCGAGCACCATGTTCCCGCTTGCGCTTTCAAGCAGCATATTCCCGAAGGGCACACTGCCAAAATAACCGATCACCGCACCCACAAGTGCTATCCCAATGTACTTCACGAGATACAGCGATCTTATCGGGCCGTTTTGCAGACCGATTGCTTTCATGACGCCTATCTCACGGAATTCCTCTGAAATGGTAAACCGTATGGTAAATCTCAGCACAACGAAAGATACGATCAAAAGCCCTGCACTGATGACAAGTATAATAGCCGCAACGAGCATATTCAGGATGTAGGTTGTCCTTATCATAGAATTATCGCCGTCAAACAGTATGCCGGTGATATCTGAAAGCTCTGATTCGAGCGCAGCGGGACTGTCCGTGTCTATGTAGAAAATATTGCCCGCGCTGTGGGTTCTGATCGTTTCGTCCGCCAATAAGGCAGCAAAGTCCTCGCTGTTCATCAGCATTCTGGGATTGCTCATCATTTCAGAGCCTAACAGTGCGTCCTTGCCAAAGCCTGCGACCTCAAACTCAAGCTCTGTGTCTGCAAGGGTGAAGGTAAAACTGTCGCCGACCTCAACACCCTCACGTTTCGGAATACTACCGGTGAGATATACCTTGCCTTTTTCTATATCATGGATCATGTTGTTGTTTTCATCAAAGAAATTCAGCTTTGCAGCGGAAATATCACATATAATAGAAATATTTGAAAAATCCATCAGCTTGCCGGACGAAGTCTTATAGCTGTCACAGGAGGCACTGATTATTCTTTCTGCACGGTAGTCCAAAACGTTTTTGCTTTGGTCGAGTAGCCCGGATACAGCGTCTTTTCCGTCTGTATCCTGTGCGATGATGTAATAATCCGCCATTCCCGCCTTGTCAAAATAATAGTCAAGACCATTCGTAACAGCGAGGATGTTATTCACGCTCGCCGCCGCAAACATGGAGCATAAAATGACAAACAACAGCAGAATGATGTTCATGGTCTTTTTGCGTTTCAGGTCTTTTTTCAATATCCTCCAGAACATAGTGTATACCTCTTTTCCTGTGTGAAATTTTAGAAATTCTTGGCAAAACAGCCCTTGCTTTGACCTTAAAACTTCTCTTCACACTATTTTCTTCATGTTCTGATCATAGCATAGAAATTCTTAACAAGTCTTTAACTTTTGACAGAACATAAAAGTTTTCATATTCAAAAGGTTTATCTATTTATTTGCAAAATCTGCCGTTGTCATTTTACTTGCTACTGCGATGATACCCGTGAGAATATGAAATTTAAATCTACATTTTACTCTAATTTAACGACTATATTTTGTTCTTTCCCACCAATCAGCTATCCAAACTTCCCTCATTCAACAGAAAATCATAGACGCTCATAATCAACACTCCATCGTCATTGTAATACGGTGCAGGTGCGTCTTTCGTGATGATGATCTTCTTGAAAAAATCACCGGTTAGCATCAGGGAGCGTTGCTCCTGTTCCATCTTTGCCTGGTCCGGAATCACATAGGCCGACTGGATATAATAGCGCTTAGAGCCTTTGTTACAGACAAAATCAATTTCCAACTGCTTGCGGATTCCGTGACCTTTTTCATTGGTTTTATTCAGAGTGATAACTCCCACATCCACATTGAAGCCGCGTATCTTCAGCTCATTGAAAATGATATTCTCCATAGCATGAGTCTCTTCCAGTTGCCGAAAATTGAGACGAGCATTCCGTAACCCCAAATCAGTAAAGTAATATTTGACCGGTGTGTCAATATACTTCTTCCCTTTAATGTCATATCGGACAGCACTGTCGATCAGGAAGGAATCACAAAGATAGTCGATATACCTTTTGATGGTGGTGTTGCTGATGGTTTTCTGCTTGACACTTTTAAAGGTAGCTGACAGCTTTGTAGGATTTGTAAGCGAACCGATAGCAGATGAGAGAATATTCAGAAGTTCCTCCAATTCTGCCCGATTTCGTACATTGTGTCTACCTACAATATCCGAAATATAGGTCTCCTCGAACAGCGACTTGAGAAAATCAATCTTTTCCTCCGGACTTGAAATGTTCATGATAGGCGGCAGGCCACCGTAAAGTATATACTCATTCCAGCCGTCTTGTTTCGTCCCCGAATAGACGGACATAAATTCAGCAAAGCTGAGAGGATGCATATGAACTTCATCTCCCCGTCCCCGAAATTCGGTGATCACATCCTTGGACAAAAACCGGGCATTGCTTCCTGTCACATATACATCCACATTTTTCATGCGGATCAGGCTGTTTAATACAGATTCAAATTCTCCTAAAAGCTGCACCTCATCCAACAGCACATAGTACATTCCATCATCTTTAATCTGCTCCTTGAGATAGGGAAACAGAACATCCGGATCACGAAAACGCTTATTTTCAAAGGAGTCGAACGCAATTTCGATAATGTGTTGTTCATCCGTTCCTTCTGCCTGCAAATGATCCTTGAACAGATTAAACAACAAGTAGGACTTTCCACAGCGACGGATGCCAGTTACCACCTTGATAAGTCCATTATGCTTCTTACCGATAAGCTTATTCAAATAGATGTCTCTCTTAATTTCCATATCATGATCCTTCTTTCTACTGAAAGTTTTTGCGAGTTATCGCAAAATTCTTCATTAGTATTATAACCAATCCTGATTGATTTCACAACTCCTAATGGAAATTTTTGCGAGTTATCGCAATTTTATGCGGTAAAATTATCTGAGAGGCATTCTGCACAAAACTGCAACACTTAAAAACTTGAAACCAATATCAACAACTACTTTGTAAACTTATCTCACTACAAACCTCCATACCCAAACTGAAAATCCGCGCATAGCAAACACTATTTATTACATTCATAATTATTGTCCCTTAAATGCCGCAATTTGCACCGTTTTGACACGGTTTGCCGCAGGATTTTGGGAGTGGGAATGTAGAAAAAAGCGAAAGGCAGCGTCCTAAAACACTGCCCGCACATTCGATAGCGTTACTTTATAACAAACATGCTGACCCGCCCAGAGAACTGCCATAAACAATGTCAATTTTACCATTAAGATTTTCTTTAACAAACTCTTCTATTTTCTTTGTTTCTGTAATAGTATCAGGATAAGTTGTATTTTCCGTCTCCTCAAATCCGTCATAAGATACACAGATCACATGATATTGTTTTTCGAGCAAAGGTATTACTTGTTCAAAGTTATTTCTCCAATGACATTTTGTACCAGGAATTAACATTATAGACACGTCATTCTGCAAACCAAACTCTGCCACTGCTCCTCGTAGGAATATTGATATTTCATTCCTAATCTTCTCATCACATCGCCGCTTCGTGGATTATTAACGTCATGTGTGGCTGTAACATAGGGGATTCCATCTTTTTTCAGTTGCTCAATGACCGCTCTTCCTGCTTCCGTGATGATGACTTGATGCCAAAACTCTTTGCGTAATCCATATCCGAAATCAAAACTATCATCTGTGCTGACATTGACATACCCTATAGGAGAATTATCTTCTTTTAAGCAAACGGCATAATTATATGCATTTTCCTTATCATATTCACTTGCGAATTGCTTTTCATAAAATATCTTTGCATCTTCCATTGTCTTCAAATGAAACCATGGTAAGAATGTATTCACTTCCTCATCACTATAAATTTCATAAAGTGCTTTTAGGTCGTTTTTCGTAAATTTTCTTAAAATAAGTCTTTCCGTCTCAAGGGTTGGTGTGTTCATTTCTCATCCTATCATGCCTTAAATTACCGCAAACGCACCCAGGCAGCTTAATCATCATAAAAAACATCACCTCCCGTACAGGTGATGCTCTTAAATATCCTCATTTACCTTCGCAAATCAAATGCTCCCGCTTACAAAAGTGTACATATCCAAGCTAGGAGTAAAGAAATAAACGGATATAATATGATCGACGTAATCTTTTCTTTCCGGTTAAATCCAAACTGATGAAATCCTTCACATCGCCTCCTGTCCTTTCACACAGAAAAATACCGACAGGAACAAAAATGCCAGTCCCCATGTTTCCCCACCTGCAAGCAGCTTTCCATACAAAGAATTTCCTGAAATCTGCATCAAAATGCTTCTAAGGATACCAAAAACAAGATACAGACATATAGGACCACACAATATCCATGCTTTGGAAACGTTTATGATCTTTTTCCAAATCAGACCAATATAGGCTATTGCTACCAACAAGTCGGCCAAAGTCTGCCATATTGTAGTTATCATAAACGGAAACAGCATCGGTGTCATAAAGAATTCATCTATTGCTTCCATTGTTAAGCCTGACGAAACTGCAGCTCTGAGGCTCATAAGCGCCATACTACACACGCTATGAATTCCAAAAATGCCCAGTGTCATCATACCTGCACCAAAGGCATATATAATCAGCAGCTTTGAAGCTTTACCGTCAAGTCTGTCCAAAACATATGAGTACACTGCCCTTGCTCCAAGCCAATATCCAATCATCGCCACAATACCAATCACAAAGGAAAGCTGATAGTACCAAAGCGGTACATCTGCAATATTTCCGCTTATCATTCCGCCTATGGCATATGGCTCTCCCTCTCCCCGAAAAGCAAGCAAAATATCACCTATTCCACACAAAAACATTCCCAGAAAGCCCATTAATAAATATACTTTCCTTTTATTTCCACTGACATATCCCATTTCAATATCCTCCCGGCCCGCCTTTATTCCTTAAGATAATTTATAATCTCATCCTCTCCTTTTTTACCTTCTTTTACAAAGGTAAACATCGGATAGCCATGAAACAAACCGGGTTCCACATGAATGGTATAATCCTTCACTCCGCATCTGATAAATGCTTTTTCAAATTCCGGAGCCTCTCCTGCAAATATTTCATCTCCTCCAAAATACATAATGATCTTCGGAAACCCTGTATAATCATCCTCTGCCGCACAGCCGCATAAATACCCGGGAAGCTTATTGTCATGATTATAAAAGTCAGGAAACACTTTCATGGAGCGGGCATACATCATAATATCGCGTTTTTCAATTTCTTCCATGCGTGCATAGCTTTCTTCCGAAATACTGAGATTGCAGCAGGAAACAGGGATCATAAGTCCCGGCATAGGAAGAAAATTTCCCTTCTGAATAATATGACGCCCCGTAGACATAATAAGATCTGCTCCGGCAGAAAATCCAAGCCATGCAATATCCTTCGCCTCATACTCTTTCAGCATTCTCTCATGCATGTGGCAGATCATTTCCACCTCATCCAGAAAATTATAATCAGGATAAAGCGGATATAAAGGAATCCACAGATTGCGATTGGTTTCACTCATATATCTTGTCATAGCCTTGATTCCGGGAAGCTGCCACCTTCTTTCTCCGCCTCCTACCAGATAAACCAAAGCTCTTTTGGTATCCGAACCGATCTTATGTCCGACAATACAGTGACAGCCGTCAATCATCTCATCCCTGAATTCGTAACCCTTTTTTTGAGGAAGCTTAAACATAAACTTTGCCTGGATTTTATAGGAGGTGCGCACAAAATCCTCATAGCTCTCCTCCGTATGTGCTCCATTCTTAACAACCTTTCTGACAATGGGTTTCAATATACTATAAAGTATGCTCATTCTCTCTCCCCCTCATTAAAATCTTATAGACTAACGGCTGCAGCTCTTCTATATTCTTATCCTTTACAGATCCAACATTTTCCTTACAACCGCATTTACTTCCTCCAGCATTGCCTCATCCCCTTCCAGAGATTCCGCAATTCCAAATACGGCAAATATAATACTGAACGATCTTATATGAGGGTTTTCAACATGAAATGCGCCTTCACGATTTCCCCTCTCCAGGATTTTTTCAAGATATTTCTGCTGCTCACGGTACACCGGAAGTCTGAGTACATCAAAATTTTGAAGAAACTCTTCGTTCTCCAAATCTTTTCCGATATACCTTTTATTGGACGAAAATTGCTTTCCCGTAATCTCCACCAATTTATGCAGGGCATCAAGCGCAGATATGCTTGTATCGTCACAAATGGCAAGCATGTAGTCTCTGATGGGATTACCCCTTTCGTATAAAACCTTTTTGTACAACTCCTGCTTGCTGCCGAAATATTTGAGCACCGTTCCACGTACCACGCCGCATGCCTCGGCAATTTCATCAATCCCCACTCCGTGATAGCCTTTCAAGGCAAAAAGCTCAGTTGCTTTTCCAAGAATCTGCCTTTTTCTGGCTTCTGTATCGTTCATTCTTGCTGTCATATTTGCTCCTTAATGACTTTTTGTCATTAGTATTATATATCAAAACAGGCAATCACGCAATAAAAAAAGTGTGAAATTCAAGGGGTGACACCCTCAGATTTTACGCTTTTTCTTTTAAAATCGTAATAATTCCCATTTTGTCACCTAACTTAAGTTTCATCAACGGCATAATTGCCCAATTCCCGGATAAACCCTGCGGGAGAATTGATTTCTTCTATTTTGCCGTGGTTCATCATTGCCACTCTCCCACATAAGGTCTGGGTCTCTTCCATGCAATGTGTGGTCAGCAGAATTGTCAGCTTCTGCTCATTCAGCCTTCTTTTCATTCCGCCGGACAGCTTTCGAACAGTCTTTTTCCGGTGGTTGTTGTCTTTCCTGCCCCGTTGGGTCCGAGAAGCCCGAAAAATTCACCGGTCTCAATCTTCATATTGACAGTATCCACCGCCGTAAACTGATCAAATTTTTCGTCAGATTACTCAGAACAATCATCTTTACTCCGCCTCTTTGGCAATAATAAGGGAATAATATCCCGCCGTATCAGGTATTTCGTCCAGGTGAAAATAAACCTGTTCCTTTTGCATTCCGCAGTTTTCCACCATAACCGCATCGTGTCCGCTTTTCCTGATGATTTCCTTTATCTGCTTCATCCTGCTCCCCAACTTCATCAAAACACAGGTTCCCGCAGAAGGCAGCTCCTCCGTCAAATTATACACAGCCGGATAAACATGTATCGCTTCATCCCCGATGGAAAGGGGCACATTGACTCTTGCCGCCGCCGCACAAAAAGACGGCACTCCGCTGATCAGCTGCGTCTGAAATCCGTTCTCCTCCACAATCTGCTGAATATAGGTAAAGGTGGAATAAACGGTGGGGTCTCCCAAAGTAAGATATACTACGTTCTTTCCCTGCCTTAAATATGCTTCCACCATTTCAGCGCCCTTCCGGTGGCACCTTTTCTGCTCTTCCCTATCATGGGTCATAGGCATATAAACGGAAATCAGCTGCTTATCAGCAAGCTCCGGAACAGCTGCAACAGCAATTTGATATGCGGCAGTTTCCCTTGATTCCGCTCCCGGCAAAGCAATGATGTCGTTTTCTTTAATCACTCTGACCGCCTTTAATGTCATAAGCTCCGGATCTCCCGGTCCTACACCGACTCCGTATAATAAACCTGTCATATGCTGCTACCTCTTTTCGTAATTTTATGTTTCTGTTCACTGGCTTAGGGCTGCTTCCAACAAGGCCTCTGTCATCGCTTCTACCGTTGCCTCACCGGCAACAATCGGCTCCTGTTTAAAGCATTCCCGGTAAGCCTGCGCACAGACCGGTCCGATACAAATTCCCTGAGCCTGTTCATCCATCCGATACCCGGATTGCTGCAAAGCCCTGACGCTTCCTGCGCTTCCAAACAAAACATATTCCGGCTTTTCCGTCTGCACCTCCCTGCATAAGAAATGCGTATCATACAGGTCAAACCGGCGGCAACCCAGCCGCTTTTCCCCCAGCCTCCGTGTAAGCACATCCGTTCCCTGACCGGAACTGAATAAATAAACCCTTTCCCCTTCCCTGATCTGTAAAAGCAGCTCATCTGCCAAAGCCGAAGATGTATATTCCCGGGGACAAAGATCCGCTATAATCCCATACGCTTCCAGCTCCCGCCTTGTTGCAGCGCCGATCACCGCAAACTTACAGGACGCCAATCGTCTGTGATCCATCTTTTCCCTTCTGCACCGTTCAAAGAAAACCCGAATCCCCTGCACGCTTGTGAAAACAATCCACTTCCTTTCGGAAGCTGTTATCTCCTCCCATGGAATCGGAACGGCAGTTTCCTCACACTTCCCCTGCATCAGGGAAACAGGCTCTGCTCCCAATGGCTGCAGCCGCCTGTGAAGCTTTTGCTGAAAATCATCGGTTCCCGTCAGCCCTACCCTGATCTCCGAAAGGGGAAGCTTCACGCCGTTATAAAAATCCAGCGCCACCACATCCCCGATCACAATTACGGCAGGCGTTGTGACATTTTCCTTTTGGGCCTTTTCCAATATCGTATCCAGACTGCCGATTATCTTATAGGGATTGGCCGTGTTTCCGCCGGACACAATGGCAGCCGGCGTATCTTTATCACGCCCTTTTTCCCTCAAAATGCTTACAATCGCTGCAAGGCTCTCCAAGCCCATGAGAAAAATAAGCGTCCCCTCCAGACCTGCAAACTGTTCCATATCCCTGCGCAGCACGTCCTCTCTGGTATGCGCCGTCATAATATGAATACTTCTGCTTACGCCACGATGGGTCACCGGGATTCCCGCTTCGGCCGGAATCGCCAAAGCCGAACTGATGCCGGGAACAACCCTCCACGGAATATGGTTTTGATTTAAAAATTGAATTTCCTCGCCGCCTCTTCCAAAAACAAAAGGGTCTCCACCCTTTAACCTGACAACCTGTTTCTTCTGACGGGCAAGCTTTACCAGAAGGCTCTGAATATCCTCCTGTTTTGCGGAAGACTTATGGCTTCTTTTCCCAACATATATTTTCTCGGCATCGGAAGGCGCCTCCTTTAACAGCTCCGGGTCAATCAAATCGTCATACACCACAGCGTCACATGTTCTTAACAGGGTAAGTCCTTCCAGCGTAATCCATTCCCTGCTTCCACAGCCTGCGCCTATCAGGCTGACGCACCCTATACCGACGGTTTCATTTTTCATACTTATCCTCGTTTCCGTGGGCAACAAATTGTCACTTGATTTTATTCTACATTTCAGCTATCTGCTTTTGAAACGCAGCCCTTAACCGGTTACAAATAATGGCTGCCAGAACACAAAGAAGAAAATCCTCAAAAATCGTCAAAAGACAGCAGTTCACTAAAACAACCTTCCAGCCTACCGGCATGCTGATCACATAATTGCTGATAAAGTAAAAGTAAAGAATGCCCACGCCATAATACGCCGCCAGCCCCACTATGGAGGTCAGAAGCATCCAGGGAAAGGAAGCCTTCTGCCTATGATCCATCATCATTCCCATAACAAATGCGGCCAGGGCAAATCCCAGCAGAAAGCCAAAGGTGGGACGGATTAAATACGCCGGTCCGCCGCCGGAAGCAAATACCGGCACGCCCACCAGTCCGATAACAAGATAAACGCAAACGCTCATGGCCGCTCTTTTCTTTCCCAGTAAAAAACCGGCAAACAAAACAAAAAACCATTGCATGGTGAAATGCATCGCATAGGGCTCCACCGGTATTTCAACCTTGATAAAAGCACCGATGGCAATCAGTGCCGCAAAAAATCCGCATAATGTTAAATCCAGCGCTTTGGACTTTGCATGTATTTTATATTGTTTTATTGACATTTCTTTCTCATTCACATTCGTCATAATTCATCCTTCTCTTTCTTTTCCATTGGGTGCGTCCGTGCAGATATCAATCACATCTCACCCCTGTTCATATTGCGCACGCAGCCGTCCGGCTGCTTCTTCTGCAACGGCAGTCGGATCCTTTCCGGCGGCACTTGCAAACACAACCTTTTCTCCTGCTTCATCGCCGTACATCACCTTCAGGAAGATATCCTCCCCGACTGTTTCTCCGATTGCCCCTACCGGCACATGGCATCCTCCTCCCATTAAAGACAGAAAATGTCTTTCCGCCGTAACGGTACGGTCGGATTCTTCATCCGCAAACCTGTTCAGCATCGTCAGGATATCCTTACGCTTTTCTGCAGTCTCTATGGCAAGCGCTCCCTGCGCCGGTGCCGGAATCATTTCCTCATACCCAAAATATTGGGCAATCCTCTCTTCCAGATGTACCCGGTTTAAGCCTGCCGCCGCCAGCACAATTCCATCCAGCTTTTGTTCCTCCATTTTGCGGATACGGGTTTCCACATTCCCGCGAATATCCGCGATCTGCAAATCCGGCCTGAGTTTTAAAAGCTGATATTTCCGCCGCAGGCTCCCGGTTGCAATAATCGCATTATCAGGCAGCTCCGCAAGGGACTTCTTTTCTCTTAATATCAAAACATCCCTCGGATCTTCCCTTTTCCAGACCTTTGACAATACCAGTCCTTCCGCCAGCTGCCCCGGCATGTCCTTCATGCTGTGCACGGCAAAATCAATGGCACCGTCCAACAATTGCTCCTCTATTTCCTTGATAAAAAGTCCTTTGGTTCCGATCTCCTTCATGGGAACATCATGAAACTTATCGCCGGTTGTTCTCACAATAACCAGTTCAAATTTATGTTCCGGGAAATGCTCAGCCAATCTTTTCTGTACGATCCCTGCCTGCGCCAGCGCCAGCTTCGATCCTCTTGTCCCAATTTTATATATCATATTGCCCTCTTCTTAACCTGCAATTATAAATTACGTATTATTGTAACATAGTATCGGGGAAAAAACACTGCCGTACAGAGAAATTTCCTGCTCTTTACTTGTTTTACCCAAAGTTCTATAGTAAAATATTATGGAATCAGTTTTCCTTATAATGGAAATGCATATACAAAGGAACCTGAAGCAGAAACGTGTGGAGGATACAGATGAATATTAAGGTTCAATGTTGCGGACTTGTCCTGATGTTGATTATTTTATATTTCTACGGAACACAAAAGAAAATCCGATTAAATGCGGAAAAAGCTTTTTTCAGCATGATTTGTACCATTATTGTAAGTCTTTCTCTGGATATTCTGTCACTTGTTGCGCTTACCCATCAGGATGTCATGCCCGAATGGACGGTAAATTTCATTTGCAAAACCTATATTGCTACCCTTGTTCTGGTTGCCTTATGCGGCGTTCTCTATGTCTGCACGGATATCTATAAGGACGATCTCCGCTACAAAAAAATTTCCTTTCGTTTTGGTATGGTTGCAGCCGTTGGAATTATACTGATTTATGCATTGCCGATTTATAACTATTGCGACGGTGTCAAGATGTATACTTATGGCCCCAGTACACTTGCCACCTATGCTTTTGCTTTTCTGTTTTTCTTCTCAATTGTTGCGTTGATGCACATATACAGGAATAAAATGAATCCCAGAAGACGGGAGGCTGTGCAGCTGTGGGTGGCCTTCTGGATTATCGCCGCAATCCTTCAATTTTTGTTTAAGGATCTTCTCATTGTGGGCTATTCGGGTGCCCTTGCGGTTATGGTCGTTTATTTAAAGCTGGAAAACCCGGAAACCAATCTGGATCGGCAAACCGGTCTTTATAATCAAAATACCCTTTTACAGTACATGGAGCAGTTACGTGAAAAGGACATCCCCTTTTCCGCCTTATGCCTGATTTTTTCCCGCTCCCGCACTACCAATATGACTACCGATGCGGAAAAAAATATCAAAGTGGAGGTTATCAGCTTTCTTTTGAATATTCCCAATGCTTTGGCCTTTAAGAATACGGAAGATGAAATTGTGCTTTTGTTCCATGACAATGTTTCTATATGGGACTGCTACAAAATGCTGCAGAAACGCTTTGAACTCAGCTGGGGAAAGGATCTCAATGTCTTCGTAAATCCAAACTGGATTGTAATGCCGGATACCGGAATTGTAGACCGTATCGATGATATTATTTATCTTTTTCACTATGTAAGACACAGTATCAAGGAATTTGACGAGAAGGACACCATTATCATTGACTCCTCCATTGTAAAAAGCATGTATGAGGAAAGACGTATTGAGAGCCTGTTGATAGATGCCATCCAAAATGACCGGATAGAGGTGTATTATCAGCCAATTTACTCAACCAAGGAACAGCGTTTTACCTCTGCGGAGGCATTAATCCGTATCAGAACCGAAGAGGGCGAAATCATTCCGCCCGGCGTATTTATCGGTATCGCAGAAAGAAACGGTATTATTTTAAAATTAGGGGAAATTGTTTTTGAAAGAGTATGCTCCCTTTTACAGACAGGCCTGCCTATTCAGCTGGGAATCCACTATATAGAAGTCAATCTGTCTGTTGTTCAGTGTGCCTATGAACACTTGGCCGAAAGCTTTATCCGCATTATGCAGAACTATGAAATTGATCCTTCATGGATTAATTTGGAAATCACTGAATCCGCTTCCGTCAGCACCAAAAAAACACTGCTGGAAAATATGAAACTGTTAATGGATTACGGAATTAACTTTTCTCTGGATGACTTCGGCACAGGCCAGTCCAATTTAAATTACATCGTGGAAATGCCGGTCAATATTGTAAAGTTTGACCGCCACATGACCTGCGCATATTTTGAAAACGGAAAAGCAAAATATGTTATGGATGCAGCTATGCATATGATTCACGGATTAAAGCTGCAGATTGTATCGGAAGGCATTGAAACCAGGGAGCAGTTTGACACCATGAAGGAGCTGGGTATCAATTACATACAGGGATATTACTTTTCCAAGCCCTTACCGGCTGCGGCGTTTCTTGAATTTCTGGCTAAAGAAAGCTGATTTTCAGAAAGGGAAACCTGTCTTTCTTTCTCTCTAAGCGCCTCCTCATACCCCTTTAAGGCTGCAAAGGGCATAAACTGCTTTGCCCGTTCCGATCTATCCATTTTCGGTCTATTCGCCACTTCTGTGCCCTCCGATCTGATGATTTCTTTCCATTGCGGTAGCTCCCTCTTCCAGGTTCATTCCCTTCAAAATCGCATTCTTTCCATACCTCTTCTTAATATCCAGCATTGCCCTCTGGATGCTGCGCTCCTTCTCCCTTTCCTTTGGGTCCGTGAAAAGTTCGTATTGTATATAATCCTCTTCCGTTACATTGTTAAAGGAAATGTTGATCCTGTGTATCAAAGCCCCCTTGTAGGTTACGATTTTCTCAAACAGCTGCTCCGTCTGTGAAATAATGACCCTTGCGGAGTTGGTTTTGCTGTTCAGATTTACGGTTCCCTTGGCGGACTCCAGCTTCTGAAAATTAGCATATCCCACATAAAGAGTGACGGATTTGGTCACCAGTCCCTTTTCCACCAACTCAAGACACAGCATATCTGCCATCTCCTTCACCACCAGTCTGGCCTTGTCATATTCATAATCACCCCCCAGCACTTGACCGCTGGTAAGACAATTGGTGGACGGCTTATAATTTTTGATGTCGGCAATCGTAACAGGCTCTCTTCCCCATGCATGATCGATCAGAAGCTCTGCGTCTATCCCAAATTCCTTATAAAGAATATCCTCATCCATGTCCGCCACTCCCGCCATGGTGTAGATTCCATATTGCTTAAGCCTGTTTGCGGTGCCGATGCCAATTCTCCAAAAATCGGTAAGCGGCCTATGATGCCAAAGCGTCCGCCGATAGCTTTCCTCATCCAAAAATCCAATATGATCCTCAGAGTGCTTAGCGGTAATATCCATGGCAATCTTGGCAAGATAAAGATTGGTACCGATGCCGCAGGATGCCGTAATACCGGTAGTTTCCAGCACATCTTTCATAATCACGTTTCCCAGCTCTCCTGCCGACATTCCGTACATGGTAAGGTAATCCGTCACATCCATAAATACCTCATCAATGGAATAAACATGGATATCATCCTTGGAAATATATTTCAGATAAATTGCATATATATCTGCGGACACATCAATATAATGCTGCATCCGCGGCGTTGCCATAATATATTTCACATGAGGCGGTATTTGAAATACCCGGCAGCGATTGGGAATTCCCAGCTTTTTCATGGCCGGGGTAATCGCCAGACAAATCGTCTTCTCACTGCGCTCCGGATCAGCCACCACCAGATTGGTGGTCATGGGGTCAAGACCTCTGTCCACGCACTCCACAGAAGCATAAAAGGATTTTAAATCGATACAAATATAGGTTCTGTCAGCCGGCACAGCCGTTCCGCCTCCTTTCCGTTCGAACTTGTTTTAATCGAATATATGTTCTATATCAGTATAGCATATTATCCTTTCCTTTTCAAATGGAACTTACTGCCTTTGTTCCCCTGCTTTCCAGCTCTCTGAGGGCTCGCAGCTCCATGTAATTTCTTTTCCGTCACTTTCGGCAATAATGCTGCCCTGCTCGTCGGTCCGAAACACCTGTATCCCTTCCCGGCGCAGTATATTCAAAACCGCTTCATGGGGATGTCCGTAATCATTTCCCTCCCCGCAGCTGATTACCGTGTAATCCGGCGCCACCTTCCGGATAAACTCCTCCAATAAGGAACTGCTGCTCCCATGATGTCCGGCCTTTAACACATCTGCCTGCAATTCTCTTCCGCTGCTCAGCATTTCCTCTTCCGACTCAGCCTCCGCATCACCTAAAAACAAAAAAACGGTGTTTCCATAAACAAGTCTGATAGCAATGGAATAATTGTTTTCCCGCTCATAAAACTGGCTGCTTGGCGCCAAAATGGTAAAGGATGCATCACCCAGTGTATACTCACTACCCACTGCAGGAAGGATGTTATGATAATTCCGGGCTTTCATGGCATCTGTCAAATCGGAGTAGGACTTGGTATCCTTTTCATATTCGGGGTACATAACAACATCACAGTCAAACTTGGTAATCACCACATCCAATCCCCCAATGTGGTCCGCATCCAAGTGAGTTCCGATGACGTAATCCAGCTTTGTAACTCCGTGATTTTTCAGATAAAACTGAACAGTGGTTCCCTTTGTATTATCTCCCGCATCAATCAGCATGGCATGCTCCCCGCACTTAATCAGGGTTGCATCTCCCTGTCCCACATCAATAAAATGCACCTCCAGCTCATCGGAAAGCGTCTCCTGTTCCTGAGATACCGGCTTACTGTCAGCGTACTCCTCCTCCTGAAAAGAGGACTGCCTCCGCAGGCACAAAAACAGATTTACCGCCAGCAGAATCAGGATAATTCCAAGCCTCTCTCTTCTATATCCCCTGCCTCTTTTGCCTGACATTTTCATCTTCCCTAAAACTCCGTCTTTTCCTGTGCTTTCCTGTCTGCAAGCTCCGCCTTAATCCAATCGGGTTTCATGTTCTCCTGTCGGCTGCATACGCACAGACTATACCCCGGCAGTTCATTGTTTTCCGCAAAATATGCAGCTGCTTCTCCCTGCTCCCTAAGAGCGCTGCTCTTCCAGTCTATCTGAAAGGAATCAAGTCCCTGACCAATCCCTCTTCCCGTAAGCTTAATATAACTCTCCCTGATACTCCAAATACGGAAAAACATATCCTGCGCCCGGTTTTCATCAAGACTTTGCAGCAATTGATTATCCTCCCCGGTAAAAAACCGCCGCGCGATTCCTTTTCTGCCGCTTCGATGCTCCTGAATATCCACGCCTGTCTCCTGCTCCGACACTGCGCAGCATACATACCGCCCGGAATGAGACAGGTTAAAATATACATCCGGATATTCCGCCAAATAGGGCTTGCCCCATTGTCCTTGGCAGGTACGAAAGGGAGGCGTTTTTTCCCAGGGCAGATTTAAGTAATCACATAAGGCATAATGCTGCAGCAGTCCTGCTCCAAGGCTTCGGGCCCTGTCATTGCTTTTCTCCCTGTGCTCCCAGATCTTTCTCCGCTCTTCTTCAATTTGTTCCATGTGCGCAAAGAGGATGCTTTCTTTCCAAAAAGAAACATCCTCCGCATAATATACTTTAACCATAATCTACTTAATTATTTCATCCCTTATTTCAGTGGATTTTTGTAAAATTCCTTAAACTCCGTGTATCCTTCCTTGTTCAACTGCTCCTTCTGGAACTTTTTATTTTTGTTCATACGAACCACCAGAATCTGTTTTCCCTCGCTGCGCTCCTTTTGCGCCTCTCCGATCACCCTGCAAAGCGCTTCACCCGGAAGGCCCTTTTCCAAAAGATATGCTACCTTGGCAGGCTGAGACGGCACCTGAAAACCGCTTTCCATAAGAAGCAGAATAATCCGCTCAAAGCCAATGGAAAATCCGCAGGCAGGTACATCATTTCCCGTAAACTTACCCACCATCTTGTCATATCTGCCGCCGCCCCCGCAGCTTCCGCCAAACTGAGGCATTGCGATTTCAAAAATAGTTCCCGTATAATAGGACATTCCCCTGACCAGAGTAGGATCAAATACTAATTCAAAATCAGCAGTCTTCGTTGCGCCAACGCTGTCCATGATTTCCTGAAGGCTTACTTTTACCTCTTCCTCCAGATAATCTCCCAGAGTATCTGCCAGATAAGAAAGACTGTCATCAGCCTCTTCCATTCCCTTAAAAAGGGCAAGGTACTTATCCACACATTCTTTATTGAAGCCGTCTTCCAAAAGCTCCGCTTCCACTCCTTCCAGGCCGATCTTGTCCATCTTATCCAGTGTAATAAAAACGCTGTCATAAGCTTCTTCCTCAAAGCCGCTGTAAGCTGCCATGGCCTTTAAGATTCTTCTCTCGTTAATTCTAATCTGAAAATCCTTAAATCCGAGACGCCCTAAGGTGGTTGTGGTGGCAAGAATCAGCTCAATCTCCGCCAAATTGGAAGGCTCTCCCAATATATCAATGTCGCACTGCATAAACTGACGGTAACGTCCTCTCTGGGGTCTTTCCGCACGCCATACATTCCCCATCTGAAGCGCCTTAAAGGGCGTAGGAAGCTCATTGGCATGATTGGAATAATATCGAACCAGCGGAACCGTCAGGTCATAGCGAAGTCCGCCATCCACCAGATCTCTTTCACTTTCAGCTGTTTCCAGATTCAGCTTTTCTCCTCTTTTTAAAATCTTAAAAATCAGCTTTTCATTTTCTCCTCCCTGCTTATTGCTGAGATTTTCAATGTTCTCAACACAGGGGGTTTCTATGGATGTAAATCCAAATTTCCCGTATGTTTCCTTGATCACTCCGATCACATAATCACGGATCTGCATTTCCTCCGGAAGAATATCTTTCATGCCGGTAACCGGCTTCTTGGAAAGTGCCATATTATCTGCTCCTATCTGATATAAAATGTCATAATCTGCACAATACAGTCATTTGCAATTTTACACTTTTTCCGGATATATTGCAAGCAACAGTTTAGTCCGCCAAAGCTGCGTTTTAAAACGCTTATCCCGGCATTCTTGCCTTGCACTTCCGATTTTTCTATATTATAATAGACACGACCTAATTACAGGAGGATTGTTTCTATGTCATTTGAATTTATAAAGAAGCTCCCTACACCGGATGAAATCAGGGAGCAATTTCCTCTTCCGGAAAAACTGGTGCGTTTGAAGCAGGAACGAGACCAGGAAATTAAGGATGTTATCACCGGTAAAAGCGACAAATTTCTCGTTATTATCGGCCCCTGCTCTGCTGACAATGAGGATGCGGTATGCGAATATGTAACCCGCCTTGCCAGAGTAAATGAAAAGGTGAAGGACAAGCTGATTTTGATTCCCCGTATTTATACCAACAAGCCCAGAACCACCGGGGAAGGCTATAAAGGTATTGTTCATCAGCCCGATCCCGAAAAGAAGCCCGACTTTCTTGCCGGACTGATTGCCATGCGTAAGATGCAGATCCATGCCATTGAGGAATCCGGTCTTACTGCTGCGGACGAAATGCTTTATCCCGAAAACTGGGGCTATGTATCGGACATTCTTTCCTATGTTGCCATCGGCGCCCGTTCCGTGGAAGATCAACAGCATCGAATTGTGGTCAGCGGCTTTGATGTTCCCGCCGGTATGAAAAACCCTACCAGCGGTGACTTAACCGTTATGCTGAATTCGGTTTATGCTGCTCAGCATCCCCACTCCTTTATTTACAGAGGGTGGGCTGTTCAGACCAACGGAAATGAATTGGCACATACCGTTCTTCGCGGTGCTACCAACAAATACGGCAGGAACCTTCCGAATTATCATTATGAGGATTTAAATCTCCTTCTCACACTTTACAATGAGAGAGATTTGAAGAACCCTGCCACTATCATTGATGCAAACCACAGCAACTCCAACAAGGAGTTTGCACAACAGATCAGAATTGTAAAAGAAGTTATGCACAGCCGTAAATTAAGCCCTGATATTCACAAGCTTGTAAAGGGCGTTATGATTGAAAGCTATCTTGAAGAAGGAAGCCAAAAGGTAGGGGGCGGCGTTTATGGAAAGTCCATTACCGATCCCTGCCTCGGATGGGAAGCTTCTGAGAGACTGATTTATGATATTGCTGAATATTAAGCACTATCCCATTACATAAAAAACTGCCCTGATGGGCAGTTTTTTAATGTCTGGGGTGCGCTTTCGTATACACCTCTCTTAATTTGTTTCTGTTCATATTGACATAAATCTGTGTCGTGGAAATATCCGAATGTCCCAGCATCTCCTGTACGCTTCGAAGATCCGCTCCGTTCTCTACCAGATGCGCCGCAAAGGAATGCCTCAGGGTATGCGGCGTAATATCCGCCACAATACCTGCCTTTTTGGCGTAATACTTAACCAGCTTCCAAAAGCCCTGCCGGCTCATGGGCCGGCCGGAACAATTGGCAAACAAATATTCCGATTGCGCATCGGATATCATGGCAGCGCGCGTTCCCTCCAGATAACGGATTAAAGCGCTTTTGGCCTCGTTTCCAAAGGGTATCACCCTTTCCTTTCCATTATCTCTGCACACAATATATCCCATCTGCAAATTCACATCGCCGGTTTTTAACGTAATTAACTCAGTCACTCTGATACCGGTAGCATATAAAAGCTCCAGCATCGCTTTATCTCTGATTTCTTTCGGTGAAGTGCCGGAAGGCTGCTCCAAAAGTCTTACCACCTCATCCGTTGACATCACCTCAGGCAGCTTTTTCTCAATTTTGGGAGCATGAAGCGCCTCCGATACGTCCTCCGCTACCAGACCCTCTTTGCACATATAATGATAAAAAGCTTTTAACGAAGCAATATTTCTGGAAATCGTAGCTGCAGAAAATTTATTTTTTTCAAGGTAAAGAATGTAGGAATTCAGATTCGTGGACGTAATCTTCCTGACATCCTCGATCCCCTGCTCCTGCATATAGTTTTTCACCTTTACCAAATCTCTGCGGTAAGACATCTCTGTATTCTCAGAGGTCTTCTTGATATTATGTAAATAAAGCATGAATGAATTGATCTCTGTTTCCATCTAACTGCTCCTCCCCGTATTCCCGTTTACATAAACAGAGGTTCAGGTTCCATTATAAGCAAGAAAAGAAAGAAAAGCAAATGCATTTTTCCCTGATTTTATGCGCATTTTGACGCTTTTACACCAAAAATACAACATATCGGAAATTCAAAATTATGTTAATACCAGATATTGTAAAAAAAATTTTTTTAAAAAATTTTTATCAGATCAGAAATTAAAATCGGGTTTACATAACTTTCCAATATACACCCGATCAGCAGCACCAAAAGTATCCACAGAAGAGAAATTCCCTGATGCAGAAGCTGTTGTCTTCTGTTTCTGAAATGTGGCGCCACGCCTTTGCCACATATATGTATCCTGTTGTAATTCTCCAGACACCATCCCAGCAGCATAACTCCGGCAGGAAACAGCAGACATTGATGTGGAAACATTCCTCCCAGTATCAAAAGGATTCCTTTTATGCCATAACGGATTATGGCCGCAGTGATAATCATTCCCGTCATAAGCCCCTGCCACAAAACCGCCGCATAGGCGGCAATCATTCCCAGCACTGTAGTGGAAAGCAAAAGCATAATTGCATATTCTCCCATCCGCTGTCCGAGCACATATCGAAAAAAACTTCCCTCATCAATTTCTATATACTTTAACCTGTATAAGGAGGCAGAACTGAATATTCCCTCCTCTCCCAGAAGTGCATCATTTGCCATATTCATAATCAGAACACCTGCAAGAAAGCTCCCTAAAAACAGATAGAGCCAAATACGATACACTCTGCTTTTTTCCGTTCTGTTCATATCAAACTGCCATTTTCATTTTTTTCATTATATGAAAAACAGACAGTGCCTATGCACTGCCTGTCAACATTTATTCCTGCTCCTTTACATTGCTATTTTAAATATTTATCCTTGTAGGCTAAAATAGCTGCAACTGTTTTGGAATCCTGTATTTCTCCACTGTAGATCATATTTGTCAGTTCTTCTACTGTATACGCTCCCACTTGAACATACTCATCCTCGTCCAAATGCTGCTTTCCCGGAACCAACCGGTCTGCCACATAGATGTCAATCTTTTCATTACAAAAAGCTACGGTAGTGCGGATACTGATCAGAAGCTCCAAATGCTCCGATACATATCCGGTTTCTTCGGCAAGCTCTCTTGCTGCCGCATCCCTGGTGGGTTCGTCGGCACTCTGCAGCCCTCCTGCCGGAATTTCCAGAGTGTAACGCTCCAACGCATTGCGGTATTGTCTTACCATAATAATGCGCCCCTGCTCATCCACAGGAACCACCGCAGCAGCTCCCTTATGACCAATGAAATCCCACTTAACTACATTTCCGTTAGGTACCTGAATGGTATCCTGATAGTAGTCTATAATGGCTCCATGCGCAACCAAGGTTCTTTCCAGTCTCTTAAACTCTTCCATTCCCAGCCTCTACTTTCACAGCTCCTGTTTTTCACAGCCTCACATTCCAAAACCGCCAATCAACTATTTACTCTCAAGAAGCTTCTCTACACTAACCATCTTCACACAAAGCACAAACAAATCCGCTGCCATGGAAAGTTCCTCTGCTGAAGGGAAGGTAGGCGCCAGACGAATATTGCTGTCCTTAGGGTCCTTTTTGTAAGGATAGGTTGCCCCTGCACCGGTTAATACCACACCGGCCTCCTTACATTTTTCCACTACGGCTTTGGCACAGCCGTCCATGGTTTCAAACGAAATGAAATAACCGCCATTGGGCTTGGTCCAAGACCCGATGCCAAGCTCCGAAAGCTCTTTGTCCAGTACCTCAAGAACGGCCTCAAACTTAGGGCGCATGATCTCTGCATGCTTCTTCATATGCGCCTTCATTCCGTCAATATCCTTAAAATAATTTACATGACGGAGCTGATTCATCTTATCATAACCGATAGTCTGTATGGTCATAATCTTCATCATGAAATCTACATTGGCTTTGGAAGATGCAACCGCCGAAATACCACTGCCGGGGAAAGTAACCTTGGAAGTGGAGCAGAATTCATATACCATATCGATATTTCCTGTCTTTTCGCATTCTCCCAATATCTCTAAAAGTTCATCCCTTCTGTCCTCATACAGGTCATGAATTGCATATGCATTATCCCAGAAAATCCTGAAATCGTCTGCTGCAGGCTTCAGAGCTGCAAACCGTCTTACCGTATCGTCGGAATAGGTATAGCCCTGGGGATTAGAATACTTTGGAACACACCAAATACCTTTTACCGCCGGATCATTGTTCACATATTCTTCCACTAAATCCATATCCGGTCCCTGTTCTGACATGGGAATGTTTATCATTTCAATTCCAAACTGCTCCGTAATTGCAAAATGCCTGTCATATCCCGGTACCGGACACAAAAATTTAACTTTGTCCAGTTTACACCAGGGTGTACTGCCCATTACGCCGAAAATCATAGACCTGGCTATCACATCATACATGATGTTAAGGCTGGAATTTCCGCATATAATAACCTGCTCAGGTGAAACACCCATCATATCCGCCAACAGCTTCTTTGCTTCGGGAGTTCCCTCTAAAAGCCCATAATTTCTGCAGTCTATTCCGGTATGCGTCTTAAAATTAGAATTTGAATCAATCACATCAAGAAAATCCAGCTCCATATCCAGCTGGGAAGGTGCCGGTTTACCTCGTGACATATCCAGCTTCAAGCCCTTTGCCTTTGCCTCCTGATACTGAACATTCAGTTCTTCCTTCAGAGCAAGAAGCTCCTCCCTGCTCATTTCCTTATATGCCTTCATGACACATATTCCTCCTCGTATCTGCCGTATAGTATTGTTGGATAATTGTATACATTTTAAAACCCATACTATTTTACTATATCTGTCTCTTCCCTACAAGCTATTTTTTATTGATTCTTTTTCCGAATATTTTTGCCTTATTTGAAAATTTTTATTAAATCTATACAAAGAAAAAGAGTCAGCCGCTGGGCCAACTCTTAAAAAATATTTCGTATTATTTTGCGTAATCGATTACGCGTGACTCTCTGATCACATTTACTTTGATCTGTCCTGGATATTCCAATTCAGCTTCAATCTTCTTGGAAATATCTCGAGCTAAAAGAACCATATCGGAATCAGAAATCTGTTCCGGAACTACCATTACACGAATCTCTCTACCTGCCTGAATTGCAAAAGATTTATCTATACCTTTAAAATTGTTTGTGATATCCTCTAACTGTTTCAATCTGGATGTATATGTTTCGAGCGTTTCTCTTCTTGCCCCCGGTCTTGCCGCAGATATTGTATCGGCAGCCTGTACAAGACATGCAATCAACGTCTGAGGCTCTACATCACCATGGTGGGATTCCACTGCATTAATAACAGTAGGTGACTCCTTGTATTTTCTACACAATTCAACACCCAACTGAATATGGGAACCTTCCATTTCATGATCTACTGCCTTACCTATATCATGCAATAAGCCTGCTCTCTTGGCCATCCTGACATCCAGACCAAGTTCTGCAGCTAAAAGTCCTGAAAGCTGTGCTACTTCAACGGAATGCTTAAGTGCATTCTGACCGTAGCTGGTTCTGAATTTCATCTTACCGAGCAATCTTACGAGTTCAGGATGAATGCCATGCACACCTACTTCAAGGACTGCGGCTTCACCTTCCTCCTTAATCATGACTTCGACTTCCTTCTGCGCCTTCTCAACCATCTCTTCAATTCTTGCCGGATGAATACGTCCGTCAACAATCAATTTCTCAAGCGCAATCCTTGCAACTTCCCTTCGAATAGGATCAAATCCAGATAAGATAACGGCTTCCGGCGTATCATCGATAATTAAATCAACACCAGTGAGCGTTTCAAGAGTTCTGATATTTCTTCCCTCTCTACCGATAATTCTTCCTTTCATTTCGTCATTAGGAAGCTGAACTACGGAAATCGTAGTTTCGGATACATGGTCTGCCGCACATTTCTGTATTGCTGTAACCACATATTCTTTGGCCTTTTTATCGGCCTCTTCTTTGGCGCGACTCTCCATTTCCTTGATCATCACTGCCGTTTCATGCTTTACTTCATCTTCAACAATTTTCAATAAATATTCTTTTGCCTGTTCGGAGGTTAAACCTGAGATTCGTTCCAGTTCCTGTAATCTCTGTTCGTTCAGCTTAGAAATTTCAACACGCTGCTTCGCCAGTTCTTCTTCTCTGGCAGTTAAGCTTGCTTCCTTCTTCTCAATCGCATCTGCCTTCTTATCGATGTTCTCTTCCTTCTGCTGAACTCTGCGCTCGTAACGTTGTGCTTCAGCACGACGTTCCTTAATCTCCTTGTCCAATTCGTTCTTGGTTCGAATGGACTCCTCCTTAACTTCCAGTAAGGACTCACGCTTCTTCGTCTCAGCAGTCTTCAGCGCTTCATCGATAATTTCCCGTGCCTTCTCCTCTGCATTTCCGATTTTGGCTTCAGATACCTTCTTGTGGTATGTAGTAGCCAAAAGCCATGCCACAGGAGCAACCACGATCAGCGTAGCGATCACTGCGATCAAAACTTGCTGCATTTACAGGAGCACCTCCTTATTTAATTTTCATTGCACTCTGATCTATATAGAATGTGAATCAAAAACAACATTCTAAAAGCAATTTACAACACTTAAATTTTAAACTCAATTGTAAGTTATGTCAAGTGAAAGTACACTTCTTATCGCATCAATTGAAAAGCCTTTTCGAAACAAAAAACCGATCATCTTCTGTATCTCTGTATTAGAGGCATTTTTCGCCGAAAAATTTTTTTTTGCAATCCAGCTCCTGATCTGCGCTCTTTCAAGCTCACCGGCATCCTCTCCTGCCACTTCGTCCCACGCTTCCAGGAAGAGTTCTTTGGAGATTCCCTTTTTCATCAAATCCGTTAATATGCGCTGGCGGCTTTTCCGTTCCAAATTGTATTCTATGAAATCCCTTGCATATTGCGCATCATCTATGTAACCAAAGGATGCCACATAATCAAGCGCTGCCTGCGCCGTTTCTGCCGAATATCCTCCCATAATCAGCTTGTCCGTCAGCTGTGCTGAGGTATAGCTGCGGCTTTTTAACAGGTTCATAGCCCGCTTCTTAGCCCGCTCTGGAAGAACCTTCTGGATAATCTCCAGATAACTTGACTCGGAAAGCTCCTCTCCCTGCCTAATCCCGTAAACGCGCAATTCGCCCTTGTATAAAACAAAGGCGAATGCACCGTCAATTTCTATTTTTACTTTTGCTTTGGATACTTCAATCATATCCGTTACTATCATAAAATTCCTCATTTCTAAACAGCCTGCTGCAGTTTACTTCTATTCTTTGCTGTCGTCAGGCGCTTCTGCTCCCTGTAAGCCATAATGGGCCCTTACCTTTTGAACAATTTCTTCAAATACTTCCGGATTATCCTTAAGGTATTGTTTGGTATTCTCCCGTCCCTGACCGATCTTATTTCCTTCATAGGCATACCATGCACCACTCTTGTTTACAATGTTCACATTAGCTGCCAGATCAAGTACATCGCCCACCATTGAGATGCCTTCGCCAAAGATAATATCAAATTCGGCCTCCTTGAAAGGCGGTGCAATCTTATTCTTAACAACCTTCACTCTTGTTCTGTTTCCGATAGCCTCTCCGCTTTGCTTTAATGCTTCTATTCTTCTTACGTCCAGTCTGACAGAGGAATAAAACTTCAATGCACGACCACCGGTGGTAGTCTCCGGATTACCGAACATAATGCCCACCTTCTCACGCAGCTGGTTAATAAAGATTACTGTACAGTTGGACTTACTGATGACTGCGGTCAGCTTACGCAGGGCCTGTGACATAAGACGCGCCTGCAATCCCACATGGGCATCACCCATATCCCCGTCAATCTCTGCCTTCGGTACCAGCGCCGCTACAGAGTCCACAACAACAATATCAATTGCCCCTGACCTGACCATGGTTTCTGTAATTTCCAATGCCTGTTCGCCATTGTCCGGCTGTGATATATACAAATTGTCAACATCCACTCCGATATTTCTGGCGTAAACCGGATCGAGAGCGTGCTCCGCATCAATAAAGCCTGCAATTCCGCCTCTCTTTTGAACCTCGGCAATCATATGTAGTGTAACGGTAGTCTTACCACTTGACTCAGGTCCATATATTTCAATAATTCTTCCCTTAGGAATTCCGCCAAGTCCCAATGCAATATCAAGACTTAAGGAACCGGTAGGAATTGTCTCCACGTTCATATGTGCGTAGGAATCTCCCAGCTTCATCACCGCTCCCTTACCAAACTGCTTCTCAATCTGTCCTAACGCGGCATCCAATGCTTTTAACTTTTCTTCTCTTTCCATAAATCGTTTCTCCTTTTAATCCACTTAGCTGCTTATTATGAGACAGCTCAAACGGGAACGTTTGTTCTTTATTACTATAAAACAAACGTTCGACTTTGTCAACAGGTTAATCTTAATTTCTGAAATTATTATATCAACATATATGTCCAATAAAACTCCCTCAAAGGCATCTTCTCCTTTCTTTCCAAATTTCCTCCGGATGCTTGGCAGAAAATGCCGGATATGCAAAACAGAGATTAACACTGTCCTGAAATGACAGTGGAAAAGCGCTATTACACTGTAGCATATTAAGGTGAATTTTTCAACCAGAAATTAATGATACAAATAATTAATGGAGCTTGAGTTTCCAAGCCCCATCACATTACAGCGGATTTTGATATTTCGCATAATCGGGATAGGTTACCGTCACCCATCCGTAATAATAATTAAAGCCGACCTCCATTCCCAGCGGAGTATAAAAAATAATCAGCGTACTGTCATCATTCATCAGCGCAGTAAGCTCCTGATCCGAATAATAATCCATCGTCCCGCTTTCACCGTTTTGCTTTTCACTTCGCTTGCGAAAATCAATAGAAAATTCATCGTCTATTTCAAGAATCTGGGAGTTGGTCATTGCTATACCGCTTTCCATATCGATGTTCACGCAAACCACATAAGTCTCATATATCTCTTCATCCAGAACGGCATATTCTTCATAAATAACGCTTAAAATATCTTCTTCCATGTATGTAACAAAACTTTCCATGGAAAAAACAAAGTACTCGTCCTCCCGGAGATTCTCTCCAATAGAATTCACATGATTGGAAACTATTTCCATCTCCCTTTCAATGGCAGTATTAATCCTGTCTGCCTTCTTGCTGTCCTCACATTCAACCACAGGATAATTTCCCGTCATCATGGAATGGGCATTGGTTTCCGCATATTGTACAAACTCCTTAATACTGACCTGATAGGACAAATCCGAATTAATCACACTGTGAAACTCATAATATTCATCACTATCCCAGAAGCTGTCCTTCTCGTCATCCTGCCATTCCTCAGAATCATCCTGATCGTTCCCGCCATCATCGGTCCAATCATCAAACCATTCATCTGCATCGTCCTCGTCAGGCAAGGGTTCTTCCTTGGCGGATACACTGTCTTTTTCCTTAGCCGGCTCTTCTCCCATTGCCTCATTAAATGCCTGTTCAAAAACCATAATATTTCTGGCTAATTGAAAAATACCAACATAAAAGGCAACAATCAAAATGCATGCAGCCGCTATACCTCCTATAACAGCAGCGGTAATTTTCCCCGGGGTCCATTTCTTCTTCATATGCTTTTCCCTTTCTCACGGCACCAGCCTATCCAAACATTTCCATGTTCATCCCTTAGAAATGCAGTTCAAAAGCAGCTTAAGAGCCGCCTCCACGGTGTTCTGCCTGATCTCTTCTCTGCTTCCCTTAAAATGATTTTCCGTTACCACTATTTCTCCCTGTATACAGCAGCCAATATATACAAGGCCTACCGGCTTTTCGGCAGTTCCTCCGTCAGGCCCTGCAATTCCCGTTACGGCAATTGCCGCCTGCGCTCCGGCCGCCTCCATGACGCCTCTGGCCATCTGCTCCGCCACCTGGCTGCTCACTGCGCCATAGTCTTTTAAGGCCTTCTCACTAACTCCAAGAAGCCTGTGCTTGGCCTCATTGGAATATGTGACATAGCCTTCCCCAAAAACCTCTGACACACCCGCAACATTCACCAGTCTGCCGGAAATCAGTCCCCCGGTACAGGACTCTGCCGCAGCCACATGCCAGCCTCTTTCTTTTAGCTTTGAAACCACCTGTTCTTCCAGTGATTGTTTTGCTTCCACGCCTATAACCAACCTCTCTCAAACCGCAAATCTGCGGTATGCCTGCTACTTATTTTCCTTCATCACATCTTTATTTTTCACCAGATAATCAATCAGAGACACAACCGTCAGGATTACGGCAATCCAGAGAATGATCTGCGTAAGCAGATTAATCGCTTCAATATCCGCAATCAACAGGCATACAGCTGCCATCTGAAAGGTTGTTTTAAACTTTCCCCAATAGCTGGCGGCAATCACCACTCCATTATCCGATGCAACCAGGCGAAAGCCGCTGATAATAAATTCTCTGGCTATAATAATAATAACCATCCATGCCGGAATTTTATTCAGCTCAATCAGACAAATCAGCGCCGAACACACCAATAGTTTATCTGCCAGCGGGTCCATAAACTTTCCAAAATTGGTTATCAGGTTATACTTTCTTGCAATCTTGCCGTCCAAAAGATCGGTAAGACTTGCCAAAATAAAGATTACAAGTGCTATCCATTTATCATAAGGCGTAATGGGCACCAGCAAAAATACAATAAAGAAGGGAATCATAATCACCCGAAGCATCGTCAACTTATTTGGTAAATTCATTTTCACAACCACACCTTTCCATGACAATCTGTCTTTTGTTCTCATTGCTGCTCTTCTGCAGCTATTTCTCCTATTAAATCATACTCATTGGAGCCGGTAATCATAACTTTCACAAAATCTCCGCTGATCAGCTGTCTGTCCGTGTTAATAAACAGATACCCGTCCACAGAAGGAGCATCCTTGTAGGTTCGCGCCACATACACATCCTCCTCCGGCATTCTGCCCTCGATCATGGCATCCACACATCTTCCCACCATTTGCTCCGCCGCCTCAAAGGCAATTTCCTGCTGAAGCTCCATGATCTCATCACGCCTCAGCTGCTTGGTTTCCTCCGGTATCTGATCCGGCATTTCGGCAGCCGGCGTATCCTCCTCAGGAGAATAGGCAAACACCCCAAGTCTGTCAAATTCCATCTCATCCACAAACGCCAAAGTGGCCTCATGATCCTCCCTGCTCTCCCCCGGGAAGCCGGATATCAATGTGGTTCGGATGCAGATATCGGAAATTTCCTCCCGAAGATGACGAATCATACTGCCAATCTGCGCAGTGTCGGTTCTTCTTCCCATCCGCTTTAAAATCCGGTCGCTGCCGCTTTGTACGGGAATATCCAGATAATGACAAATCTTTTTTTCTCTTTTGATTACTTCAATCATATCATCCGTAATTTCTTCCGGATAACAATACAAAATCCTGATCCAGGAAAGCCCTTCTATCCTGCACAGCTCCGTAAGGAGCCTTGGAAGCGCCTTTTCCTGATATATGTCCATTCCGTAAAGCGTGGTCTCCTGCGCCACCAGAATCAATTCCTTCACGCCGTCCTCGGCCAGCTGCCTGGCCTCATTTAAAAGATCGGGCATGGGAATGCTCCGGTACTTTCCACGAACCTTGGGGATAATGCAATATGTGCAATGCTTATCACAGCCCTCGGCAATCTTTAAATATGCATAATACCCGCCGGTGGTCACAACACGCTTATTGCCGCCCTGCAAAAATTTGTCGATATGCTCCAAATGATTGGCCGGGCTTCCCTTCAACACCCCTTCTAAAGTCTCCACAATGGTGTCAATGGCGGTCGTTCCGACAATGGCATCTACCTCCGGAATTTCTTTTTGTATCTCATCAGAATATCGCTGCGCCAGACACCCGGTGACGATAAGCGCCTTGATCTGCCCGTCTTTTTTCAGTTCTGCCATTTCCAGAATGGTATTAATGCTTTCCTCCTTGGCATCATTGATAAAGCAGCATGTATTCACTACTACCGCATCCGCTTCCCGCTCATCATCCGTGAAGCTGTATCCCTTTTGATTCAGCAGTCCCAGCATTACCTCAGAATCCACCAGATTCTTATCACAACCCAGCGAAACAAACAGAATCTTCATTTACATACCTCTGCATATAACAAACGCTGTCACGCTATGCGTGGCAACGTTTCCCTTTTCCTTATATCTGTGAATGAGTTACTCCTCTTCCTCGGAAAGAATTTTAATCTTCCCCTGATTAAGCTCCTCCACCGCAACGGACAGCGGCTTCATTGCTGTCTTCGTGCTTATCATTGGTTCTTCCCCGTCGATAATCTGTCTGGCCCTCTTGGCTGTGGCCATCACGATAGAATATCTGCTGTTGACTACCGGTGTTTCACCGTGCTCTACCTCGCTGTTTACTACTTTCATTAAATCTGAATAAGATGGATGTAACATATTAACTCCTTTCATAGGGAAGCTTATCGAAACGCTTCCAATTCCTTTCTCATATTTTCAATGAACTCCTCATTTCGTGAGGGCGTGTCATGTGCTGCCTGTATCAGCGAATGCATTCTTGCCACGCATTCGTCAAGTTTATCGTTAATAACAATAAACTCATATTCTTCAATTCCCTCAGCTTCCTCCGAAGCACGCTTTAAACGCTTTTCTATTACCTCAATGCTTTCCGTCCCTCTGCCCACCAGACGCTTTTTCAGTTCTGCTGCGCTGGGCGGCATCACAAAAAGAAGCAATGCAGTAGGGAATTTCTTTTTTACCTTAAGAGCTCCCTGTATCTCTATTTCAAGAATGACATCCTTGCCCTTCTCCAGCTGCTTTTCCACATATTCTCTGGGCGTTCCGTAATAATTGTCACAATAGCTGGCATATTCAATCAGTCCATCCCTGGCAATTTCTGCCTCAAAGGTTTCTTTATCTACAAAAAAGTATTCTTTTCCTTCCTCTTCACCGGGTCTTGGATTTCTGGTAGTCATGGAAATCGAAAGCGCATAGTTATCAAATGAATGAACCAGCTGCTTCATAAGTGTTCCCTTTCCCGCACCGGAAAATCCCGACACCACAATCAATATTCCCTTACGCTTCATCTTCATCTCTACTTTCTGCCTGCACACGCTGGGCAATGGTTTCAGGTAAAAGTGCCGAAAGCACTAACTGACTGTTTTCCATAACCAGCACGGCCTTGGTTTTCCTCCCCTGTGTGGCATCAATCGCTGTTCCGGTTTCCCTTGCCTTCTGCACCAGCCGCTTTACCGGCGCCGAATCGGGACTGACAATGGCAATGATTTTCCCGGAATTAACAAGATTGCCAAACCCAATGTGAATCAGCTTATTCATTTAAATCCCTCTATTCAATATTTTGAATTTGTTCTCTAACCTTCTCAATTTCCGTTTTTAACTCAATTCCCCTGTTGGATATTTCCAGATCGCTGGTCTTGGAAAGAATGGTGTTGGCTTCCCTGTTCATCTCCTGCGCAATAAAATCCAGCTTTCTGCCGATGCTGCCGCCCTGAATCAGAGTCTCCTTGGCAGTTTCTATATGGCTGCGCAAACGCACCAGTTCCTCATCCACACAAACTCTGTCCGCAAAGATAGTAACCTCCGTCAGCAGTCTGTTTTCATCTATCTTGGTATCCTCCAAAAGCTCTCTGACCTTGTCCGTCAGCTTCTGCCGGTACTCCGCAATGATCTGCGGGGAACGCTCGGTGATAAAGTCCACATGTGTCAGCATGAAATCCAGTTTATTCAAAAGATCGTTCTTTAAATTCTCTCCTTCTCTGTTTCTGGTTTCCACAAACCCTTCCGCTGCCCCCTTGATTCCGCGATCCAGCAGCTGCCAAAGCTTCTCCTCATCAATGGTCTGCTCCTCCATGGAAAGCACCTCGGGATATCTGGAAAGTGCGGAAACACGCACGTCATTATCCAGAGAAAAATCCTCTGCCATCTGGTTTAAATATCCCATGTATTCTGCAGCAAGCTCCTTGTTATACTTGACGCAGACATTGGACTCCGTATAATCCTCATAGGTTATAAAAATATCTACCTTCCCCCTCTGAATATAGTTCTTCAGTTCACTTCTGATCGCCGCCTCAAAGAAATTCAGCTTCTTAGGCATCTTGATAGTTACATCCAGATACCTGTGATTCACCGATTTCATCTCCACGGTAATTTTACGTTCGGCTTCCTGTACCTCACACCTGCCGAATCCGGTCATACTCTTAATCATACAATACCTTCTTCTCTTTCTGTATTTCGTGCGGGCCCCCATTACCCATTACGCATATTCTTATATTATAAATTAAACCCACATTGTAGTCAAGCACGAGGAACAATTGAAAAGTATCCTCATATCGTGTAAAATCTATTATATTGTATGAAAATCATTTGAACTGAAGGAGTATATTATGGCTTTCGACGGTATTACCATTGCAAATATTGTAAAAGAATTAAATGATACCCTGGCAGGCGGCCGCATCTACAAGATTGCCCAGCCCGAAAACGACGAGCTGTTGCTTACCGTTAAGACTGCCGACGGCGGACAGCGCAGACTGCTGATCTCCGCCTCTGCGTCCCTTCCCCTTATTTATCTTACGGACAATAACAAGCCAAGTCCCATGACCGCTCCCGGCTTCTGTATGCTGCTCAGAAAGCATCTGCAAAACGGCCGGATTACGAAAATTACCCAGCCGGGGCTGGAGCGTATCGTGCATATCCATGTGGAGCATCTGGACGAGATGGGGGATCTCTGCCGCAAAATGCTGGTTGTGGAAATCATGGGCAAACACAGCAACATTATCTTTGTCAATGACCAGAATATGATTATAGACAGCATCAAGCATATTTCCGGCATGGTAAGCTCCGTCAGGGAAGTCCTCCCGGGAAGAGACTATTTTATTCCCACAACGCAGGAAAAGGACACCCCTCTTGCTGCATCCTTTGAAAGCTTCAAACAGCTCCTGACCGGCAAATCCATGCCTGTCTATAAAGCAATTTATTCCTCTTATACCGGCTTATCTCCCGTGATCTCCCATGAAATCTGTATCAGAGCAGACATAGACGGAGACGTCTCCACCGCTGTCTTTTCAGAAAGTCCGGAGGGAGAAGCCATGTTATCAAGGCTGTATCAGGCCTTTTCCGATATCATGACACAGGTGCAGGAGAACAGTTTTGCCCCTGCCATCGTATACGAAAACGGCAGCCCCCGGGAATTTGCATCCATTCCCCTTCTTTCCTACAAAGAAGCGGACAGCCAAAGCTTTGCCTCCGTTTCCGCCCTTTTGGAGCAATATTATGCGGAGAAAAACCAGATATCCCGTATCCGTCAAAAATCCGTGGACCTGCGCAAAATTGTGCAGACTGCATTGGAAAGAAATATAAAAAAGTATGATTTACAGCTTCGCCAGATGCAGGATACGGAAAAGAAGGACAAATACCGCATTTATGGGGAGCTTTTAAATACCTATGGCTATAACGTGGCTCCCGGCGCCAAATCCATGGAAGCGCTCAACTATTATACCAACGAAATGATTACGATCCCCCTTGACCCTCAGCTTTCTCCCTCCGAAAATGCCAAAAAATATTTTGACAAGTACGGTAAGCTGAAACGCACCTATGAGGCTCTTTCCACTCTGACCCTTGAGGTAAAGATGGAAATTGACCATCTGGAATCCATTCAGACCGCTCTTGATATTGCTCTTTTGGAGGAGGATCTGACTCAGATCAAGGAGGAACTGATTGAAAGCGGTTATATCCGCAGAAAGGGCGGCTCCAAAAAAGTCAAAATCACCAGCAAGCCCTTTCACTATATCAGCAGTGACGGCTTTCATATTTATGTGGGGAAAAATAATTACCAAAACGATGAGCTTACCTTCAAGTTTGCATCGGGCGGCGACTGGTGGTTTCATGCCAAAGGCATCCCCGGCTCCCATGTCATACTTAAGACTGAGGGAAAAAAGCTGCCCGACAGAGCCTATGAAGAGGCGGCCAGATTAGCAGCCTACTACTCCAAGGCCCGAGGACAGGAAAAAGTTGAAATCGATTATCTGGAAAGAAAAAACGTGAAAAAACCAAACGGAAGCAAACCCGGATTCGTGGTGTATTATACCAATTATTCCATGATGATTGATGCGGATATCTCCCGGCTTCGTCCGGTGGAAAATTAATGGATTATGTAAGCCCGCCGCAGCTGTCTGCGGCAGTGGCTCTGCCTATTACTATCAAAGAGTACCGCTTGTAAACAGGCCCTTTACATGGTCGATTTCCTGCTGGGTTGCCTTTTCCGCCGGCACATAATAGGACTTCTCCCGGGCAATCTTGTAAAGCTCTTCCTGGGACTGCTCACAGGCATTACGAAACTGTTTCAAAGTCTGCTTTAATTCCGGATTTTCGGTCTGCGCAATCATTTCACCGAAACGCACAAGCTCACCGTTGATACCTGTCAGGGTATCTGCTACCATTGTCTTTTCATTCATCTGCATATTCTTTTCACACCTTTCCTGATCATTCAAATTGCTTTTGCCAAAGTTTCCTTCAACCTACTGCAAAAACTTCATCAGCTGATTTTTGTTGTCCATCGCCGATTTAGCTCCTTTTTCAAAAAACTGCTTTACCTGTGAGTCCGATGCACAGGATGCATATTCCTTCATTTTGCAGTGTGACACGTCATAGCCGCCAATCAAATGACGCAGGTTCTGTAAATCCAATTCTGATAAATTAGCCATAAAAACACCTCCTGAAAATATTATCATTCTGACACTTCTATTATTCCCAGGAGGTTTCACTTTTATCCTTATCAATTTATTTTAATAACAAATCATTTTCCGCTTTTGAAATTTAATCATCCAGCCAATAGTCATCCTCATCCACACGCTTGACGGCCTTCTTTTTTCTTTTTTGCTTTTTGGATTTAACAGCCTTTCCACCGGATTTCACTGTCTGGCTTTCTGCTTTCATTATGCCGGTTTTCCGTGCAATGCGTACCAGCAGATATCCCTTTGGCATGCTTCTCAGTTCCTCCTCGGAAACCGCTCTCCATCTGATTACCAAAATAAAGTACAGTGCCGCTCCTATCATCACCGCCAGCAAAAGCGCCACAATATTGATTTTAATAAGATAGTACACGCCCTGATATACTCCGAAGGCCGCCACACCCATGACTGCCGATGCAACAATCGGCCTAAAGAAGGTCTTGTCGATCTCCTGACTGTATCCCAGTGCACAATGTACCGAAATTTGATTCAGAATACAAAGCAGCAGTGCATACAGCACCGTAGACCCTACATAATAATATAAACTGTATTTCACATCCAAAAACAGCATCAAAAGAATCATGACCGCCGCATGAAGAATCACCGCAAGCGAAGCATTGACAATCGGCGTTTTCATTCTGCCTACAGACTGCAGAATCGCCTGCGTCAAAGTGGACAATGCATAGAGGACTACCGTAACCGCCATGCAGGACAGCAGAATTGATGCAATCACCAGCGTATCCGGCTGATGAAAAATCACCATCATTACAGGCTTCGCCAAAACCCCAAGACCTACCGCAGAGGGAATGGATATCAGCATGGTTACTTTAACCGACTTGGCGATTTTATGCTTCACGCCGTCTAAATACCCTTGGGCAAAATCGCTGGATATGCCAGGTATCAGTGCAGTCGCCATGGCTGATGCAAGTGCAATAGGAATGTTGGCTATTTTGGTTCCTTTGGCCACTGCGCTTAAATCCGTGGCCACCGCCGCTTCTTCCACATTTTTGACATAAATCATAATCTGCTGATAGATGGTCTTATCTAAAAAATTGTTTACATTATAAATACCGGTGCTTAAGATAAAAGGCGTTACCACCATTAAAATCATTTTAAAGATGTCCTTATAATCTTCATCCACATGCCCGGTATCTCTCTTGATTCTTCGGTCAATGGTCTTCTTATTCAGGGCATACATCCCTGCCATGAAAAGAAGCCCTGCCAAAACTCCCGCTCCCGTACCAATCGTTCCGCCTGCCGCACCAAAAGATGCCTGTGTCGTGGCATCCTGATCCGCCACCATCTGCACAAGCACATAGGCCATGCCGATACTGACACCGGCATTTACAAGCTGCTCCAATATCTGGGAAATAGAAGTCTGCACCATTGTACTATGGGCTTGAAAGTAGCCCCGTAAAACCCCTAAAATACCGCTAAAAAATATGGTAGGAGCCAATATACGCAAAGGAAGGACTGCGCTGTTTAGCTTTACAAGATATCCTGCGCCAAAAAACACAAATAAGCTGGCAATACCACCGACCACCAGCACATAAATAAATGCACATTGAAAGATTCTGTGTGCATTCCGATATTCTTTTACTGCCAGCCTCTGAGCAATTACCTTAGACACTGCGGAAGGGATACTGTAAGATGATATGAGCAGTACAATGCTGTATGCCGCATAGGCACTGTCATAATATCCAAATCCCTCATCACCGATAATAGCTACCAGAGGCGTGTTATACAATAAGCCTATTATGCGGACGATAATCCCGGCAGATGCCAGGATTCCCGCCTGCATAATAAATCCGTCCCTCTTTTTGTTATTTGGCATTACTGCTACGCTCCAAACATTATCCGATCAGCCAGTCATACATTTCCTGATATTTTGCAGCGGAAACATTCCATGAAAAATCAGCTGCCATCGCACGATCCACAATTTTATTCCATTCCCGCTTTTTGTCATAATAAATCTGCTCCGCATAGCGGATTGTTCCCAGCATTTCGTGGGCATTATAATTCACAAAGGAAAAGCCTGTCCCTGAGCTTTCAAATTCATTATAGGCCTGAACTGTATCCTTAAGACCACCTGTCTCACGTACAATCGGAACCGTACCGTAACGAAGGCTCATCAGCTGGCTAAGACCGCAGGGCTCAAACAAGGACGGCATCAGGAATGCATCACTTGCTGCATAAATCTTATGAGACAACGCCTCTGAATAATAAATATTCGCAGAAACCTTATTATTATACTTCCAGTCAAAATGACGGAACATATTCTCATAGCGCTCCTCACCGGTTCCCAAAACTACCAGCTGAATATTATCCTGGCACAGTTCATCCATCACATAGGCAATCAGGTCAAAGCCCTTCTGATCCGTCAGTCTGGACACAATTCCGATCATCATTTTCTTGTCATCCTGCTCCAGTCCCAGCTCTGCCTGCAGTGCACGCTTATTCTTGATCTTTTCCTTGCGGAAGTTCACGGCATTATAGTGATGCTCTATGTATTTATCTGTCTCCGGATTGAATTCCTCATAGTCAATTCCATTGACAATACCGCGCAAATCATTGCTGCGGGCACGCATAAGTCCATCCAGCTGTTCCCCATAAAACTCTGTCTTAATCTCCTCTGCATAGGTCTGGCTCACCGTAGTGATTGCATCCGCATATACCAGGCCGCCTTTTAAGAGATTGGCATCCCTGTATAACTCCAGCTTGTCGGGCGTAAAGAAATATGAGGGAAGTCCTGTAATTTCCTGTACCTCCTTAACACTCCACTTACCCTGGAATTTCAAATTATGTATGGTCATTATTGATTTAATGCCCCGGTAAAATTCATTTCCCTGAAAACGCTCCTTTAAGTATACAGGAATTAACCCTGTCTGCCAGTCATGACAATGAATGATATCCGGTCTGAAATCAATCACCGGCAGAATAGATAAAGCCGCCTTGGAAAAAAAAGCGAATTTTTCTATTTCAAATAATACATTGTCACTGTATGGCTTAAAGCCGTTAAAGAACATTTCATTGTCAATAAAATAGTACTTCACGCCATCCACTTCAGCATACAAAATACCTACATACTCATTTTTCCAATGAAAATCCATATAAAAATGAGTGACATAACTCATTTTATCCTTCATTTCCTGAGATATGCAGGTATATTTGGGAAGTATGACCCTTACATCGAAATACTTCTTGTCTATGCACTTTGGAAGCGATCCTACCACATCTGCAAGCCCGCCTGTCTTGATAAATGGAACTCCTTCTGATGCCACAAAAAGAATATTTTTCATCGAAACCCTCCAATAAATAATATTATCTAACATTATACATCATCCTTCTTGGCATTAAAAGAGAAAAAAATATTTTTCAAAATTACATTTCCACTTATTTTTAGCGATACTGCAGTCTGATTTTGTCTGCGATTAAAGCAATAAACTCGGAATTGGTAGGCTTTCCTTTCCCTGTATTTATGGTATATCCAAACATGGCATCCAGCGTTTCCATCCGCCCGCGATTCCAGGCTACCTCAATAGCATGGCGGATTGCGCGCTCCACTCTGCTTGAAGTAGTCTGGTATTTTCGTGCAATGGTTGGATATAACACTTTCGTAATAGATCCCAGCATATCCGGGTCTTCCACCGACATGATAATTGCTTCACGAAGATACTGATATCCTTTGATATGAGCAGGAACACCGATTTCATGAATCATATCCGTAACATCTCTCTCCAGATCATAGCTTAAGGCTCTTGTCTCCTTATCCGCACTCTGTTCTTTAGCCTTATTACTGCCGGATGGCACTGTTATCATGATCTGAAATTCCCGTTCCATATGAAGCAGCTCCCCCAATATCTTATATACTTTTTCCGTGTCTTTTGTGGTGGATAAATTTAACTGTTCCATCAATATTCCCTCCTATTTAGCAAATTTTGATACAAAACAATTATAAAAAACATGAAATAGCAGTTCAACCGTCATTTATCGCACAATTCTCCACCAATCCCCCGGAGCTTTTGTAAAACCGTTTCGAATCATCTGTATTCCATTGCAATTTTCAGGCTGTCGATTTTTGCTGAAATCCTGGCTATAGAGCCCGAAACCAAGGGCATCATGGGAGGTAAATGTCCCAAATCCACATCCATAATAACCGGTACGTTATGTCTTGCCGCATAGGGCAGCACGGCGCTGTACTGGTCAAGTCCCATAAGCTCCTGCCCGTAACACAAAGGGCGTCCAATTAAAAAGCCCTTTATGTACCGAAACCAGCCTGCCTGCTCCATCTGCCACATTGCCCGTCTGATACCGAACACATTTAAATCACAGCTTTCCAAAAACCAGATAAAGCCGTCCTCTTTATACCGCTCCGTAAATTCCCCCACCCTGTCAAAACGGGTGCCCAGAAGATTTACCAGACAATCCATGCAGCCGCCGATCAGTCTGCCTTCCATCTCCACGCTTTCGACCGGTACCATTTCCGTCCCGGCTTTGCCCGGCTCTCTGCCCGGAAGATAACCCTTAATTACAAGTTCTTCCGTACATTGATAGGGAGCAGTGGGATGTTCCTCATCCTTGATACCCTCTTTTTCCCACTTTCCATAGCTTTCCAGCAACCTCTTCCGTCCCATTAAAACCTGCATGGCATCTGTCAGCGCAGGATGCAGGGGCTCCATACCGAAAGCCGCCGCACAGGGTCCGTAAACAGCGGCGGTGTCACAGAGCGTTGCAAGCAGAAAGGTCATATTGGTATTGTCCGAATATCCCATAAACCACTTGGGGGCCGCCTGTCTGATTGCTTCAAAGTCTACGTACTCAAGGATTTCACACATCAGCTCCCCGCCGCCGCAGGAGATCAGGCAGTCATTCTCTTTCGACAAATAGAATTCCGTCAGTTCTCTTCCGCAGTTTTCCGGTGTACTGCTGATCCCTGTCCCGTCGCTTGCAAAGCAATTCGGCCCCAGCGACAAGGCAAATCCCTGCTCGCTCCATCTGCGCCGGGCATTCTCAAAGGCTGTGCGATAAGGTTCAATATTGCACCCAAAAGAGGGGGCCACAAAGCCAATTGTTCCGTTTTCTTTCAAAAATTCCGGATATCTCATAAAATTGCTCCTTTCTAACTCTCTTTCCAGTACTTTTCCACAAATTCCTCAGCACGATCTGCATAACCGGAAAATTTTTCTTGAAGCTTGATAACTGCGTTCTCTTTCGTGTCATTGTATTCCTGCACAGTTTCGACAAGAGCCTTAATATCCTCCTTCCGAATTTCTTCCTTCATTTCTTCTGTAATCCCGTCTATCCAATCTCCAAGTGTCATATATCCAGCTTCCACTTCCGGCAGATTTTTAACCTTTTTCACATAAGCATCCATCATTTTGGTTGCATCATCTACCGCATTTTTACTATCACTATTTTGAAAATATGTTAACATATTTTTTATCCCTTGGCTACCACCTTTTTGCCCTTTTGTATAAAAATATAGAAATTGCAGACCATCATCATATTCTAATTCCGGCACTTCCACACACCTATTTCTGACTGTGTACATCATGTAGTCCTTCCCGAACAAATCATAATTCGTAATAGTAATCACGTACAGATTAGGTATTTGAGAAAAATCCTTTACACCTCTTTTCACATACTTGCCGTCTATTTTGGCCTGATAGTATCTATTGTTCCTCGGAAGGTGAAGTTGATCCTTAAGATGCGGCTCAAAATCATACACATTCGTGATTTTTCCCTCATCACACTCCGTAATCTCCACATCCATCCGGATTCCTCTCAACTCCGGTATTGTCGCCGGAATGGTCTGCTGCGCCAATACCTCAGGAAGAAAAAAACGCCAGCAGTGCGAGGCACGGGAGGATTATTACCGCAGACAGCGCGGCCTTACTGATATGATTATCCAATTACAAAATGCACTTGCTTCGTAAGCGTCATGCCCTGATATTGTTCAATCATGCACATGAAGTTTGTGGCTTTGCGCAGGGAGTAGAATGTCCCGGCATCCATCCACGTAAATCCGCGACCCAGCAACTGAGCTTCCAATTTGCCCTCTTGCAAATACATATCGTTCAGAGTAGTAATCTCCAGCTCTCCGCGTGCCGATGGTTTGACTTGCTCCGCTTTTGCGCTCACTCCGGAAGGATAAAAGTACAATCCTACAATAGCGTAATTGCTCTTAGGCTGCTTCGGTTTTTCTTCAACCGACAAAACCGTAACGGCTCCATTTTCTTCCTTCCCATTCTGACGTGTAAATTCCATAATGCCGAATCGCTCCGGATCCTCAACGTAATAGCCAAAAATCGTCGCCAACCCATTTTCGGCAGCATCTTTTGCGGCCAGCAGCTTATGTACCAGTCCATTTCCATAGAAAATATTATCTCCCGGGATCATGGCGCACGAATCCTCTCCAATGAAGTCCTTGCCAATGGTGAACGCCTGTGCCAGGCCCTCCGGCTAAGATAATACCTTTCTTGTTGTGTTTCACTTTCTTTCGTTTTATAAAATGATCTGTTTCTTACTTCTTTTTCTACTTTTTACCCGAAGCCCCGCGTCTGTGATGACCTCACAGTGTATAAAAGTGTTGAGTGCTTTTCGTCTTTACTTTTCGAATACATCTCCTCGCGCCTGCACATAAAGCATAGCCTAAGATACCACCAAGCACATTCCCCAGAATATCATCAAACTCAAATAGTCCTCTTCGCAACAGAAGCTGTGATATTTCTATCGCCGCGGAGCTGAAACCGATAATCAGGATGACCAGCAGGAAGGGGTACGGCTGCTTCCGTGGAAGCAACAGATAGAGAAGAAGGCCCACCGGGAATAACAACAGATAATTCAAAACAATCTCGTAATAGAGATAAGCCTCTCCATTTATTGCCAGCTTATAGCTCCAAAACAACCCCAACTGATAACGATAAGATGTATAGGTCGGTCGGAATACCACAGTATAAAGAATCAGGATATAATAATAAGTAAGCAGGATTGCAAGACAGAAAGCCTTTGCGCTGATTACAGTTTTAATCTTGACTTTTGTCCCATGCCCCTCTATTGTTTTATCCCTCTTTCTTCTCTCCCAGAGCAATCCAACCATATATGCTCCGAGGAAAATGACACAGCACACCTCCAGATGTCGGATTCCAAAACTGTGAGCGAACCGAGAAAACAAGCGTTTCAGGTAATCATAGTTTGGCTCCGTGAAGAGGTAAACACCTAACTCATGAATAAATTTTCTGATAGGAAGAGGGATAAAGTCTTTTATGGTGATACCTCCGTTTTTGTTCAATAATAGTTTCAAATTTCTGATGCCGCATGAGAAATTTCTGAAACATCCGCCTATTTTTTCTTGCTAAATATCCCCACAATCTGTTTTTTATGCCTATATCCGATCGTCAAAACTATAATCCCGTAAATCAGTACAATAATATATCGAACTATCATAAAGCTGTAGAAGAAATTCATGATCAGGGAAAAGGCAAGAATTCCACCCAACACATAAATAATAAATCTAATATCATAAACATAATCCATTTTCATGCGTTTTACAATAAAGTAATGCAGGATAAACAGAATAACATAACCTACCAGAGTAGTATAGGCGGCGACCACATAACTATGCTCTGCATTCATGGGGATAAAAATAAGGTTTAGAACAATATTAATGCCAGTTGCTATCATCGTAGCAATCGACACTCCAAAGGTCTTCTTCTCGTAAAACTCAATGTTGACATACATTGTGTAAATAAATTGAAAAACACAACTGGTAATCAATGGCGGCAAACAATAAACTGCCCCCATATATTGTTTTCCACCCAATATCAGAATGATCTCCGGAATGACAAGCAATACCCCTACAATCAGCACTACAAATAACCCAATATATACTTTTGACGTCTTTTGGATTTCGTCATATTTTTTCAGATGGAGACTTTCCAGCAGCCATGGCGCCCAAGCCTTATTCATGGAATCAAATAAAATAGTTACAATATGGTAGGCGCTATATGCTACACTGTAAATTGCGGTATATTCCGCACCGCATATATTTGTAATAATAATTTTATCTGATGAGCTTAATAAATAAAGCGATAGTGTATGTGGCACCAGTGGAAGGCATATCACGCAGGCATATTTCCAATATTCTGTTTTAATTTTCTTACCTCTGATGACCAGCAGCACATATATCACAGCACTGATAACAATATACGGGCAATAATAACCAATGATTCTTCCTGCGAGTTTGTCGTCCATTAGAATAACCATCAGAAGGGACAGCAACGTCCCCGAAACGGTCATAATGCCAGTCAGGGCAACAAACGTCTTATATCGATAGAAGGCGCGGTGTTTTGTTATCAGCATGGTGTAAGCGGGAGAAACCAGCAGATAAACAAACATCATGTGAATATATTTCATATCCACCTGAAAAAGGTTTGTAAAGAACTCCGGGAATAGACAAACAACAAGATAGACGAGGATCGTCCAAACAGACGAGAAGGATAGAATTGACCAGATATAGCTATCCATATCGTCTTCGTGTTCCAGCTTTGACCTAATAACAGACTGAGCGAGGTCAAAGGATGTAAGGACAGACAGAATCGTTATCCATGATGAAAAATTGCTGAATGTTCCCAGTTCAGTTTTAGTCAAGAGCCTTGTAAAAATTGGCGTGGTAATAACAGCCATTCCTCGAAATAGGAAATTACAAACTGTGTACCAAATACCTGCTTTCGCCACTATATGATTACTTGCACCTACTTTTTCCTGTTCAGACATCTATTTCCTCCTTCCCAGGCTTTTTGCCCCTTAATTTTCCAGACTTATGACAACATATTCCAACTCCAATCGCTGCCCAAAATGAAGGAATCGACCAGTATGTCAGAGAAATCAGTAAGGGACAAGACGCAGCCCAGAAAATCAGGAACACCCCGCTCCACTCCGAATCTCTATTTGTAAACAACATTTTAAATGAAGCAATAAGAAACGCTATTAAAAGTATTCCTCCGAAAATAACTCCAAAGTCAATCAATATTTCCAGAATAATTGAGTGAGGATATCCAGCTATAATATATTTGCTGATAGTAGGTCGAGACCCCATTGCCCCATAACCAAAAGGATTTTCCTTAATCATGTTAATCGCGGCCCTCCAAATTTTAATGCGTCCGCTATCATTTGTAATTTCTCCCCCTAAAAGAGTTGTAATAAATCTAGACGAAAAACCCAATTTTGTTATAAACGAGGAAATGCCCGTTAAAAGAGGTTCACACACAACATACAAGCCCACCGACAATATAATTGTTCCAAATATGATTATAATTTTCTTTTTTGACCGTTTTAACACTCTCAGTAAATACATAGCAAGAAAAACGCCTAAAAATAAAACAGGTCCGCGTGATCCACCCATTAAAATCATGATCACGCCTACAATCGAAGCAATAATGTCATCCCATTTTTTATTTGTTAACGCGAGATATATAAAAACTACAGCAAACAATAATACTTCATACCCAAATGACACACTGTAACTCAGCAGTGCGCTATCATTCGCGCCTGCCACCCCATACCAATATCCCCTTCTCAAGAACAGGATCAATTGATATCCAAAGTACACGTACATAAGCCATCCGGCTTTTTTCATACAGGCCAAAATTCTTTCAGGGTCGTCAACCAGCCGGATAAACAAATATGCATAAATACCTCTATAAGGGATAAGCACATGATCCCAAACTCCATAATTTTCTCTCAAATAATAGTACTCATACTCCGGGTGCAGTGTTATTGTCACAAAAAAGAAAAATATAATCAACAAATATAATACGATAAAATCTGCTTTAATATATTTTCGCGGCTTCATCACGCATATAAGCAGAACCGGAAAATATGTACATACTAATGCAAACGCAGTCGCCATTGAACTATTTCCGCGTAATATCCACCCAAATGCAGTTCGCAAAAAAGGGTTTGCAAAGAACATAATAAAAGCGAATTCAGCAAGTTTTGTTGTACTAACAACTGTGTGCATTTTTAATTTTCGTTGCATAATAATAACACCGCAATAGCATACTGGGCTAAACCAGCATACGTAGCCGCTCCTTTCTTATAATTTTTCTAGATTCCAAATCTGTTATCTTTTATTTCCCTCATTTTCGTAAATCTAAATACTGAAAAAGGAAAGATAATGCTCCTTTATATCTTCGCATTTTGCAATGAAATGGGGTACGCAAAATATCGCCATACTGCCCGTAAAAATTTGCTCTTAAAAATCTTTTCTTCCTCTCTATCTGATCTTATTAATATATTTCAGTACATCATCCGTATATTTTCCCAAAAACGGGCCTCCAGCCACTTGAGCAATCGTCGTATCCGGATAACATAAATTTACTTCCACGATTGTCGGCTCGCCATCGAAACTAACACACACATCCCAAAACGCAAACCCGAAATGAGGGATACACTGATGGGCGCGTTCAACCGCCCGACATACAGCTTTATAACAGGGAACTGCCCTTCCAGCAAACATATATCCACTGGGAATATGTTCAAACATTTGTAAATCATGATTGATCGCATAATTGCCGAATGTGCCGTTTTCTCTAATCCCAATAAAATAACGGTCATGGCCGCTATTATCAGCAAATTCTCCTGCTTGTCCAACCTTAACGAATGCTGACATAATATGAGCTTCGGTGCCAAATAGAACGCTGTTCACACGAATCGTATTAACAGAAGACTGATTCAACCTAGCAAGTTCAGGGTGCTGGCTAAGCGGAATTTGAATGACATAGTTCCTGCCATAATCGGCATCCAATTTATTTAGATCAAACGGTTTTTTCAAGAGCTTTACACCGTTCCCGGTATCTGTAAAAATAGAAGGCTTAATAACCAATGCGTCATATTGTTCCATAATCTTTTGTGCATCATTCATGGTTATCAAAGAAAATTCCTCGTTCAGGAAACGACCATTCACGTTTCGGACAACGCTCCGCACAGTCCGAACGCCGCGGATCAAATAATCAGTATATGCTTTATCGCTCCATATTCCTGCAAAAGTGTGATCATTCATCTTAGGTTTAATGATGCTCTGAAAAACTGGCTCCGGAACAAAACGTGGATCATGTATCCCTGTTTTGCCGTAAAACAATCGATGCCATTGGAGCGGGACTTCCATTCCATATTGCGAAAAATAGGCTTTAATTTGCTGCTCCTGCTGTGCAGTCAGTTCTGGAATGGGTTCATTGCTGGACTGAATTTGATGTCTTACAATCCTCAAATCGTTCTGGATTTTACGGCGGCTAACATATTTTGCATATGAAGTTCTCATTACATTTTTGATTCTATGTTTAATCGTCAGCATATAACCACCTCACCACGAATGGTTGCACTGACTAAGCCGCATTCTTCCAGCTTCTTTAAGGTCAGTCTTACCCCCCCCCAGTTCTGCTAAAAGTTCTTGATATATCGGCCATTTCCCGATCTGATCTGTCACCTGCGTAACATCATGGTCAGCAGATTTATTCCCTTCAATCACAATGACTTGTCCATCTGCTCCGATGGCAATGTCCCAGCCTGTGTAATGAATTCCTGGAACAACATGGGCAGCTTTTTTCACTGTCTCAACTATTTTTTCCCAATTTGGAATTTGAAATCCCACAATAGGTTTTCCAGAATCGGGATGCGTAACGTAACGCACAAAATCTCTGTCAATTCCCGTTGTCTTTACAATTCCCGTTTCTATGTCGATCAAGGCCGCAATCCCGTGAAAATGGAAATTATCTACAGTGTACCCTTTTCTCCCCAGGCGCAGCACCGCAGCCGTAATCTTAACAGAACCGTCCGCTTTTAAGAAGGTTACAACACGCAGCGTGTTAACGGAGGTATCGTTAAAAGCAGCCATCTCGTGATTTTGTTCCACAACTTCTTCCATTAACACCTGTGACGCCTGATAATCCTGATAAAGCGCTTCGTATTGAAGTTCTCCGTCATCGACAAGGATGCCTGCGCCAATGCCGTACGAGCCCTCCTCCGGCTTCACAAAGACCTTGTGGTGTCGCTGGATAAAATGCTGGAATTCATCAAAACTACAGGATGTAACATCCAGCCACTCTCTGCCAAGATATGCGGAGAACATTTCATTAAACTCCGCCTTCCTGTCAAAAACATGAAAAAGAGCGTCGTCGTTGCACTCTCTCAGGATTTTTCTTGCTTCGCCGCGGCACACAAACTTCCTACGCTCCGGTTTGCTTTTCCAGTAAAAACCGTACTGCAAATAGTCGATCAACTGAATTCCGTGCAGCTTTGTCTCCAAAAAGTAATCAAGATTGATACCAATCTTCTTCCATAAAGTCAAATCTGGAGAAATTGCCCATTCGATCCCATCGTTAATCTGCTTAATATTTGATATTCGCTGTTGAAACCAATTAGGTTTTGTTGAAAAACTGTTATTTTTTTCCAATGTCTTCATTTTGATCACCATCCCTTATAAAACTAAATGGCATGATCGTTTCCGATGAATCGATCCGCCGTTGTCTTTGCCCTCAGAAACTCGTTCGCATCTGCAAATTCTTCGTTATCGCTGACTGGGGAAACCGTTATATATCCTTGTTCATTTTCTTCTGCGTGAAGCAACGAAAATGTCATCCTGCTGAAAAGCGTCCTGCCATCCGTATCCCTTTTCAGATATAAATTTAGAACTACCGAATACTCTGGCGCATATTCATGCGTGACATAATCCGCACTGGGGGACATATTTACACTTCCCAAAGAATACGCACGAATTTGTCCATCCTTTACATCAACACGCTGTACAACATGGGGATGATTCCCAATGATAGCATCTGCATATGGTTCAAGCAAATCATAAAGCTGAATACTATGTTTTCCCGGCTCCGCATTAAATTGCCCGCCGCAATGAACACAGGCAACTACAAAATCGCTTTCTCTTCGGGCAGCCTTCAACAGCTCAATCGCCCATTCAATCTGCGGCATATCACGGGAATCGATGTCCTCATTATCAGTCCTTGCCTTGACCAGCTTTACACCTTTTTTGCGTTTCCTGTTGGCCTTTATTTCCTTAAGCTGTTCCATCGGCAAAACGTATTTCAGCAGGTTTTTCAACATATTCCCGGACGAAAATGCTCTGTAGCTTCGAAGCTGATTGACCAGTACCCATTCTTTTCGGGGATGCGCCGTTCCATTTGCACGATTGTTCATGCAATCGGTAAGAGACACAAAAGCGACCTTGACCCCGGCGATTTCCCGAATCAGGAATCGCTCCTGAATCGGCACATCGCTTTTGTATGTTCCAGTGTGGTCTATTTGCAGCTCATCCAACAGATCTATCGTTCTTTTCAGGCCAGAGCTTCCACAGTCAAGGCAGTGGTTATTTGCTGTCGTCACCATACTGATTGCGGCTGACTTTATAGCATAAAGCAACTCATCCGGACTATTATAGGTTAATACCCCCCCGGATTATAGCCAAATTCTGCCCCAGCACATACAGTTTCCAGGTTTCCGACCACATAATCTGAATCAGCCAAAACGGATTTTAGCGCCCGCAGTGAAGATTCAAAGTCAAAGGCGCCATCCGATTGCTTCGACGCTTTCAGCATGGGACGATCACAAGTAATATCTCCCAAAAAACTCAGCTTGATTTCATTCATAACATGATCCATAATCTCTCATCCGTTCACTAATTCATTCCAGCGCTGTTTTAGCCCCCCGTAAGTATCCTGCGGGCCTCCAATTTCCCAATCATCATTCCCTTCCAGCAGTGCAGGGCCATCTTCCGTCAATACCACATCCCATCCAATAGACTGCAGTTCGTAAAACTGACGATGGGCAGCAGACACAAGCTCCACAGTTTCTTTCCAGTACGGCAGCTGATATCCTTCAAATTGAATTCCGCTTAATGGGTGTTCCTCCATCTTCACTCCAAAGGAATCATGCGGAAAGCCATACTTCATAAGCTGCCCTGTTTGCAAATCGACGCCAACCCCAAGGCCACCCTTGGCACGATTATCCACAAAAGAATCTGCCGAAACACTTAACCGAAGGAATGCGGAGAAAACACCAACCGCTCCGCTCTTTCCTTTAATTGTAACAATGCGAATTGTATTGACGCTTCTGGTGCCAAAAGCGCAAAGAGCAGAGTGCTGCTTGACAACATTCTGTACAATAATGTTCTTTTTGCGGATGCTGCGCACAAAATCCTCTTTTGTGTATTCATGGTCATCCGCAAACACAACCCCGTTTTTTACCTTGACCAGCATGACGCCGTCAGCGCACTCACCGTCAAGGATTTTATACACGAACACGCTATCCTCAATCAGGAGGCTATCCACTGACGTCCATTTTTCTTCCTGACATAAGAAAGCTTCCCCATTACTAAGCAGCGCTACAGTCTGTATCACAGACTTTCTTCCAATGGTAGACGCCAGATATGCTGCAAACGCATATTTATCCCGAAGCAGGACAATGTAATTATAATTGCCCGAGATCGTCATTTTTAGGGATTGATTTCCCTTATTGCGCATAGCGCAAAAATCCCGATGGCTGATAAAATCATCTGCATTCCGGTATCCTCTGATATCCAATCCATAACTTGTATAAAACGTGTTCAGTTCGTGATATCTGCAAAGCCACCGGAAGTTATCCATCCACATCTCTTTTCTGGTTTTTCGATCCAGCTCAGGATAGTAAGTCGGCTTACCAATCATCCTTGAAATGGCTAGTAATCGCTTGGGAAACAATAAGAAATCCTTCACGTTTCTAACTATATGGTCCATTCGTGTATAAGTTTTATATACCAGGCCAGCCATTTTATTCCCCTCCGATCACTTTTTTCTGTTTTGGAAGTCATTGATACGCTGATCAAGAATTTCGCCTTCACAAATAGGCAGCGCATTGCGCAGTACCGGATCAGGCCGTCCCTCAATCAGCTGATCGATATATTTGCATACCTCCTCTGAAATACCACGGCTGGCTGTCTTGTAAAACAAAGAAGGCGTATGATCCACAACATAATGCATTACACCGTCAACCATATAGGTGGGCTCATCAATTGTGGTAGGTATACTGGTTTCAATCGCGCCTCCACGGTCACAGCTGATATCGATAATCAACGAATTTGGCTTCATCCGCTTCAAGTCTTCTTTATAGATAATATGATCCCGCCGGCCGGTATCCCACAGCAGAGCATTGACCACAACATGGTATTGCCCAAGTTCTTCCCGGAACAACTGCTCCGTTTTTCTGTTGTAAACCGTAACCTCGGCGCTCAGGCAGGTAAGAATACGCAGTGCTCCACTCGCCACATTCCCTCTTCCAATCAACGCGACTTTCGTATTGTAAGGCATCTCGCCGTAGCACTGGAATGCGTGCATAATTGCAGCTTCTCCCGCCATCTCATTGTTGCGCCAAAAGGTATGCCTACCCTGATGAAACATATCTTCCCACACATAAGCCGTCAATTTCCCATGGATCAGTTTATCTGTAATATCACGATTTTGAACTGCATGAACCCAGCCAAACAACGTCTGTTCATACAGTTGCTCAAGGTATTCAGCGTCGCCTATTTTCGGATCACATATGATATCCTTCTGTAAAATTTCTTCTCTCGTCGCTATTTTTGCTCCACGGCTGACAAAATCTTCATCGGAATATCCGAGTACTTCTCCATATCCGTATTCAAAATATAAGCAGTCCGGGTGTTTAATCCTATCCAGATGCTCAGGGACAAGCGCTCTTCGCAGCTCATTTTCTTTCCTGCTGATTGGGAAACCCACTGTCTTCATAAAAATACCTCCTCGTACAACCGCCAATATTCCCTATCAGTCAAACGCGCCTTCCAACGTTCGGTCAATGAACACGTCCTTTAACACTTCGTCGGTCAAATCTCCAAACGTCGGACCGCTTCCATTCTGATTTGATTCAGGCGTCATATTGATTTCAATAAATACTGGTTCTCCATCACGTCCAATTGCAAAATCCCAGCCAATAATGTTGAGTTGCGGCAGCTTTAGATGCTCTCTCTTAATGAGTGCCACCACCTTATCATAGCTTGGGACAACAATATCTTTAAACTTCAAGCCACAGGGATGCTCATATGCCCAGCCATCCTTCTTACTTACCGCCCGCTCACTCAACCGACCATCGCTGTTTATATTGCAAGCATAGCCTCCTGAAGAATAGTTATCCACCCGGGCATCGCCGCTTCCCATTCTCAGCTGGGCAGATAAAATATGTACTTCGCCCTTAAAGAAAAATGACATAACTCTCAGCGTGTTCACTGATGCTGCGTGAATCCTTGCTAAATCTTCATGCTGATCCACAAGCTCCTGTACAATAAAATTGAATTTAAAATCCTTGAATAACTTCCTAATGCAATCCTCAGTTGCCTCGCCTTTTTCAAAAACCTGAATATTGCGGCCTCCAGAAGAATAGGTGGAAAACTTAATAATAAATCGTTCCGCTTCATAGCACCGCCTGACAGCTTCCTCTTCGGTAATCAGGTTCTGATTTTCTCCATAAAAACGCCCGGCTGAATTTTTAGCAATTGTCCTCGGCCGTTTTAAATGCGGAAACAAAATATCATACGCACATTTATCGGCATATGCCCTGCCCCAAATCAGGTTATTGAAATATCGATAAATATTTTTCTCCCAGACCGTATCGGGAATATAACGCGGATCAAACGCAGTTTTCCCATCACAGTACATCTGATACCAGTACTTTTTAGGCTTCATATGGTACTGCTTCCAGTATTTAACAACCACCTCGTTATACTCACGTTGGCTGCCTTTATAGCCGCCATGCAAGGCTTTCAGCCGTTTTCTGGCTGCCAATTGAAGTTTCAAAATTTTACGAAAATACCGCGCTTTCACATATAAGCGATCGATCAAAATACCCGCCGATTTCCTTTTCTGCATATTTACCCCTCCATGCTCTTTTCTTCACTGTTGCTTTTCCGTGCTACAGTTCCACGCTCGCCACTCTTGGCTCAAAGCAACAACAAGGCCTCAGACACACGATCCTGACACCGCTGGCCCGCTGTGGACCGACCTTCAAGAATGTCGCAATCACAGAGACATCTCCGCCTAAACCCAATGATCCAATGTGCGCCTCATTGACCTTACTTGTGATTCCCTGTTCCAATTCACTCTGCGCATCGTAATTTCCATGTACTTGGGCTTCCATCATCATTGCTGCGGCCTCATAATGAGATCTGCCGATACCAACTGCCAGAGTACACGGTGAGCAGCCAAGCTGTGATACTGCCTCTTTTGCCCAGGAAACAATTTCATCCACGACGACATCTACACTGTGTTTATGGAACACTCTGTAATCCTTACCTCTGATAGCGGGGCCTCCGCCTTCCATCATGACATATACACGGATTACATCTTCCTCAATATTTCGAATCTGAATCGGCGCAGCGAGCAGTGCGCCCGAGTCCTTGTCAAGCCCACCGGACTGATCAATCCGCTGCTCATCATTTCCTTTGATCGCCATAGGGCGTCCTGGAAGCGTCCGCAGTCCTTGTGCAATCCCTTCCTGGATTGCTTCCATCATCTCTCCACTCACAGCCCTGTTTTTACCAACTTCCAGATACACATGAGGGATACCGGTATCATCACATAACGGGCTCCTGTTCTTAGCTGCAGTCTCTGCGTTCTCTATAATCTGCTCCATCACCCATTTAGACTGCGGATTACTTTCCTTCACAATTGCACGCTGATATGCCCTGATTTTGCTTTCACTAAAGGTAGAGCCGGCCGTCACAAGTGTCCGCGCCACAGCATCAACAATTTTCTGATATGTATCGACCATTCTTTCTCATTCTTCTTTCTTCTGCAATTCTGTATATCCCAACCGCAAGCAGAAACGTCCACAGCAGTGTATTAAGGGGACGCAGCCATGTCACAAGTAGGATATCCTGTATTCCTAATGCTTCAAAGCACAGATCAAAAACAGCAATCACAGCGGGATGCAGCACATAAATATAAAGACTATATTTTTCCCCGAATGCACAGAGATATTTGAGCTTTCCCTTGAAAGCATCACAGCTGCAGAGCCACAAAATCCCCGCCATCAGAATCAGTGAACTGATATGTACAGAAAACGCGCGTCCTAGAAGCGTGTACTCTATCACGCTGAAAACTGCTCCTATTCCCATGAGGAGAATCGGTATCCCATATTTCCTATTTTCCCATTTCTTCTCATACAGAATATTACCTATCAGGAAAAATGGAATACCCTCAAAAAGGAAGTTCCGGTATGCGCCAGCTGCTATCGGGTGGCCAATGAAAAATAGGCCGTATCCAATTACAAAATGTGCAGCCAACAGGATCGCTGCCACAACCATTTTGTATTTCATCCAGTCCAGCTTGATCGCAACTGCCATGGACAAATAAACGTAAATGAGTGCAAACAGGAACCACATCTGTCCGGAAATAAAAACCGGTGAATTGAATATAATAAAAGATGCTATATTGAACAACGTGAATTCCTTTTGTATGTACTCAATTAACCCCCCCGGATCAAATTTTCAATCAGAGCTATTGGAATGTATAACGCAACCGCCCACGCTGTAATCTGTGCCACATGCTTTGCTTTCCTCATGCAGTCCTCGATGGTATACTTCCTGAAAAAATAGCCGGATACTACAAAGAAAAAAGGAGTAGCCCATCTGGAAAGTGCTTGAACAGTCGTTCCAAATGTTCCCGGAAACGCGCAATGGATGAACACAATCAAGATGCATGCAATTCCCTTAAAGGCATCAAAGGTTTTGTTCCTTGCACTGCTCATCAGTAGATGCTCCTCCCCTTCGCGGCTGCTATTATTACAGGATAGTCCGACACTTTTACACGGTACAAAGCCTCCATGCCAAGCTCCGGATGGGCTACACATATCCTCTCGCTTGTTTTACTTTCCAGCAATGCCGTAACCGGTGGAATAACAGCATATATGGCATTCAATTTTGCCAGTGCCTGCACTGTTTCATCTTTAATCTTGCCTTTGCCAAGGTGTATTTTTATACAAGCATGCTGGGAAAGCGGAATCATACTGGCTTCGATTTCCAGCTTGTTGCTGCTGGTCGGGCCGACACCCGCAGGACTGACTGCCGTATGAAAAATCACGCTTCCTTTTAAATCAATGCTCTCATCCAAAGTACCGCTTTTAACTTCATCTACAATCTTTGGAAGCACCGCATCTCTCCCGCAGAAAATATATCCAGACAAATAAACCATATCCCCAACATCTAATGAGGCTGTTTCACCCTCTGTTAATGGGGTACATAGCTTTTTCATATCGTTTACCTCACATTTCTTACACTGTGAACAGTTCCATATACTTAGCCTCATTCTCGATTACACCATATGCCCTGGCACGCATCAGAATCTTTTCCGCCCAGCATTTGTGAGGACCTATTTCATTCATCTTGTTCCCAGTTTCGCTCTTAATCACCCCGCCGCTGGTGTTCATGATCTGCAGAGCATCGTTATAAACCTCCTGGGTAACAGACAGCATACCGTTCACATACGGGATATGTGTGGGATGGATAATTGTTTTCCCAATAAAGCCATTGGCTCTGTCCAAAAGAAGCTCTTTCAGCAACCCATCCACTGCATCGTTGATCAGCGTTTCGCCTTTGAACAGTGATTTGTTAATACTCTCTGGAATTTCCGTGAACTTCATATTCTTATTCGCTCTGAAATATTCCCATACGGATCCAGATACACTGTAATCATTGTATCGGGCAAACACATTCAGTACATCTTTCAGGCAATCACTGACCGTCAAAATATCATAAATCGTATAGTTAATGCCTCTCCTCACGCCAAAAACAGAGGACCAGTCAGTACCTCCCACACGGACGTTTAGCACTAGTCTCTTATGGCGATCAAGGATATCCTTTACTCCCATAAGCTCCGGAATACGGCTTTCCAGATATGCCATTTCCTTAGATTCAAGTATAGGCATACCATAAATTATTTCACCAAACTTTTCGTTCAGATATTCAAGATGTGAAAAATACTCTTCACCGCTTTCCCTGTTAAATTTGGGAAAATTAAATCCCGTTACCAAATGAATGTGTTCCGACTTCAACATAGAGGTAAAGTGCTTAAACTGCTCAACATTACGTACCCGGAAAATAATCAACGGAATTTCACCGTATGTAATGTTCCCCTTTGTAAGTTCTTCATTCAGAGTTTCAAGCAGATGTAACACATTCTGCTCAGCCTCTGGAACCAGTTCTTCCTTGCAAGCATCTTCAAAACACATGACCATTGAAGTCAGCCCAGGATATTTTTTTGTTAGAATAGGTTGTAAAAAATCCTTCGTGCCTGGCATATACATAGTTGCACCGAGGCAATACCTTAATAGTTCGTAATCTGTATATTTATCGAAATTTTCCGGCTCAACCACAAATTTTGAAGCTGGCTGGTTGGAATGATGTCTCATGTTTTTTCTCTTTCCTCTCAAATTAATATTTCTATGCCTTAATAAAGAGATCCTTGCGCATTATTTTATTTCCACTTGGATCATATACTTCCAAATGCTCCATAGCATATGCGACCTTTCGACAAACCTCTTCCCTCGATTTTCCTTTAACGAGAAAAGCTGCAATTCTTCCTCCGCTGGCACGATCCGAATAGATTCGCATCCCCTTTGTTTTATGGTAGTGAACACTTTCAATAATGCCGGCTCGAATCAGCTCTTCTGCTCCATCCAGATGGTCAAACACACTCGGGATGCCATATATCAGGTTTACAGAATAGCAACATGTGATTTCCGAATAACAGAGATCCGCCTTCTTTTCCAGATACGAATCAATTGTGGCACTGATAATATCAAAGCCTGTGTTGTCCCGGATGGTCTGATAACTGATGCCTCCCCCAACGCGAGGTGCAAACTCAATAATACTGATTTCATCTCCGTCAATAATAGCCTGGACATGCAATGGTGTATTGTCAAGCCCAAATGCATTTGCGATCTGGGTTGCCGCGCACTTCACTTTCTCCATTGCTATGTCAGAAACTGCAGGCTGAGTAATTGTCGCGTAACATTTAAGGACCTTTTCCTCACCCTCAATCACGCTGAGACGTTCGGATACCATAATGACATACGCCTGATGATCCTTTACAAAGCAATACGCACTGACTTCGACCCCGGTGAAGAATTCCTCTATTACTGTACGCCCCGTACGACTGACCTGTTTTGCTTCAATCAAGAATTTCGTTAATTCTTCCATATTGTTTGCTTTCTTCACACCGGAGGCTGCGTTGCTGTCGGCAGGCTTCACCATAACTGGAAAACGCAGATCAAAATCAGTCAATTCCTCCCCTGCAGCCAAATATATATGCTTTGTTGTCGGAATATGGTTCTCAACCATCACCTTCTTCATAAAACCTTTATTGGTAATCTCGGACGCAATTGCATAACTGTAAGGTTTTGTCAGCCCAAGCTGCTCGGCAACATAGCATGCAGTTATATTGGCCTGATCGACACAGGCACTGATAACCAGCTCCGCATGGTGCCTTCTGGCCACATCAAGAACTGCCTGATTATCCATGGTACTCACCTGTTCGTGCAGGTCAGCAGCTGCTTTTGCAGGAGGATTATCAAGATAATCAACGAGGATTACATAATACCCTCTCCCTTGTAGTTGATGGATCAGCTCAATATGTGGACTTGTCCCTCCGAGAACAATTGCAACAGGGTGATTTGCTTCTTGTTTATTTGAATCCATTTTGGTCAGCTCCTCCTATGTTATCGTATGCTCCCCCTCGGCGATTGAATAGCCTCCGGATAATACTCGTCAATCATCCGTTTTACCAGGCTGACTTGTTTTGCTCTTTTCCTGGCATCGTCTTCGGTAGAATCCCAGCTATGAGTAGCCGCAACAGATCCTCCTGTCTTTAAATAGATCGGCGATGCGATACGAATCATCTCCGGCACTTCATAGTGGCGGATAAATCCACCTGTAGATTTCGGATTCTCAGTGTGAATATCAATCGGGCAGTCAACTGCCTGACGCATTGCCGCCAGCATCTGAAGCTGAATGTCACGAACGGGATTGATAGAATTGGCGCCTAACATCTCCAGAAGCTTAGCAGAGCATGGGTTTCCATGTCCAGCATGGGCAGAAACTTTAAAATGACAATCCGCAGGGATTTCACCCACCTTGCGTGCTTCGTTCAACACCCACAAACATCCCTCATCATAGACGAGGAAAGAGCGGCATCCAAATCTTGCGGCTCGTTTTACATCCTCAATAGCGCGGACGATTTGCTCTTGGCCGCGCAGACGGTATCCCATGCGGACACCCTCTTCTGTATTTACTGATGCGGAAGTATCGGTCGTGGCCCTGGGGCCGATGGCAAGAATCAGATCCGTCTGCCATTCATGAGCTAACTCGACCATCTTACTGATTTCGTCATCCGTCAAACGCATAATTCCCTGCGTCTGAGTCACACGATGAAGATAAATGCCATAACCGTCCATGGCCTCCAGCAAAGCTTTCATAACTTTTGGCCCTTGGATTCCTGGAACTTCAAAGCGATATTGACCCCCATCAGAGAAGCGTTTTCCCGATGTTGGAAGTTCATACGCATCTCCGGATGGCTGTCCGATAGATTCCAAAAATGCTCTTGTTTGTTCCATACTGTTCATATCCTTTTCTCCTTTTTAATCTTTGTACACATACGCAATGATATCTTTTGCCTGATTTCCCACCAGGGCATATGCCTTATCCATTATTTCCTGTCTGCTCATCGGGTTCTCTGGTTCGCCTTTTGCATAATCGACCTGGCAGGAAACACTGTTTCCAATGGTGTCATATATAATTACCTTCGCGATCCGTTTATTTGGGCTTTCCCTGGTAAACTGTCTGTTTTCTAACACCCTGACTTTTTCAGTGAGCTGTTTTATATCCTCCCGATTTACGATTGGACGTTCAAAGGAAGAAACATCCGCTTTCCCAATCAGCAGGGCAGCAGCCACACTGTATGGAATACTAAGTTTTGCCGATGCGGATCCAGCTATTTCTGTATGATCATGCCCTTTTACTGCAAGGCAATAAGTCTGTACCTCAACACTACTGATCTTCTCCAGAGAAACCCTCTCCCGTAGTCTAATAGCAGCCTCTATTGCAGAATGACAATGCCTGCAAGCCGCATATGGCTTCACATAAATATGTTCAATTTCAAAATAATCAGTTCTCTCTGTCATCTTGTTCGGGTCATTCTCGTGGCTAAAAATATTTAGGAATCCGCGTTCCCCACCCAACATATCCTCTGGCCCTATATAATCTGTGAAACCCATATAAGCAGCACTTAGTCCATCCATGGCGGCCCGTCCAACATTATATGGTTTCAATTCCGAAGCCTGCTCCTGGATTTGAAGAAGACCCGCTGCGCTTGCCAATGCTGTAGTTAGGGCTGTATTAAGCTGCTTCGTATCCATATTCAGCGCAAAAGCAACTGCAACAGCAGAGCCTACTGTTCCGCAGGTTCCCGCCGTATGGAAACCACAATTTTTGTGGGAAGGCTGCATAGAGATTGAAAGGCGGCATGCTGCTTCATAGCCCATTACAATTCCTTTCAGCAAGTCTGTTTTCTTTACCTGATTCTCCGAAGCCGCCGATAACAACGCGGAAATGATGGAACCACCTAAATGGATCATTGCAAAACGCTGACCGTCATCCAGTTCCAAGCTATGGGCATTGAAGCCATTTGCTAAAGCCGCCGTTTTGGCATCGGTCAAAACTTCATACCCAATTACCCTAGTTTTCCCTGGCCCGGTATGTTTCAAGAAATCATTCCATCTTTCTTTGTTCGCATTAGCCCCAGCTTCTGTCACCGCCAGATAATCACACAGGCAGTCTTTGGCTTTATCAAAAATTTTTTCCGGAATGTATGCCGCTTTCCACTGCAAATAATCTATAAACTTAGATATCTGCCCCATTCTCTTATCCTCTCTCAGTGGAGATACTGAGCAATTTCCTCCAGTTCTCCCTTATCAAACTTCTCTATATTCCGCATGGCCGCCAGCATCATCTGACGAAATGAATCATACGTGACCCCGCCAATATGTGGTGTAGCAATCACTCGATCACATGCAATCAGCTGGTCACCTATTGCGACAGGTTCTTCCGCATGGACGTCCAGTCCTGCAAACGCAATCTTGCCACGCTCTAAGGCATCCAAAAGTGCTGATTCATCAATCAAAGCCCCACGAGCTGTGTTGACTATTACAACGCCATCCTTCATTCTTTGGAGCGTATTCTCATTGATCAACTGTCGCGTTTCTTCTGTCAACGGGCAATGTAGTGTAACCACATCCGCCTGTGACAACACTGTTTCCAGTGGCTGATACAGAATCTTCTGCTCCTTTTCCGTGCTTTCTGGCTGACGGTACTGATCATAGTAAATAACTTTAGCGTCGAATGCGTTCAACAGCCCCGCAACCTTTCGACCGATGTTCCCCATACCTATAATCCCAACAGTTTTTCCATGCAGTTCGTAGGTCGCAATTCCCTGAGCCTGTTTTTCCCATATCCCATTTTTTGTATTTTTGTCGAGTAAAGTCAGTTTTCTTAGACACGCCAAGATCAAAAGAATCGTGTGCTCAGCAACGCTCTGCGCATTCACGCCCTGATTCACGTACAACGGGATGTTCCTCTGCTGCAGTGCCTCCAAATCCAAGGAATCCAGGCCTACACCCGTGCGCTGCACCATTTTCAGCTTTTTCGCCTTATCCAACACCTCAGCTGTGATTTTCATCCTTCCACTCGCAAGAATATAATCCGCTCCAGCCACGCATGACAACAGCGCTTCTGTACTATTTTCTGAGAGAGTTTGAATATGGAAGCCCTCCGGAACACAACTACACACAATATCCAACACAGCTCCCTCATATGTATTTGTAATTAATATCATTTTCATCGCTTTCCGTCCTTCGTTCTCTCCCACTTTGATGTATTGCCCTGCAATCTATCCTTTATCCTTCCTGGCATTCCTTATAAATCTTCCAAAACTTTGTGGTATCAATCTCATACATTCCTTTATTTTGGAAATAAGATCTGCTTTCTGCGTCCGAAAGAATTGACCCGCACATCACATTCTCATAGTTCAAAGCAGGCTTTGAATTAATTTCACAGAAAACGAATCCGTCATCCGTGATAATAATATCCATCCCCATGTGATCCAAAGAATTATAATAATTGCATGTCTGGTAAATGGTATCTCGAACGTAGTCCCAATTGGGGAGACCGGCTCCCTTCCAGACAACCTTGCTGTCCGGATGCTGGTAACATTTCCAATTTCCATCCGGACAGAACTGCTTGTACCGGATTCCAAAATCATTATATTTCCCGGTCTGAAAGTCAAAGCCAATCCCGATCCCGCCGGATGAAAGGTTGCTTGCCCCACCTGAAATCTCCGTGCCAAACCTGGCATAAGAGACAATGCACTTCCATTTCGGCATCGAGTAAAAATGCTCATGAGGGAGTTTGATCATAACCACACGAAGGGTGCACTCTGTACTTGGCCATACTTTTTTCAGGTCCCTGTGCTGATAGCAATATTCCGTCACGATATTATTCCTCAGCTTACTGAGTTGCTCCGCAAACTCTCGCTCTGTAACGCATTCCCCATTGTTAATACGGATCTGTCCTTCTACCCACTCAACCTTCATGACACCTAGCCCACCCGATGTACTGGAATTGGGCTTAATGATCAGCACGCCCTTCTCTTTCAGCAGATTGGTCACAAAATCCTCATCTTTGGGAATGGAATCAGGTGCATCCATCAAATAGGTATAATCTCCATTGTTTTCAATGTAGAGATAATATTCAGGCATGGTCTTGCTTAGATCAATACCTCCCCCCCCGCACTGGAAATGGTGTATTTTAGCGACAATTTGTCGCTGATCCAAATTCTGAAATGGTTGTTATACGGATGGAGCATAAAATCACAGTAATCCGGAACATAATTCCGGTAATTCTCGTTGTTTAATCCGTACAATTCAACACGACCGGGGAAAAAGCCTTTGCTCATAGCCCACTCCTTTGTTGCATCGTCACTTGGGTAGGCTTTCTCATCGATTTCAAACTTTTTCATAAACAGTCTTGATATTTTTTTATCCATCCCCGCCTGAACGACCATTTCACGCATCTTCTCGTAATTTGTCATATCTGTTCCCTTTCTGCTTTCTGCTCTATTTTGAGCAAGTCTTTGCTGATCAAGTTCTGTCCTGAATGCAATGCAGCGGTTTTACACGCTGACAGTTTCTTTTCCTTTTTCTGCAGCATAAGTAGTCTTTTGTTCATTTCCCACAAGCGCAGCCGCCGCTTCTCTCTCTGCTTCTACGCCTTTCCCGGAAACAGCCGGTTCCTTTCCATTAGTTCTCGCTTTAACTGCATCATCCAAGCTTGCATATCCATAATTCCTGCAATATTCTTCTACATATTGCTCTGGTACAGCTTTCGTATAGATTACATTTCCATCAAAGTCATATCCAAGAAATCCTCCATGATTCGCTTTTGATCTGTGAGAAGTATCTTTTCGATCCAGCGCAACCGCCAGAACACGGAAACACAGCCTGATATCAAGCCAAAGGTTACAATTTTCCGCATACCAGACGTAATTATCAAGCCTTTCCTGCCATGACAGGGCATGGTCTACTTTATGTAATGTTGGGCACTCCAATCCCGGACGTACGGCGTACATCGCCTTGTGCCGGTCATTGAGCCGTTCGGAAATTGTTGTCATTAAGGGTCTTGGCCCGATAATCGACATATCCCCTTTCAGCACAGAAACAAAGTTTAGAAGCTCATCTAGCGATGTCTTTCTCACAAATTCCCCCCATTTTGTAATCCGTTCGGTTGGAGGAAGAAGCTCTCCATTTGCATCTACGGCATTGGTCATGTTACGGAACTTGTAGATGATAAAAGCTTTACTATTCTTTCCGATTCTCTGTTGTTTGAAAATAATGGGTCTCCCAACATCGAAATAAGTGATAACTCCGATAATGAAGTTGAACGGGAAGGAAATAATAAAGCCAATCAGCCCAATTATAATATCAAGAACCCTTTTCCCATATCGTGTGTAAAAAGTATCCTTCACATGCACAGGTTCAATATGAGCGTTCACATATTCCAGATTATCTCTCTTGATATATCCGGCGATTTCTCCTTTCGCCGTAAGAGATAATTCTGATATATCCTGCATTCCTTTTTTCCTCCAGCGATTATTTACCCCAACACAACATCACAAATCCGATCCGCATCTTCCAATGTTAAATCCGCATAAATTGGAAGCGTCAAAACTGTATCTGCTGCGTGGGCGGAAACGGGAACATTGGCATTTCCGTACTTTTCACGGTAGCACGCATACTGATTGGTAATCGGATAAAAATATTTTCTGGCAAAGATATTCTCCTTTTCCAGCTTTGCCTTAACTTCATCCCGGCTTTCCTTGTACCCATCGAACAGGACAGGATAATAAGCATAGTTCCACTTCATCCCATCCGGAACCTTAATCAGCCTAATCCCCTTTACGCCACTGAGTCTCTCAGTCATACGGTCTCCGACTATTCTCCTTTTGGCGATTTCCTCATCGATGTGGCGAAGATTGCAAATACCCATGACAGACTCAAATTCGTTCATGCGGGCATTCGTACCGACATACTCAGCCTCATCCTGATTAATAAAACCAAAATTCCAGATATAACGCATAGATTTAAGCAAATCCGCATTTTTATATGTAACCAAGCCACCCTCAATAGTATGGAAGACTTTCGTTGCGTGTGTGCTGAACATTGCCGCATCTCCAAAATTAGCCGCGCTGATACCGTTCCATGTGACACCAAAAGCATGAGCAGCATCATAAATAACCTTCAGATTGTGCTTCTTTGCGATAGCCTCAATGAGCTCAACATCGCACAGAAAACCGTATACATGGGTCGCTACAATAGCTACCGTTTTTTCCGTAATAGCAGCCTCAATCAATTCCGGGTTAATGGTATAGTTATCCTCGCGTACATCAACAAAAACCGGAGTCAGGTTATTACGCACGATGGCATTAGTTGTAGAAATGTGGGTATAGGGTGTCGTGATAACTTCGGAGGCAGAGCCAAATTGATCGCCAAGATTCAGTGCCTGAAGGCAAACCTCCATGGCAACGTGACCATTAGAAAATGTCCATACATTCTCACATCCCAAATACTCCTTCAGCATCTCTTCAAATTTTCGAGTGGCTGCACCTCTGTTAGACAACCATCGGCTCTCCCAAATGGGACGCAATTCTTCGATATATTCTTCAAACCCAGGCATAGAGGACTTTGTCACATTAATACGTTCATTCATTTTGGTACTTCTCCTTGTATTTTTCTGATTTATGCTGTGGTGCTTACAGGTTGCATCCGCTTTCTTTAAGTGCAGGAGCATTCCGGTCTTTATCTGAAAGGATCAGATTTTTTACTGGATATTCTATTCCAATCTGTTCATCATTAAATTTAACAGTTCGGTCTGTGCTCTGAACCCAGAACTCATCTGTATAATAAGTAACCTCCGTGTTGTCTTCCAAAGATAGCACACCGTGTGCAAACCCTTTCGGAAGAAAAAACTGTTTCTTATTCTCACTTGATAACTCCACTGCTACATGTTTTAAATTCATGGACTCTTTTTCCCTCATCCGCGACAAAAGCCGCAGACCTCACCCTCTTTATATCTAGGTGACAATCTTCGGCCAGAATTTCCTTTTCATCACCTGTTCCTCCTCTCTCGAAGGAGCAGGCTATACCCCCCCCCGAATTATTTTTTTATTCAATTTTTGGGAATGTCAGTCTTTTTTATGCTCCTTGTACCACGCTTCAAACAGCCTATCTCCTTCCTCTGTTCCTTTTGAAGCAACAGCTATAAGCCGCCATAGGCCAAGCGCAACAAGCACCGCCACCACTGCAATTATCAATTATGATAAAAACCATGTTTCTGTCCTCCCATCACATTACAACTTGAACCGAGCAACTGCCATTTTCTATCAAGGCAAGAGTCGAACTCTCCACCTGCCTGTGAATATCATCTATGCTCCTCATGCTTCCGTTTTTGAGGCACTCTATCACTGACCATCCCAGCTTGTCCGCACAATAGATCGCGGCTTTCTGAGAGTGTTTCAAATAATTCAGATCCTTCTCATGGATATCTTTCTTGTTCTCATCACCGTTATAGCGATCCGCCATAAGGCTCTGCTCTATATCAACATCTGCTTTCAGGAATAACACAGCATCCGGCTTTGGAAGTCCGAGCAGCCGATATTCAAAATCAAACAGCCACTGAATATATTCATCCCACTCATTGTCAGGGAGCTTGGAACACTGGTGGATAGCATTCGATGTTGTATATCGATCAGCAATCACCAGACCACTCGATTCATAGAAGCCGCCCCAGTCTTTCTTATAGCTTGCATGGCAAAATAGGCCTCGGCCCCACACCTTTAATAATATTGATAAGCTGCGGTAGCTCATCTATATTAAACTTTCTAATAAATTTCCCAACCTTAGTTATTCTCGGATCATTCTTTATCTTAAACGAAACTTCTTCTTCTCCATATTCCTGTTTCATTTGCTCATGAATCTTATCTGCATTTATCTTCATACTTCGGAATTTATATATATTAAATTTTTTCCCTTGATATCCTATCCTCTCCTGCGTAAAAAATATATCACCCTTATCCTCCAAATAAATTGCAATGCTCGTAATCAGAAATAGCGGAGATAAACACACCAATGCTACTACGGATAAAAAAATATCAAGAAAACGTTTTACGACTTTATACGTTAACCTTTTCTTCTGATAAACTATTTCCACATTACTTGTGTCAGTCATTGTAACTTTTGTCAGTGTTTTTGCTCCATCCATTTTTTCTGTCCTTCCTCATAAATGCATAATTAGCAACATTATTACAATAACTTCCTATTACGCAAAAATCCCGCTGCAAGACAATTACATATCTTACACCGGGATTTCTTAATTGTTATAGCTGTTTCATTGTTCTGACGGAATTATTCATTCCAATACCGCTTACATTTTTCTTCTGCCTTTTCTTCACATAATGAAAAAATATCCTGAAGAGATTCTTTTACCTCCTGAAGACTTTGACCGTTTTTCCTAAACCTGCACACCAATCTTCTGATACTGCTTTCCTTTTCTTCGTCAGCCTTTTTCTGTTCCTCGCTTACCCTTCTGAGCTCCTCATATGTATGCTTCCTCTCTTCGTCAGCCTTTTTCTGTTCCTCGCTTACCCTTCTGAGCTCCTCATATGCATGCTTCCTCTCTTCGTCAGCCTTTTTCTGTTCCTCGCTTACCCTTCTGAGCTCC
>CAYMUW010000014.1:0-65745 GCA_964393865.1 uncultured Lachnospiraceae bacterium
GAGCACACGGTTCATACCCGTGGTGTCGAGGGTTCAAGTCCCCCTCTCGCTACTTAAAGATGTCGATGGTGTCGGCATCTTTTTTTTGCTGCATAGTCTTGACAATTGATCAATCATTTTTTATCATACAATCGCTTGCTCGGAGGGCATATTATTCGTTGGAAATAATAGGCTGGATAAGGCACGGATTGAAAAATCTGTTCTTTATCCGGCTTTTTTGTTTGTTCCGGGAAAGTGAAAATAAGTTTAGAGGAGGAAATGAAATTTTATGGATTTTCTTACAAGTGAAATCAAACCAATGTATTTTAAGTATCTGACTGCAGCATTTGGAAGTGCTTTGATTTCATCTATTTATGGTGTAGTAGATATGGCTATGGTGGGGCAATATCAGGGTTCGGAAGGCACGGCGGCTTTAGCTATAGTCAGTCCGGTATGGAACATTATTTATAGCCTGGGGCTGCTTATGGGAATTGGCGGTTCTGGCCACTGCTATGGGGTCTGTATTTTCCCTGTTGGTAATGCTGACTCATTTCCGCAGTAAAAAGAATACATTAAGACTTGTAAAACCTGTGAGGCTGCTTTATATTTTGAAATATCTGGGTACGGATGCGGTGTCGGTTTACGGTATTATTATCAATATAAGTACTTTTGTTCAGTGCTGTGCTTACAGCATTGGGCAGGCTTCTCAACCGATGATTTCTACGAATTTTGGTGCAGGTAAAGGAAAACGTATTGTGCAGATACCGAAATATGCATTGGGAACGGCAGCAGTATAGACAAAATATAAGTCTAACGACAAAGCGGCGCTTTTTCAGGCTGACCGTAAAACAGCTCCACTCTTTTGACGTTCTTTAAGTTTACAGCAATTCGCGAGGGGTAGGAAATGTCCTTTGCACGGTAGCTTTTGCCATTTTCTTTTATAATGTAATCTTCAAGAACAAACCAGGAATCGTTTCCCTTTTCCTCGTGGGCGGCAAGTATGCCGGTGTATTCGGCATTATCGCAAATAATTCGGAGTGTGGTGCCGTTTTCGTAATCTATAATATCCTGCCAGATATCATCATGTATGGATTTATAGTTTAGATTGAAAAATATTTTGTTTATAAATTTGCGTTCCGTAATAAATACCCAAATAATTGATAAAATTCCGGCGGCAGCGGATAATATAATTACACGTATATTCCAGGGGAAAACAATACTGGTGCATATATAATGATGTGCAATGGAGAAAAGCGCTTTGATGATATAGCTTATTACAACAGACAGGATCAACTGATAGGAAGAAGCTTTTCGAGAGGTTAAAAGCTGAAAAGTTCTTATAAAAATAAATCCCGGAATGAAATATTCCAAGATTAAGGGCAGCTGTGTTGTGATTTCCGATATGTCAGTAATAATTATTCACCTTCCTTTGTGTCTTCCTCTTCGCTTTTAATGATTTTGTTTAAAATGCTTTGAATTTCCGCCGGATCGGGACAAGTATTTTTACCTGGTTTTTTGGTTCTGGTAAACTTTGATCCAAAACTTATTTGAGTCCCCAATCCGGAAGGAAAAGATGACTTTCTGTTTTCCATAATCACACTTCCTTAGTCATAAATTAAAATAAGTATATCACTTTACAGGTGATTGGAAAATGTTTTATTGTTCTCGTCAATGTATTTCATAATTCTACAATGGGTTGAATTTGCCAGATGAATTCAACAAGCAGGTGATTGTAAATGGAATGAGAATCCCGTACTATGTAAAGGGAAAGGAACAAGAAAGGGAGGCAGAGAAATGAGCATTGGTTCAGTGATTATGAGTAAAAGGAAATCTCTGGGATATACCCAGCAGGAGCTGGCGGACAAATTGCATGTGTCGTTTCAGGCCGTGTCGAAATGGGAAAATGATACAGCCTGCCCGGAGATCGACCTGTTGCCTAAGATTGCAAATGTTTTTGGAATATCGGTGGACGCTTTGTTTGAATATAAAGCGTCAATTCAGACGGAATATGAGGAACGATACCGGTCAGAGGATTATTATTGGGGACTTAATCCCAACAGCCTGTGTTTAGAGATTATGAGATTGAGACCGCCGGTAAAGCCTTACCGGGTTCTGGACATGGGATGCGGGGAAGGAAAGGATGCCGTATTTCTTGCAAGGAACGGATATGAGGTTACGGCTTTTGATATTGCAGATTCCGGTATAGAGAAAGGGAAGATGCTGGCGGAAAGATGCGGAACATATGTGGACTTCTTTAAGGCCGATATTACGGATTACCGGCTCAAGGAGGATTATGATATCATATTCAGCAGCGGAATGTTCCACTATGTGATACCGGAAAAGCGGCAGGAGATTACAGAAAATATGAAGGCACATACCACAGCCGGAGGAATCCATGTGATCAATGTGTTTGTTGACAAGCCCTTTATCCCCTGCGCACCGGACAGTGAACGTTATGAAAAGGATAAATTCAGATGGCGTTCCGGGGAGCTGTTTACCTATTATCACGACTGGCTGCTGCATAAGACAGATGAAATTATTTTTGACTGCAACAGCGGCGGAATTCCTCATAAGCATTGTATGGACGTTATGATTGCGGAAAAGATGCAGGCGGAATGATTTTCTACTTGCAGGAGGAAATAACATTGCGGTATACTGTTGTCGGTTACTTACATATAGCTATACAAACGGAGGCTGAACATGAAAGAATTAAAACCAATTAAAGAAGGAAAAGTACGGGAGATTTACGACAATGGAGACAGCCTGATTATGGTTGCAACAGACCGGATCAGCTGCTTTGATGTGATTTTAAACAATGAGGTGACCAAGAAGGGCACTGTTTTAACCCAGATGTCCAAATTCTGGTTTGACATGACAGAGGACATTCTTCCCAACCATATGATTTCCGTGGATGTGAATGATATGCCTGAATTTTTCAGACAGGATAGATTTGACGGAAACAGTATGCTTTGCAGAAAGCTGCAGATGCTTCCCATAGAGTGTATTGTGCGCGGATATATTACCGGAAGTGGCTGGGCAAGCTATCAGAAGGACGGCACGGTTTGCGGAATCAAGCTGCCGGAAGGCCTGAAAGAGTCCGATAAGCTTCCTGAGCCGATTTATACACCTTCCACCAAGGCGGAGATCGGCGATCATGACGAAAATATCTCCTATGAGCAGAGCATAACACATCTGGAGAAGTACTTCCCCGGAAAGGGAGAGGAATACGCTGAAAAGCTTCGTGACTATACCATTGCTCTGTACAAAAAATGTGCGGAGTATGCATTAAGTAAGGGAATTATTATTGCAGATACCAAGTTTGAATTTGGCCTTGATGAAGCCGGAAACATTGTGATCGGAGATGAAATGCTGACACCGGACAGCTCCCGTTTCTGGCCGGTAGAGGGATATGAGCCGGGACATGGACAGCCTTCCTTTGATAAGCAGTTTGCAAGAGACTGGTTAAAACAAAACGAAGGCCATAACTGGACGCTACCCCAGGATGTTGTGGATAAGACCATCAATATTTATCTGCAGGGTTATGAGCTGCTTACGGGCAAAAAACTTTAAGACTTTCGGTATTTTCCAAAGACGCGGGATTTGATTCTGCGTCTTTTTGTATAATTGAGGACTGAGTAATCATCCTGCTTGCAATATTTGATTATTATGCAGACTGTTGTTATAATATGTTTGCGAAACAGTCATCACGGAAAGGAAGATAATCTATGAAGGTATTAGCAGCGCCTATGGGCTGGAACAGCTGGGACTGCTACGGGGCGGCAGTGACGGAGAAGATAGTTAAACGCAATGCTGATTTTATGGCGGAGCATTTGAAGCAGTATGGATGGGAATATATTGTGGTGGATATTCAGTGGTATGAGCCTTTGGCGGTTACTCATGAGTATCATCCTTTTACAGAGCTTGTGATGGATGAATATGGAAGGCTTCTTCCGGCGGGAAACCGTTTTCCTTCTGCAGCAGGGGGTGAAGGTCACTCTTAAAAGCCATGGAGCGAAGGTGTATTATGTAAACTAAAATAACTGTGCAGATTTGTCTGCCGTTTTGCGCATAGGAATAAGGAGGAAACGCTGATGGGGTATTTTCCCTTTTTTATGGAACTGGAGGGCAGGGAAGGCCTGATTGTGGGGGGCGGCGCCATAGCCTGGCACAAGGTAAAGAAGCTTTTGCTCTTTGGAGCAAAGCTCACCGTAGTGGCGCCGGAGATTGTAAAGGAGCTTTTAGAGACCGACGGAATTATCTGTCTGCAGAGGGCCTTTCAGGATGGGGATCTTAAGGAAAAGATGTTTGTCATTGCTGCGTCAGATCAAAAGGAGATCAACGGACATGTGGGTAGTCTCTGCCGGCAGCAGGGCATTCCTGTAAATGTAGTGGACAATAAGGAAGAATGCAGCTTCCTCTTTCCGGCGCTTTTTAAGGACGGCAGTCTTACCGTGGGAATCTCCACAGGGGGCGCCAGTCCGGCGGCTGCTTCCTATATCAGAAAATGGCTGGAAGAAAGGCTGCCGGAGAATATGGATGAGATTCTGGAAAGCCTTATGGCGTTCAGAAATTTGGCGAAGGAAAGGATTTTGGATCAGAAACAGAGGGAAGAAGTGATGAAAAGTGCGGCTCTTTTCTGCATGGACGGACAAAGAGCTTTGCCGTCGGAAGAGGCAGAGCGCCTTATGGCGCCTTATCTTTGATCAGATTTATGGTGATGAAAATGGAAGAAAAAGAAAAGCGGCATAAGTATCCAGCGGCCAAAACGGCTCTTTATCTTCTGGGAGCGGCAGTTCTGCTGCAGGTAATTGAAACTGTGATGAAACAGCAGAATATGGAGTTTCGTACCTTTATGCAGATAATTAAGGGAATTTACCAGTGGCTTGTGGTGCCCATTACGCTGGTATTTGCTTTATATTGTGACTTTTTCAGGGATAAGTCTAAGGCTTTTTTCCGGTATTTGGTTCCCACAATTCTTGTGATTATCATTGGCGCGGCTTCCCTTTTCAGAGGAATCTGTTATCTCTTTACTATGGTGGATGAGCAGATGATGGAGGACGGAAAGCTGTATGTGCTCTGCGGACAGGGCATGGATGGAGACTATAATGGCGGAGACGCCGCAGGAATGGCGCTGTTTGAGTCAACAGATCGTGGACATACTTTTGTTTATAAGGAGATTCGGGCTGGGGAGTGAAAGGAGAAGAAAAGCATCATTGAGTGAAAAATGGCAGATCATTCTGCAATATCTGACTTTTCATAATATCTGTCAGGCGCTTACAGTCATTGGATTCATTTATTTTGTGGTAAAGCGGTTTATTCTGCACAAAGCGCCTGTGCCAGGGAGTGCTTTTGGGACTGTGCCTAAGGAACTGTTAGAGCGCTGCGTCCTGCTTCTTAAGAAGCAGGAAAAGCAGGGATACGGGACCTACAAGGTTCCTGAGGATATTTGGGAGGAGTTGAAAAGAAACCTTTCTGATGAGGATGCGCTGAAAAAGCTTTTGTGCAGCCTTTGCGCCCATATGGGAATACAGGGAGATTATATTAAGTTGATTGTTCAGGATTCCCTTGCTCCTGACAGGGCTGGGCAGATTTCAACGGATCTGGCTTTCACCACCATCCGGCTGGAATTAAAACCCTACTATAATCTGGATGCGGTGATTGCGGTGCTTGCTCATGAGGCAACCCACCTTCATTTGTACTATAAGGGTATCAGCTTTAAGGATACGTGGGAAAATGAGGTGTTGACGGATACGGCGGCAGTTTACTGCGGCTTTGGTGAGTATATGTACAGGGGTTATGCCGTCATGCAGGGAAAGGATGTATTATCTTATCGCAAGGTGGGATATATTAATCAGGAAGATGTGAAATATATTATGCAGATCATGGAGCAGGGAACAGGAAAGGAACAGGGTTAAGAAAATGAGAATAGGAATGGGTTATGATGTTCATAAGCTTGTAGAGGGGAGAAGGCTGATAATAGGCGGTGTGGAAATCCCTTATGAAAAGGGACTTTTGGGACATTCGGATGCGGATGTGCTGCTGCATGCGGTTATGGATGCGCTTTTGGGGGCAGCGGCCCTTGGGGATATCGGCAAACATTTTCCAGACACAGATCCGACGTATAAAGGAATTTCTTCCATGAAGCTTTTGGAACACGTAGGCAGGCTGCTTACGGAAAAGCTTTTCCTGATAGAGAATATTGATGCTACCATTATTGCGCAGGCACCTAAAATGCGGCCTTACATTGATACCATGCGGGAAAATATTGCAAGCGCGCTGGGAATGGAAACGGATCAGGTCAATGTTAAAGCTACTACCGAGGAAGGACTTGGGTTTACCGGTTCTGGTCAGGGAATTTCTGCGCAGGCAGTCTGTATGCTTACCAGTCCTATTAATTTGTCAAGTGAGGATGTGATGGTGCGGGGCTGTAATGGCTGCAGCGGATGTCCGGCGGGAAAGGGTTGAGAAGAATGAAAGTACTTGTAATAGACGCACAGGGCGGCGGTGTTGGCAGACAGCTGATTACTGCCGTGAAACAAACAATCAGCGGGGTGGAGATAACCGCCGTAGGAACGAACAGTACGGCAACCGCCGCTATGTTAAAGGCGGGCGCAGACTATGCGGCAACAGGTGAAAATGCGGTAGTGGTGGCCTGCAGAAAGGCGGATGTGATCGTAGGGCCGGTGGGAATTGTAATTGCTGATGCGCTGCTTGGTGAGATTACGCCTGCTATGGCTGTGGCAGTTGCCCAGAGTAATGCAAAGCGTATCCTGATCCCCTTTAATCACTGCGACAATATTATTGTGGGCGTGCCGGAACTGAATGTGGGCAGGCTGGTGCAGAGCGCTGTGGCGGAAATACTGAAATTGGTTTAAGTCAGTGCGGCGATATGAGAGCGGAAGTATCGTAAGCGTCAAATACCCCGCCTTAACTAACCGTTAGTTTTGTGCCATACTCTAGAAAATTGCAAAAATCTCACGAGTTTTTAGAGGAGGACAAACGCTATGGATCAATGTACTCACGAAGTACGCAAGCAGCATTGGAAAGACATCATTACCCAATGCAATCAATGCCCGGAAGGGCAGACAGCCAAGCAGTGGTTAGATGCCCATGACATCTGCGAGCAGACCTACTATCGCTGGCAGCGTCTGATACGCCGGGAAATTTTCGCCCAGACAGCGCCTGCTTCCAGAGCACTGCCGACAATGGGAACAGATTGCAAGTCTGTCTCCTAACAAGGTATAATAGTGATGAGGTTAAGCTGCCCGGTACACGAAATCCCTGTTCCTCTTTGGACGGAGTTTAAGGGCATATTTTCGGGCGTTCCTGATCTCTTCGAGTGTGAATTCGTCCGCTGGGAGATTGGTTGCAACGCAGACATAAGTTCCTGCATCCGTAAGGAAACGGACGATGCGGAAAGAGATGGGATAATACCGGCATTCATCGTCCAGGAAATCAAAATCCGTGCTTGACGGAAGGATGGTATAAATATCCAGGTTACCAAGTGTTTCCTTTGTATGCCGCCTTGTCAGGATCGTCTCTATTCTTTCGTCAAACTCGCTGTCGGGCAGGCCGTAGGCAGACAGGATACCATTGCTGGAAATATCTTTCATACGGATAATGAACTTCTGTCCAGAACGGATGACATGTGAGAAAGTGTTAAAACTCTCGTATCCCCTGTCGGCTATGTAAATGACGTTTTCCAGCGGGGAACGGTCCACCATGCGGTTGAACGCCTCTCTTTCGTGGAGTTTTTTCTTCCCCTGGAAAAGGACATCCGTATAAGTGTGGTTCAATAGATCATAACAGGCGTTGATGTGGATAGCATTATAGCCTTTTTCCCCTTCGTGTATAAAGGTTTCTGCGTCATCGGGATTGCGGCAGATGTTGACGTCAGAGCCATCAACTGCAATGAGACGGTATCCTTTATAAAGGCTATTCTGGCAGTCAAGCGTTTCATCACAAAAGAGATGGAAAAGGAAGTCAAATGCTTCCGGCATAAGCTTTTCACGCTGCTGGATAAATGCCGAGGAAGTCGGAGCGGTAATGGAATGCTTCCAGAAGTCAAGGACTTCATTGGGAAGTGACTTGCTCTGCAACTGGATCAACGCATTGCAAAGGATCGGCAGAGAGATCTTTCTGTTGCGGGAGAAATCCGTTCCCGGATGCAGGCAGAACAGATCATGGATGCTGTCCAGGGAAGAAATACAGTTGTCAAGTGTCTGTTTTAGGTCATGAAGAAATACATCTGGCATAAGTGGGGTACCTCCTTGAAAAATGTTTATATTCAAGGGGCGGGGCAACATTTTTGGGCGTATTTGTCAAGAGGTTTTGACCGAAAAAAGTGCTGAAAATGCAGGGATGGTTTTATGCAAAGCAACGAAGGAGGCTGAAAATGCAGGGATATCAGTTTGAAAGAATTTATTCCGTCATGGAAAAGGAATTCGGGAAGATAAAAAAAGGGGAAGAAGAGGAGCATTCCATGCTGCTTTTGTCAATGGAGAGCAATGTTCTGAAAATCCACCGCAGCCATCCGGACTCCAACAGCCGCAGGCTGAGGGAAGCGATCGGACTTGTGCTGTACGATATAAAAAGCCGCATAACAGGTGAGAAAGCAGATATCAGCCGTTTTCGGGATGCAGATAATGAGAGGCTGGAAAAAGCGCTGCTGATGTCCTTTGACCCATTTACAAACGAAGAGATAAAGGAAGTTTTGGGGCGAAGGGATCCGCAGGATTTGCATGAATACTATAAAGAAGCGGTGATGTGCCTGCTTAGGATCAAGGAGTCCATTGATATATGGGAGAAGCGAGGCGGTCCGAATGGGTATTTCAACTTCATAGAACAATATATGGGCGCACAGATCAATGATGATAAAATGAATTTTTCAGTGATAGTAGACAAGGAAACGAATTTGTAATAATTTTTAACTTTTTCAACAATTAGAAAAGACCCTCTTGACGTTGCCTGAAATGGTCTGGATTTCTTAACTAAATGACATTGATTTTTAAACTATTTTGTAAAATATGTACGCCGGACGCGTATTTAGATTGCTACCTCCTAACCTTCATTATTTTATATGTATCAGGTAAATAACTCGCACCTTGCAGGGAGGCAATCATCAATGGACACACGTTCCGTAAAGCGCAACTACTGTATACAGCAATGGAAATCCATCATTCAGGATCGTAACAATAGTGGAATGACCGTAGATGCTTATTGTGAGCAAAATGGTCTCAGCTGTGATTCCTACTTTTATTGGCTGCGAATCATCCGAGAGGAATACCTGAATCAAAAAACATCCTCTGGATTTGTAGAATTGAGCCTGCAGGCAGATGCTGGTTCGGAAACTTCTATGGTTACCACAATTCTAATAGAAAAGCCGGTGATGTCACAGCTTGCATTATCTATCAAAGGAATTACGATACAGGTCACAGAAAATACATCTTCCGGACAGCTTTTCTTTGATCTGGATCATCCAAATGTCTTTAATGAAGCAGAAGTCCTTACTGAAGCTGGTTTTCCGGGAGAACCTTCTATAGAGGAGATTGTTCCGGTAAGAAAACCGCGTCCAAAGGGGAAACGTGCGGTTGACCTTGCGGGAATAAAAACTACTACAGAGTCTCATTATCTCGATGAAGCTACCCTGGATGATACTTTTCCTAAAGGATGGCACCAGTTTGAAGATGAAGTATACAAGGAACTCAAGCGTATTCCTGCCAGCTATGAAGTGGTTGAGCATCACATCGGAGTATACGCGGGAAATGGAAATGATACAAAAATTATTCGGGGCGAAGTTCCCGGACGATTGCTGAACCATAGTATTCTGACCCCCTCTCTGGCAGCATCTGTATTTACAGCAAAGTATGTGAATGCGGTACCCTTAAACCGGATTTCGGAAGGTTATGGCTACGATGGCATCCATATATCCCGCCAGGTAATGGCCGGATGGATGATCAAGCTGCACAGAGAAAACTCAAATCAGATATTTATTGACAATATGAATTATTTCCAGTACCATAATAAATGCAGTCGGCAGAAGCCGGCAGGGGAATGCAGAAGCATTCCGCAGCTTAAGCTTTGGCAGCTCAAGCTGGATATGAATTTTCAAAGCGCCGGTTTGGAAGTCAGGACCCGGCAATAGGATAAGTAAGGATACTAAGAAGGTATGCGATTTCTCAGAGGAGAAATTACATACCTTTTTGTACGAATTTAATAATTATGCTTTTAAGTAAGGAGGATCATGAAAATGGCTTGTTTTTTAGTTCCCACAACGGAGGCAATTGTAACAACGGTTGCAGGTAGGGTACAGGCATCAAAGGGAAAGGAAGCAGAAGCAAAGAGAACTCCCTTTACGGGAAAGGTGAAATGGCTGACCAAGCTTCTCTGGGGCGGTTCCGCACTGCTTGCTTTTGAGCATGTGTGGCATGGAGAGGTAGTGCCCTGGTTCCCGTTCCTTACAGCAGCGTCTAATCCGGCGGACGCTTCCGAGATGCTCCATGAAATGGCAACTGCAGGGGTGAGCATGGCGGCGCTGGTAACATTGGTATGGCTTGGCATGGTAGCGGCTTCTCATGTGATTGAAGGAAGAAGCGAACAGGCCGAAAATGTGGAGGGTGTCTGATTGCAGTGCGGTAGTTCACTATTGTAGAATAAGATGAAAGGTATGGTTATTAGCATGACATTACTTACTACGGTATTTGCAGCAATTATTTCAACTATTGTCTGGTATAAGCAGGCACCGAGGAATGAAATGAAGGTCAGCATGCTTTGCTGGATGTACTGGGGCGCATCGATCATGTGGTTTGTGGATGCTGTTTTTGAGTATGCGGAGATCCGTGAGGAATATTTCACGCCGTCGCCTGCCGACATGCTGAACGACCTATATTTGGGGCTGTCGGTGGTTGCGCTGGGGCTGATCATCTGGCTGGTCTATTTGCTGATCAAGGATCCCGAAGGTGTTGTGAAGGCTTCTCTGACCAAAAAACAGAGCTAAAAGATTAGAACATAGAAGGATGCTTCAGATTATGAATTTAGAGCAGTTCTTTATTAACAATAACAGAGTGGCAATTGCTTTTTCAGGCGGCGCGGATTCCGCTTATCTGCTTTATGCAGCAGGAAAAAGCGGTGCATATGTGAAGGCATATTATGTGAAGACCCCTTTTCAGCCTCAGTTTGAGCTTAAGGACGCAATGAGGCTTGCAGAGGAGCTGGGGGCGGAGCTTGGCGTGCTGGAGCTGGATATTCTGCAGGATAAACAGGTGGCTTCGAATACCTCTGATCGCTGTTATTATTGTAAAAGAAGGATATTTGCAGCAATCATGGAGGCCGCCCGCAAGGACGGCTTCGCCTTACTGCTTGACGGAACCAACGCATCGGATGATGCCGATGACAGACCGGGGATGCGGGCCCTTAAGGAGCTTTCGGTTCGTTCGCCCCTCAGGGAGTGCGGCCTTACCAAGCAGCGTATCAGGGAACTGTCCCGGGAAGCGGGTCTTTTTACATGGGAGAAGCCTGCCTATGCCTGTCTTGCCACAAGAGTTCCCACAGGAACCCTGATTACCCTGGAAATGCTGGAGCGGACGGAGTGGGCGGAGGACTATCTGGCAGGCTTGGGATTTAGGAACTTTCGGGTGAGAATGTCAGGGGATACCGCAAAGCTTCAATTTCCTGCAGACCAGCTTGAAAGGGTGCTTGCAGAAAGAGAAAGGATTGTAGGGGAGCTGAAGAAGCATTATAGCGCTGTTTTACTGGATCTGGAGGTGAGAAAATGAACAGTGAGATCAGAAGGACGCTGGAAGCGGTACAAAAGGGACGGCTTTCGGTGGATGATGCGCTGGTCAGGATTAAGGCGGAGCCATTTGAGGATATCGGTTATGCCAAGGTGGATCTGCATCGTAAGATCAGGCAGGGAGCTGCGGAGGTTATTTACGGCAGCGGCAAAACGCCGGAGCAGATCAGTGGAATTATTGATGTGATGAAAAGGAACGGTCAGGAGACGATACTGATCACCAGATTATCCAAGGAAAAGGCGGATGAGGTTAGTGCCAGCCATCCCCTTACATATTATGAGGAGGCCGGGATCGGAATGACCGGAGAGCTTCCTATCCCTGACGGGATTGGCAGAATTGTGGTATCTACCGGCGGGACAAGTGATATTCCGGTAGCAGAGGAAGCGGCGCTTACGGCGCAGGCTCTGGGAAATGAAGTAGTAAGGCTATATGATGTGGGAGTTGCCGGATTACACCGCCTGTTAGCTCACAAGGAAGAGATTATGAGTGCCAGCGTGATCATTGCCATTGCGGGGATGGAGGGCGCTCTTGCCAGTGTGATCGGAGGAATGGCTGACTGTCCTGTGATAGCGGTTCCTACAAGCGTGGGTTATGGTGCCTCCTTTCAGGGGCTTTCTGCGCTGCTCTCCATGCTGAATTCCTGCGCAAGCGGTGTTAGCGTGGTCAATATTGACAATGGCTTTGGGGCAGGCTATCTGGCAAGTATGATCAATCACATGATTTCCAAATAAGAAAGGGGCTCAAAATTATTATGAAAACATTATATCTTGACTGCGGCATGGGAGCGGCGGGGGATATGCTGACAGCAGCCCTTTTGGAGCTTTTGCCGGACAAAGATGCATTTTTAAATAAATTAGACGGTCTTGGGATTCCCCATGTCCGAATAGAAAGGGAAACCGTGACCAAATGCGGCATCACCGGAACCCATATTTCAGTGAAGGTTGAGGAAATGGAAGAGGATGAGGAAATGCACAGCCATTCCCACGGGGAACACCATCATCATAGTGGAATGCATGAGATTGAACACATTGTTTTTCACCTGCAGCTTCCGGAAAAGGTTAAGCAGGATATTCTTTCGGTTTATAAACTGATTGCAGAGGCGGAAAGCAGTGTTCATGGAGTTCCGATTACGGATATTCATTTTCATGAGGTGGGAACCATGGATGCAATCGCCGATATCACTGCGGTATGCCTGTTGATGAGCCATATTGCGCCTGATGAAGTGGTAGTATCTCCGGTGCATGTGGGAAGCGGTCAGGTCAGGTGTGCTCATGGAATTTTGCCGGTTCCGGCGCCTGCAACAGCCTATATTTTGAAGGATATCCCTGTTTATGGCGGAAGTATTTCGGGAGAGCTTTGTACACCCACCGGTGCGGCACTCCTTAAGTATTTTGCAACAAGGTTTGGAGAAATGCCCATGATGCGGGTAGCTTCTATCGGCTATGGAATGGGGAAAAAGGATTATGAGAGAGCCAATTGTGTCCGTGCTATGCTGGGGGAGACAAAGCAGCAGGAGGATAGGGTGATTGAGCTTTCCTGCAATGTGGATGATATGACTGCAGAGGATATTGGATTTGCTATGGAACGGCTGTTTGAGGGTGGTGCGCTGGAGGTTTATACCGTTCCGGTTGGCATGAAAAAATCCAGACCCGGCATATTGCTTAGCGTCATTTGTGCGGAGCAGAAGCGGGAGAAAATAACAGAGCTGATATTCCGTCATACTACAACGATTGGCATCAGGGAGGCGGCAGTCAGAAGATATGTGCTTGACAGAAAGCTGGATACTGTTGAGACACCCTATGGTCAGGTTAGGTGTAAGGTATCCTCAGGCTATGGCGTGAAAAAATCCAAGTATGAATATGAGGATATCTCCCGGATTGCAAGAGAAAGGGGGATTGGTATGGAGGAAGTGAGAAGACTGCTTCATGAATTGTGATCGGGTATGATTTATATGAAAAGGTGTTGCTCCTTGGCTTATTTGATGGCTGAAGGGGCATTTTTTGTTGTGCGCAACAGCAAAGGTTGATAGTTGCGCAAATTATAGAAACATTGGTTAATAATACTTCTTTTGTGGCGGGGATTTTTGGTTTTGCAGTGCATAGACTACAAAAAACGTTGATGATATAATAAAAACATAGTAATAAAGCACAAAAGCTTTGAGTGCAAAAACAAGATTATATGCGCAACAAATTGCGCAACAAAGGGAGAGGCGAGATGACGAAAAAGAAAACAGGAATCAAAGGTTTTTTTAAAAAAGTTTATAAGTATCGCGCATTTCTTTTGATGCTTTTGCCGGCGGTGATTTATACTCTGATCTTTGCGTATTATCCTATGACAGGTATCGTGCTGGCCTTCAAAAAGTATACATATGCGGGAGGCATCTGGGGAAGCGCCTGGAACGGATTTGAAAATTTTAAGTTCTTCTTTCAGTCCGGTCAGGCAGGTATCGTAACAAGGAATACGGTTTTATACAATGTAGCCTTTATTATTATCAACACGATCATGCAGATAGCGGTAGCCGTGCTGCTGACAGAGATACACAGCAAGCATTACCGGAAGATCACTCAGTCTATCATGTTCCTGCCATACTTTATCTCATGGGTTATTGTAGGTGTAATGGCCTTCAACGTTTTCAGCTCCGATTATGGATTTATGAACAGACTGATTACACTTTTTGGCGGAGAAAAGATTGCGTTCTACACAACGCCTAAGGCATGGCCCTTCATCCTGATTTTCTTTAATCTGTGGAAGGGCATAGGATACGGATCGGTTATGTATCTGGCAGCTATTATGGGAATCGATACCTCCATTTACGAGGCGGCAGCCATCGATGGAGCCAATGTGTTCCAGAGAATTTTTAAGGTGACTATTCCAATGATTATGCCGACCACAATTATTTTGTTCCTGCTTTCTGTAGGAGGCATCTTTAAGGGTAACTTTGATATGTTCTACAATCTGGTAGGAAGCAACGGTTTGCTGTATAACTACACGGATGTAATTGATACACTGACGTTTAGAGCATTGATATCAAGCAATAACTTTGGTATGTCGGCGGCAATTGGTCTGTTCCAATCCGTACTGTGCTTTATCACGGTAGTACTTGTGAACAAGCTGGTAGGCCGTTTTGACCGCGACTATACATTGTTCTAGGAGGTGGAGAGATGGCAGCAACGAAAAGTCATTTGGGAAAAGTAAAAAGAGGCAAGGATGTAATTGCCCTGAATATTATTGCATATACCTTTTGCGGACTGGTAGCGCTGATTTGTCTGGTTCCATTTCTGATGATCCTTGCAGGTTCGTTTTCATCGGAAACGGCTATTATTAAGAACGGCTTCAGCCTTTTGCCCCAGGATTTCAGTATGGAGGCCTATAAGACGGTATTTAAGGAGCCGTCGGTGGTATTTCGGGCTTACGCTACGACAATCTGCCTTACGATTGTCGGAACCTTCCTTGGTCTGGCGCTGCAGACCATGACGGCATATGTGCTGGCAAGAAAGGAATTTGAGTGGAGAAATTATTTTTCCTTTTTCTTCTATTTTACAACACTGTTCAGCGGCGGACTGGTTCCTTATTATCTGCTGATCAGACAGACCCTGCACTTAGCAGACTCTTATCTGGCATTGCTTCTGCCTCTGCTGTTTAGCGTATATAATCTTTTGATTATGAAGAGTTACATATTGGGAATTCCGGACTCTTTGATTGATGCGGCCAAGATTGACGGCTGCGGCGAGTTCAGAACGCTGGTTCAGGTAGTTGTTCCCCTGATTAAACCGGCGCTGGCTACGGTGGGATTGTTCATTGCTCTGGCATACTGGAACGATTGGTATAATGCCATGCTGTATATTCAAACGGAAGAAAAGTATCCGCTTCAATATTTCCTTTATCAGAAGATCAATGATATTGAGGGATATAAAAAGCTGATTGCCAACGGAACGGTCAGCGGAGCGGTGGTCAGCTCGGTCTCTCTTCCCACGCAGACACTTAAGATGGCTTTGACCATCGTTGTAACAGGTCCCATTGTACTGGCTTATCCGTTTGTGCAGAAATATTTTGTACAGGGTATTACCATAGGTGCAGTTAAGGGATAAAAAAAGGTAGTAAATGTTTTTTTTAACATATATAATAAAGGAGGTTTCTATGAAAAAGAACATGAAAAAATTTACGGCGCTCTTTTTGAGCGTGGCAATGGCAATCGGTATGTTAGCCGGATGTGGTTCTAAGGATGACGGAGGCTCTTCCGCATCGCAGCCTGCAGCAGAAGGCTCTTCCGAAGCAGATACACAGGCAGACGGCGGAAGCGCAGACGCCATTGATATTTCAGAGCATGTTGAGCTGAAAATGTATTTGCTGGGAGACCGGACAGCGGATTTCGATGAGGTTTATGCCGAAATCAATAAGATTTTGGAAGAGAAGTTAAATGCTTCCGTTTCCGTAGAGTTCCTGTCATGGGGCGAGCATGACACCAAGTATTCCCTGTTATTCTCCGGCGGAGAGGATTTTGACCTGATTTTTACAGCTTCCAGCTGGGGCCACTATGAGCAGACAGTAGCGCTTGGCGGCTTCTATCCGCTGACCGAAGAGTTCGTGCAGACCTACGCACCTGATATTTGGAATGTTGTTCCCGAGATGGCATGGAGTCAGGCAAAGATTGACGGAACCGCATACATGGTTCCCAACTATCAGAACGAATTTGGACAGGACGTATTGGCAGTTCGCGGCGATTTGATGGAGAAATACGGAATTTCCGAGATTACCAATTGGGATCAGCTGGTTGAATTTTATAAGGCATGTGCGGCAGACGGTGTGTATGCAAGTCAGGGCGGCCCCTGGTATCAGTACTTCCAGGCACAGGGCCTGACCATTACAGGCGGTGCACCGAAGGGCGGAGAGCTTATTCTGTATAATAGTCAGGACCCTTCCGATTTGAGCTTTACCTATCTGCTTGATTGGAGCGGCTTTGCAGACTATTGTTATCAGATGAAAGAACTGGCTGAGTTGGGCTGCTGGTCTCCTGACGTATTGAGCTCCAGTGATGAGAGACAGACCGGACTTCTTACAGGAAGAACTGCCGGAATGATCTGGAATCTGGGAAGCTGCAAGACCTATGCAGCACAGGCAAATGCTGAGAATCCTGACTGGAATGTAACCCTGGTTGACCCGGTAGCTGACCAGCCCAAGAAGGTTAATTCTTACATCAACAATGGTGTGGCGATTAATGTAAACAGCAAGAATCCTGAAAGAGCAATGATGGTATTGAATGAGTTTTATACCAATCCGGAGATCAATGATATGACCAGATTTGGTATTGAAGGCAAGCATTGGGAAGCTGTAGGCGATGATCAGTATAAGGTTATCGATGAGACAAACTTTGGAGTTGACAGCAACTGTAACTGGGGTTGGATGAATAATGATATCAAGAGAACAGAGTATATTGAAGACAGAACCCCGTTGGATGATACCTATGATGCTATGCTGGAGAGCTGGAACAACAATGTAAAAGCAGAGCATGTATATGACGGTTTCAATTTTGACTCTACCAATGTAACTACTCAGGTGGCGGCTGTAGAAGCAGCAATCAGTACCTACTATGATCCCTTAATCAATGGTCTGGTAGATGATGTGGATGCATCTCTTGAGGCATTGAGAGCGGCTTTGGAAAGCGCAGGTATTCGGGATATTATTGCAGAACTTGAGAAACAGGCAGCAGATTACGTTGCTTCCAAGTAGAACAAGACTATGGGGCTGCCGCATAAGCGGCAGCCTCTTTTTGAATGATAGAAAATGACGGCAATACGGCAAAATGCCAAAGGGAATTGTGCTCTTTATGGAGGAACAGATGAATATGACACTGGAGGAAATGGCGAGAGAGCTGGGCGTATCCAAAAGTACAGTATCCAGAGCTTTGTCAGGTAAAGGACGAATCGGTGAGGAGACCAGAAGAAAAATACAGGATTTCTCAAGGCAGCAGGGAATGCTGAAAGATGAGGCGCAAAGGCAGGAGACAGCTACCCGCAATCTGGGCGTGGTATTGCCTGCGGATGTTTATATCAGCGGCGGTCCTTACTTTCAGGAGTGTATTCTGGGAATCTGTGAGACGGCCACCTTCATGGAATATGATGTGCTGATTACGACAGGTACGGCCAATGATGTGTCAGGAATAAAAACGCTGGTGGAGAAGAAAAAGGTAGACGGTATTATTCTCACCAGAAGTCTGGAGGATGATAAGGGGCTTCAATACCTGACGGAAATTGGTTTTCCGGTAGGACTTACGGGGATTTGTTCTAAGAGTGAGGTCATTCAGGTGGATACCGATAATGAAGCGGCAGCGGAAAGCCTGACCTCATTGCTGATCGGCAGGGGTTATCGGAGGTTTGCTCTGATTATAGATAATATGGAGTATATGGTAAACAAGAGCAGGCACAGAGGCTTTTACAATGCATTGCAGAAAAAGAATATTCCATTGGAAAGGCAGACGATCATATCCACGCCTTTGAAAATGGATATGTTGGATTCGGTGGTGGTGGATCTGATTTCCCGGAAAATAGAATGTATTATTTGCGGGGATGATGTGATATGTACCCGTGTCATGTCAAGCCTGCAGGCGGAAGGGTATCGTATTCCTAAGGATATAGCCATTGCTTCTTTGTATAACAGTCCCAATCTGGACTGCTTCTCCCCTTCCATAACGGCGGTAAATGTATCGGCGCGGCAGGTGGGAAACATGATAAGCAGACAGATGATCAATTATCTTACAGGCAAGGAATACCAGAATAAGACGATTGTGGATTACGAAATTTTAATGCGTAAATCCGCCAGCGGAATAGAGAAATGATAACACAAGCAGCTTGGGAGGGCAGTGATGAGCATAGAATATACATATAACAGTCAGTATCTTATGAAGGATGGAGAGCCGTGGTTTCCGGTGATGGGGGAAATGCATTATTCCAGATACCGGCAGGAGCTTTGGGAGGAGTCCCTTCGAAAGATGAAAGCCGGCGGTGTAACGATTGTGTCTTCCTATGTGATTTGGATTCACCATGAAGAGGAAGAAGGCGTTTTTGATTTTTCCGGCTGCAGAGATTTGGGATATTTTGTGGAGCTTTGTAAAAAGGTGGGCCTTAAAATGTGTCTTCGGCTGGGTCCCTGGGTACATGGAGAAGTGCGTAACGGCGGTTTTCCGGACTGGGTTGCAGCTCTGGAGAAGACGGGAGTGAAAACCAGAAGCAATGACGAAATTTACATGGGTTATGTAAAACGTTATTGGGAGCAGATATTTACACAGGTAAAGGGACAGATGCACAAGGACGGAGGCCCTGTGATTGCTGTTCAGCTGGAAAATGAATATGGGCATGTGGGAGGCCTTAGGGGCGAGGCCGGTGAAGCGCATATGCGCCGTCTGGAGGCACTGGCTAAGGAGATTGGCTTTAATGTGCCTTTATATACGGCTACCGGATGGGGCGGCGCCTGCATTGGCGATGCACTGCCTGTTATGGGCGGCTATTGTGAAGCCCCTTGGAATCAGAGCATCACGGAGCTGTCTGCCAATACCAATTATGTAATCAGCCATGTGAGGAACGATGCACTGATTGCCTGTGATCATCATGTGGATGACGCTATTACCTTTGATGAGTCCAGGTTCCCTTATCTTACGGCAGAGCTTGGAGGAGGACTTCAGGTGACTGGTCATAGAAGACCGGTGGCAAGCGGAACGGATATCGGCGCCATGTCAACAACCAAGCTGGCAAGCGGTGTTGCAATGCTTGGATATTATATGTATCACGGGGGGAGTAATCCAAGGGGAAAGCTTTCCACCCTTCAGGAAAGCCAGGCTACGGGTTATTTGAACGATCTGCCGGAGATAAATTATGATTTTAATGCGCCGGTGAGACAGTATGGCACTATTTCTGACAGCTTTAAGGAAATTAAGCTGCTGGCTGCTTTTCTGCAGGATTTTGGAGAGGATATGGCAGCATTGCCGGCGGAAATAGAGCCTGATAACGTGAAGCCGGAGGATATGCACACGCTGCGGAAATCCTGTCGGCATGACGATACACACGGTTATGTATTTTTCAATAATTATCAAAGACATCGAACCATGGATGCCCATGAAGGTGTGGTTTTCCGTGGAACGGCCCGAGACGGTGAGGTTGTGTTCCCGGCAGTGGACATTCCCAGCGGCGCCTATGGATTTTTCCCATACAACATGCAGCTGGGAGAAGCGGTTTTGCGTTCGGCGCTGGCAACTCCTTTATGCCGCTTAGAGGGAAAAGAGGAGGAAACCTTTGTGTTTTACGGAGATTATGAGCCCTGCTACAGCTGGAAGGAGGGAAAGGAGGCCGATGTCCTGCATTTGACGAGGAAACAGGCTCTGGACGCATTTAAGGTTACGCTGGATCAGGATTATCTGGTGCTTTGTGATAATTATGTCTGGGAGGAAAACGGAGAGCTTCTTGTTACGGGAGGAGCGGATACGGCGATCCTGTCCTATCCCGAGCTTGGACGCGTGCCTGATGGCTTTTCGGTATGCGGCAGAGAAGGGCGGTTTACAATTTATCAAAGAAGCCTTGAGGATGTCCGGGCAGCAGCAGTATTTGAAAGCGTGGAACCGAACCGGTGCCCCGGGGAGGCAGAGGAAGACGGCAGGGTTTATGAGATCAATATTTCCTACCCGGAAAAAGAAAATAGAATGACAGGCAGAGATACGCTGCTGTGGCTTGACTATACCGGCTTTAGCATGGAGATTTGGATGGGAGAAGAAAAGATCAATGACCATTTCTATACCGGTCAGCAGGTACCCCTCAGTCTGGGATATTTTGATTTCCCGGATAAGCTTACCGTAGTTGTGAAGCCTTTGAAGGAGGACAGCCGGGTTTATCTGGAAAAGTGGCCGCCTCTTACGGACGGAAGGGCGTGCAGTCTTGAACAGGTGACGGTGGAGGAGCAGTATCGATAATGGAAATGCCCGGACTACAGTGCTCATGCAGAAATAATGGTTGACAAAACCGCCCCTTTTGCATATTCTGTTAATGTAAAAAAGATTTTCGGTTTAGATAGGTTGAAATGCTTTGAACGGAAAGAGTATATTGTTGTTTCATTCGGAAGAATGAACTTTGGACAGAGAGGGAATGCCGTCGGCTGGAAGCGTTCCTGCAATGAGATAATAGAAGTGCATCCGGGAGCAGGTTTTGTGAACAGAAGGATTTTGTACGGCTTAGTAGCAGAGCACGTGTTTACGCGTTAAGTAACTTGAGCGGAAGCGGCAATGCTTCTAAAATAGAGTGGAACCACGGATAACTTCGTCTCTTGAGGCGGGGCTATCCGTTTTTATGTGATAGGGAAATGCTCGAAAAGCAGTTAGAAGCCAACTTTTTTTATGTAATTAGTGCTGTGAGTACAGCGGAGCCTGCGCATTTTAGAACCGAAATAAGGGGTTGAAACAGTGGGATTTATCAAAAATATAAAAGAAGAAACCAAAATTATCAGGGAACGTGACGCCGCAATTCACTCTTCCATGGAGGTATTTTTATACCCCAGCTTTAAGGTCATGATCCATTACAGGATTGCTCATAAGTTATACTTGAAGAAGCATTATTTTCTGGCAAGATGGGTATCCCAGAGAGGCGTGCGCAAGACCGGAATTGAAATTCATCCGGGGGCAACGATCGGTCAGGGCTTTTTTATTGACCATGGAAACGGTGTCATCATCGGTGAGACTACGATTATCGGCGACAATGTAACACTTTATCAGGGGGTTACTCTTGGGGGAACCGGTAAGGAGCAGGGAAAAAGGCATCCCACTTTGGGGAATAATATTATGATAGGAGCAGGCGCAAAGGTGTTGGGATCGTGTACCATCGGAGACAATTCCAAGATTGGAGCCGGAAGCGTGGTGCTTCAGGATGTGCCTTCCGGATCAACAGTGGTAGGCGTGCCGGGAAGAGTTGTGAAGCAGCTGAAGCAATGCCTGCCGCAGGAGGAATTGGATCAGGTGAATTTCCCGGACCCTGTAATGGAGGATTTGAATAACCTTCATCATGCCAATGCTGAGCTGACTAACCGGGTGCTTGATTTGGAAAGAGAGATACGGGAATTAAAAAGAAAAAATATATAATGCTTCAAACGGAGGATGATGATTCACATGAAAATCTATAACACATTGTCAAAGAGAAAAGAGGAGTTTGTGCCTTTAGAGGAAGGAAAGGTAAAAATGTATGTATGCGGCCCCACCGTATACAATTTAATCCATATCGGGAATGCGCGTCCCATGATCGTATTTGATACTGTCAGAAGATATATGGAGCACAAGGGCTATGAGGTCAATTATGTTTCCAATTTCACGGACGTGGATGACAAAATTATTAAAAAGGCTATTGAAGAGGGTGTGGATGCCTCTGTCATTTCCGAACGTTATATTGCCGAATGTAAAAAGGATATGGAAGCCATGAATGTGAAGACGGCAACCACTCATCCCAAGGCCACCGAAGAAATCTGCGGAATGCTGGATATGATCGGAACCCTGATAGAAAAGGGGCATGCCTATACAGCTGCAGACGGAACTGTGTATTTCAGAACTAGAAGCTTTAAGGGCTACGGAAAGCTTTCCCACAAAAATCTGGACGATCTTCAGGGCGGCAACAGATCCCTGCTGGTAACCGGTGAGGATCAAAAGGAGGACCCGCTTGATTTCGTTCTCTGGAAGCCCAAAAAGGACGGGGAGCCTTACTGGGAGTCACCCTGGTGTGACGGTCGTCCCGGCTGGCACATTGAATGCTCCGTAATGAGCAAAAAGTATCTGGGAGAGGAAATTGACATTCATGCGGGAGGAGAGGATTTGATCTTTCCCCATCATGAAAACGAAATTGCCCAGTCGGAAGCGGCCAACGGCAAGCCCTTTGCAAAATACTGGATGCACAATGCATTCTTGAACATTGATAATAAAAAGATGTCCAAATCTGCGGGCAACTTCTTTACCGTAAGGGATATCAGCGAAAAATATGATCTGCAGGTGTTTCGCTTTTTCATGCTTTCCGCACATTACAGAAGTCCCCTTAATTTCAGCGCAGAGCTGATGGAAGCGGCGCAGAACGGCTATGACAGAATTGTAACAAGTGTCAGCAATTTAAATTATTTGCTTGAACATGCCGCTTCTGATACAATGAGTGAGGAGGAGGAAAAGCTGGCAGAGGAAGCAAAAGCGTTTATTGGCAGCTTTGACGAGGCCATGGATGACGATTTCAATACCGCAGATGCCCTTGCGGCAATCTTTGAACTGGTGAAGTTCGCCAATACCAATGCCAGGGCAGGTTGCAGCGGTGCATTTATCAGAGCGCTGAAGGATGAGATTGTTACACTTTCCGATATCTGCGGATTGATCGTGGAGAAGAAGCAGGAAATGCTTGACGGAGATATCGAGGCGTTGATTGAGGAGCGTCAGACGGCCAGAAAGGCAAAGAACTTCCAGCGTGCCGATGAAATCAGGAATGAGCTGCTTGACAAGGGAATTGTTCTTGAGGATACCCGTGAAGGAGTTAAATGGAAGAGAGTTTAGATTTTTTACAGCAAATTAAAGACAGCTTTGGTTTAAAAGAGGTGGATATCAGAACATATTCACCTCTTACCCTTGCTTATATCGGCGATGCGGTTTACGATCTGCTTTTCAGAACTGTGGTTGTGGGAAAAGGAAACACCTCAGCCAATAAGCTACACAACAGAACCGTTCAATATGTGAAAGCGCCTGCTCAGGCGCAGCTGATAGAGAGTATTTCGGATCAGCTTACCGAGGAGGAAAGCAGCGTATATAAAAGAGGCAGAAATGCCAAACCTTATACTATGGCCAAGAATGCTACCTTAGCGGAGTACAAGAAGGCTACCGGATTGGAAGCGCTGGTCGGATATCTGTACCTCCAGGGGCGGATGGAGAGGATACTGGAATTGATACAGATGGGTTTACATAACACGGGTAATGATTGAAAGAAAGTCCGCAATTGCAAGAAAGGCTTCGAGCAAAAGACAGGCCGTAGAAATAAAGAAAGGGATACAGAATAAGGTGGAAGAAAAAAAGCAGGATGTCAATGAGTTTTTTATAGAGGGAAGAAATGCGGTTATAGAGGCCTTTCGTTCGGGAAGGAGCATTGACCGGGTGTACATACTTGATGGTTGTCAGGACGGTCCTGTCAGCACCATTAAAAGAGAGGCTAAGAAGCAGGATACCATCATCAAGTATGTGAGCAAAGAGCGCTTGGATCAGATGTCTGAGACGGGAAGGCATCAGGGAGTCATTGCAAATGTGGCTGCCTATACCTATGCAGAGGTGGAGGACATGCTTGCCCTTGCCAGAGAAAAGGGGGAGCCGCCTTTTTTATTTCTGCTTGACAATATTGAAGATCCTCATAATCTGGGAGCGATTATAAGAACAGCCAATCTGGCGGGAGCGCATGGGGTCATTATCCCCAAAAACCGTGCTGCAGGGCTGACTGCCACCGTGGCACGAACCTCCGCAGGAGCACTAAATTACACACCTGTAGCCCGGGTGACGAACCTTTCCAGAACCATCAAGGAGCTTAAGGAGCAGGGGATATGGTTTGTGTGTGCGGATATGAACGGAACCCGGATGTATGATTTGAATTTGACAGGGCCAATAGGTCTTGTGATTGGAAACGAGGGGGAAGGCGTAAGCAGACTGGTGAAGGAAAGCTGTGATATGACAGCTGCTATTCCCATGAAGGGAGACATTGATTCTTTAAATGCTTCCGTGGCAGCAGGTGTGCTGGCTTATGAGATTGTCCGCCAGAGAATTGGAAATAAATAGGAAAAGGAAATGGAAAAAATAAACAAAATTCTGCTGATGGTTATTGCAATGGTTGCAATCATGATTACAGCGGTGGGAATTGATCGGGGAGTACAGTATTATAACACCTGGAAGTGGAGAGAAGAACAGGCGCAGCGCTATGAGACTGCCCGTGCCGATGTGGCACAGATGCAGGTAACCATTGGGGAGCTGTCTCAGGATCAGAAGGCAATTGAGGCGTTTATTGAAGAAAACAAGCAGTATTTTGATGAGATTTATGCTTTGGATGGCTCGGCCGATTCAGATGGTGTGTCAGAGCAGATACCGGGAGACTTCCCGGAGGAGGATTTGATTTCCGGGACTGTTTCAACAATTTCGGGAAATGCCGAAACGGATGTTTCGGAAAACAGTTTGACAGATATATCGGGCAACGGCTTTGGGGATGCATCGGGTAACAGCCTGTGGGATGTGTCAGGCAATGGCTTGGAAAGCTTATCCGGGAACAGTATATCAGGAAATACGGTATCGGAGAACGACGTATCGGGAAACGGGGTTTCCGAAAATTCCCTGTTCGCAAACCATATGGAACAGGGAACAGTGTCGGAAAATTCTCTTTCCGAAAAGAGAAAGCTTCGCGGCTCTTATGAGGAGACAATCCTGCAAAGCAGGCTGGATCGGGAAATCATAGATGAGAGTCAGGTTGATTTTTCCGAAATGAAGATTGCCTGTCTGGGAGACAGTATTACCGCCGCAACCAATCTGGAGGATATGGAGGATTATCAGCAGTATGCTTATCCTTCCGTGCTTCAGGAGCTTTTGGGCGCATCCAGAGTGGATAACCTTGGAATTGGCGGTTCCTCTGTCGGAAGATACTGGGAAAATGCCTTTGTGGACCGGTATCAGGAAATACCGGAGGATACGGATTTGATTCTTGTGATGGGAGGCACCAACGACGGGTTCTGTGTGACTCAGAAGGATTTTGGTTCCATGGAAGAGCGCAGCGAGAGAACCTTTATCGGGGATTATGATGAGCTGATCAGGGGGCTGAAGGAGAACTATCCCGATGCGCAGATTGTGCTTGTGACGCCGCTTCCCAATGTGCTGCATGACATGCTGAGAAAAGAGCGTGATTATCTGCTGCCTCAGTCCATGCTTGCAAATGCCATCAAGGAGCTGGCCGGGGAGTATGAGCTTCCGGTGATTGATCTTTATAATTCCAATATACTGGATACCCATGATGCCGCAGTGATTTATAACTATATGCCGGACGGTGTTCACTGTAACCCGGCGGGATATGAGATTCTGGCGCAGCATATAGGAGCACAGCTGATTGAGCTGTATGAAGTGCAGGAGGATTAGTTTGGAGAAGGATTATGAAAAATGCAGTGATGAGGAGCTGATCGTCCGCCTGCGGGACGGGGAGGAAGCAATCATTGACTACATTATGGATAAATACAAAAATCTGGTGCGGAGCAAGGCAAAGTCCATGTACATCCTTGGGGCAGATCGGGACGATCTTATTCAGGAAGGGATGATCGGACTGTTTAAAGCCGTGCGTGATTATGATACGGGACGGGATGCAAGCTTTTTTACCTTTGCGGATTTGTGCGTTTCCAGACAGATGTATACAGCGGTTCAGGCAGCAGGCAGACAAAAACATGCGCCTTTAAACACTTATATATCGTTGTATGCCAATTCTGCCGAGCATGACGCCAACGGGTTAGGGGAGGAATGGGAGCTGATTGAAAGCATGATCTCCCAAACCGGAAAGAATCCGGAGGAGCTTTTGATCGATAAGGAAAATGCGGAAATTCTGGAAAAGGAAATTGAGAAGGAGCTTAGTACCTTTGAAAAGCAGGTGCTTGATTTATATTTGACCGGAATGAAGTACAGTCAGATTGCCAGGGTTTTGGGGCGTGATGACAAGTCAACGGACAATGCGCTGCAGAGAATCAAGTCGAAGCTGAAAAGGGCAATTCGTGTGGGAAGATAGACATTTCTAAAAAAAGAATTAACAATTCAGAGAGTATATTGACAGAAGTTTATTTTGTCAATATACTTTTTTTGCTGAAACCGACCGACCGGTCGGACAGTGATAGCGGAAACATTCTGGTGACGTGACAGGCAAAAGACAGGAAGAGGAGTGTTATTCATATGTTAGGAAAATTCAGTGTAAAAAAACCATATACGGTGCTGGTTGCGGTAGTGCTTATTATTGTGCTTGGGGTGGTATCCTTTACAAGGATGACCACGGATCTGTTGCCCAATATCAGCCTGCCCTATGTGATTGTCATGACGCCATATCCGGGTGCCAGTCCGGAGACGGTGGAAACAGTGGTGAGCAAGCCGGTGGAAGCCTCCATGGCAACGGTAAGCAACATAGAAGGGATCAGCTCTGTATCCAGTGAGAATTATTCCATGGTTATTCTGGAATTTGCCCAGTCTACGGATATGAACGGAGTATCGCTGGAAATCAGGGAAAATCTGGATCAAATTAAAAGCTACTGGGATGACTCGGTAGGCAATCCCATTATTATGAAGTTAAATCCTGATATGCTTCCTGTTATGATTGCGGCTGTAGGCGGCACTGATATGACGGATGCAGAAATTACGGAGCTGACGCAAAACACCATTATTCCGGAAATCGAAAGTATTGAGGGCGTAGCCTCGGCCAGTGCAACAGGTCTTTTGGAGGAGAGCGTACATGTAATTATCAGACAGGAGAAGATAGATGTCATAAACCAGCAGGTCTTTGGCACCATCGATAAGGAAATCGATGAGAACAAGGAAGAGCTTGAGGAGAAAAAGCAGGAGGTTTATGACGGACAGGCGGAGCTTTCGGATGCCCGTCAGGAGCTTGCGGATTCAGAGGCAGAGCTTGAGGAAAACAGACAGAAGCTGGAAGATTCCAAGAAGGAGATCGAGGACGGCAAAGCGGAAATCGAGGAAAGTAAAGCAAAGCTGGAGGAGGGCAAGACAGAGCTTGCCAATCAGAAGGAAGCTACCGCCAAGCAGCTTGCGGAGGCGGAGACGCAGATTGTGACCGCTAAGGCGGATTTGGAAGCAACGAAGATACATATTACAGCGCAGCTGGAAACAATCAAGGCCGCCAATGAGGCTTTGCAGACGGCGGAACAGGGCATTGCAAAACTTCAGGAAACCTTTGGGGATAAAAGCAATATCGAGGCTGCCATTACACAGGCAGAAGCGGGGAAAAGCGCTTTATCATCGGTAAAAGAGGGATATGCAAGTCAATATGAGAGCAACCCTGACGCAAAGCTTACTGCTAATGATATTGCGACTTTAAATAATTTTCAAATAGATAATCTGAGCGAAGGTGATTCGGTATATTATGCACTTGTGGAATTAAATACTGTGATATCAGAGGCGGAGAGCCAAATCAGCCAGTTACAGACTGCCAGGGACAGCTGGGAACAGGCAGAAGCAATGATTTCCAATTTAGAGGACAGTATTAACGCCAATACTATGGGATTGGGATATGATGCCTATAAGGCGCAGATGCAATCCACCCTCTCCGACATTGAAGACAATATCGCCAAGCTGGATGCTGCCATGAATGAACTCTATCAGGGCAATCTGACCGCTGCCATTGAATTTGCCAATGCGCAGACCACCATCAGTCTTGGAGAATTGCAGATTACAACCGCAGAGGCGGAGCTGAAAGCGGGAGAGTCTCAGATTGAAGCCGGTGAGGAGCAGCTTGAGGCAGGAAGAGAGCAGATTACCTCCGGTTATGAGCAGTTAAACGATAGCGCAGAACAGCTTGCAGATGCACTTCAGCAGATCTTAGACGGAGAAGAGCAGCTGGAGGAGGCCAGAGAGGACGCCTATGACCAGGCGGATATGAATGATATTTTGACGGTGGATACTGTAAAAGCGCTTCTGACCGCACAGAACTTTTCCATGCCGGCAGGGTATGTTACGGAGGAAGGCATCTCCTACCTGATCAGAGTGGGTGATAAGCCGGATTCAATCGAAGAACTGAAAAAGATGCCTTTGTTAAATCCTGAGATGGACGGTGTGGATGTGATTACGCTGGGGGATGTGGCAGATGTATTTATGACGGACAACTCGGCGGATATTTATGCTAACGTCAACGGCGTACCGGGCATTATGGTGTCCATACAGAAGCAGACAGGGTATTCTACCGGAGATGTATCTGACCGAATATTGGATAAATTTGACGAGCTGATGGAGGAAAACCAGAATCTGATGCTGATTACACTGATGGATCAGGGAATTTACATTGATCTGGTTATGGATTCCATTATCAACAATATTTTGTTTGGAGCGGTGCTGGCTATTTTGATCCTGATTTTATTCCTAAAGGATATTCGTCCCACTGCGGTGATTGCCTGCTCCATTCCCATCAGTCTTGTTACCGCTATTGTGTGCATGTATTTCAGCGGAGTGACACTGAATGTTATTTCCCTGTCGGGCTTGGCGCTTGGTATCGGTATGCTGGTAGATAACTCTATTGTTGTTATTGAAAATATTTATCGTATGAGAAAGGAAGGCCGTTCCGCCAAGGAAGCGGCAGTGGAAGGTGCCGGAGAGGTGGCCGGTGCGATTCTGGCTTCCACGCTGACGACCGTATGTGTGTTTCTTCCTATCGTGTTTACGGAGGGAATCACCAGACAGCTGTTTGTGGATTTAGGACTGACCATTGCCTATTCCCTGTTGGCCAGTCTTTTGATAGCCCTTACTGTGGTTCCGGCTATGGCATCCAAGGTGCTTACCGGTACCAGGGAGCAGAAGGACAGCAAATTCTTTACGGTCTTGATGAACGGGTATGAGAAGCTGCTGAAAGGAGCTCTCAAATTTAAACCGGTGGTGTTGATTGCGGTGGTGGCTCTTCTGGTGGTAAGCGCCGTCGCATCTTACGCAAAGGGTACGGCTTTCATGCCGGAAATGGACAGCACGCAGATGAGTCTTACGGTAACGCTGCCGGATGATACACCGCTTGAGGAGACCGGGCAGATTACGGATGAGATTGTGGAAAAATTAATGGCTATGGAGGATGTGGAGGATGTAGGCGCAATGGCAGGCACCTCATCCATGACAATGCTCACCGGAAGCGGAGATGTTTCCACCAACTCCACCGATGTATATATTTCATTGAGCGAGGACAAAAAGAAGACCAATGAAGAACTGGCAGTGGAAATTACCGATCTGCTGTCGGATATCTGTGAGGAAAATCAGGCGGAGATCGCTATTGAAACCTCATCTATGGATATGAGTGCATTAGGAGGAAGCGGCATTACAATACAGGTGCGTGGACGAGAGATTGATACCATGCAGAAGATTGCAGGAGAGGTGGCAGAGATTGTTGCCCAGGTGGAAGGTACGCAGAATGTTTCCAATGGACTGGAAGATTCCACCGGTGAGATGAGGATTATTATAGATCGCGACAAAGCCATTGAGCATGGACTGACGGTTGCGGAGATTTTTCAGCAGTTATCCGCAAAGCTTGCGGATGCCAGCAGTTCCACAACCCTGGAGACGGAAATTAAGGATTACGACGTTTATGTCAAGCATGGGTCGGACATGGAGCTTACCAGATCGTTGGTAAAGGATATTGTGATTGAGCGGACGAAACAGGACGGCACCAAAGAAAAAATCCCTCTTTCCGATCTGGCGGAGTTTGAGGATACCATTTCTCCCAAGGCAATCAGCAGGCAGGATCAGACCAGATATATCAGCGTATCTGCAGAAATTGCAGATGGCTACAATGTGGGTTTGGTATCTGATGATGTGGAAAAGGCCCTGAAGGATTATCAGACACCGACAGGATACAATCTGGTAATGTCCGGTGAAAATGAGACTATTACGGATGCCATGAATCAGCTGTATCTGATGCTGATACTGGCGCTGATCTTTATGTATTTGATTATGGTAGCCCAGTTTCAGTCCCTGCTTTCGCCCTTTATCATCATGTTTACCATACCGCTGGCATTTACAGGCGGTTTCCTGGGACTGGTGATCAGCGGAAGTGAGCTGAGTGTTATCGCTTTAATCGGTTTTGTTATGCTTTCCGGTATCATTGTAAATAATGGTATTGTATTGGTAGATTATATGAATCAGCTTAGGGCAGAGGGAATGGAGAAGCGGGAAGCAATTTTGACCGCCGGGAAAACCAGAATCCGTCCGGTTCTTATGACCGCACTTACCACCATTCTTGCACTGTGTACCATGGTATTCAGCCATGATATGGGGTCAGAGATGGCCAAGCCTATGGCGATTGTTACCATTGGAGGTCTTGTTTACGGTACATTGCTTACACTTGTGGTAATTCCATGTATTTATGATATTTTTACGAGGGATAAGAGGGGATAATTGTTATGGAGAGAGTTGAACTTTTACCGAAGGTGATAGCGACCTATCAGGCGGTGGTGGAGCTGTTTAAGGAGGGAGCTGACTTAAACAGCATGACCGTATCGGAAATCACCGCCCGTGCCGGAATCGGAAAGGGCACGGTATATGAATATTTTTCCAATAAAGAAGAAATTCTTGCGGGAGCTCTTTTTTATGAAATGAAGGATGCATACCGCATCCTGTATCAGAAAATGCAGGGGAAGGAAACCTTGTATGAAAGGCTGAATGCTGTTTTGGAGGAAATGGAAAAGCACGTTCAGGAAACGGGGTGTTCCTTTAAGGTGCTGCATCTGATGATGTATAATTCTCAGGTAAGCAGGCAGCTGAGAAAGCTTTTTCGGGAACGGCGTGAGGATGAAAAGCTGATATTTGATTTAATCAGGGAGATGATAACAGACGAACTGGGAGAAAAGCTTGAAGCCGAGGATTTATCCTATTTTGTTATGGATATCATTTCCCGAATGATGTGCTTTGCCATGTATTTAAGCCTGGATGTGTCCGAGCGTGTCCCCGACAGCGTAACCATGCGGCAGCGTCTTTGCAGGGATATCTGTAAGGAAATAGAAGGCTGTAAATAAGGGCAGTGGGAGGAATAAAATATGGCAGTATGTTATATTGTAGGCGCAGGAGAAGCGTCAGACTCCACTTTCAGGCCTGCCGGAGAGGATTTGGTGATTGCCTGTGACGGCGGGTATGAATGGTGCGTCAGACAGAATATCCGGGTGGATATGGTGGTAGGAGATTTCGATTCTCTGGGTTATGTGCCTGAGCATCCCCATGTAAAGCGTCTTGCGCCGGAAAAGGATGAGACAGACACGGGCTATGCCGTGGCGGAGGCAATAGATAAAGGCTATCGGGAATTTATTATTTACGGGGGCACAGGCGGCAGAATATCCCACACCATGGCCAATATTCAGCTTTTGGCGGATTTGGCGGCAAAGGGCTGCCATGGTATGATGATAGGAAACCGTTCCTGGTATCGTGTGATTTGCAATGAGGAGATTTGCTTTGATGAGACAATGACCGGTTATCTTTCCGTGTTTTGCCTTGGAGATACCGCCAAAGGCGTTTATGAAAGCGGTCTGAAATATGGGCTTGAGGATGCAGAGCTTTCGAAAGAAAATCCTGTGGGTGTAAGCAATGAGTTTATCGGTCAAAAGAGCAGGATATCCGTAAGGGAGGGAATGCTTTTGCTGATCGGAGAAGAAATGGCATAAGCGGAAAACAAATGGAATTGGCCAGGCAGCGCAGGCATTAAGCCTGCGCTGTTATTTTACGATATAACACTGCCAGTTTAAAACGGAAGCACAAAATCATGGCAGCCACAGCGCCTACCAGAAAAGCGCCAAAGGGCTCAAGTAAAATACCCGCAACACAAATGACAATATCATTCAGATAGAGATGACCGCCGGGAACGGGGATGCTGAAAGAACTTAACGCCACGTTCATTGCCATCAAAACAGCGGTGACGGCTATCCAACGCAGAGATTTTTTCGTAGTGAAAGGCTATTTGTTTAATGCAAAGAAGGCTGCCGCAATGGCGCCGGGGCCAACATGGGTACCGATGGTACCGCCTACGGTACTGATGGTAAGACTTTCAACCTGATCCTTCCAGAAATCCTTGTTGTCTTCAATATATTTTTGCAGCAGGGCATCGCTCAGCCCGGTATATCCCAAAAGGTGAGGCTTGCTGAAATCAATGCCGCTTTCCCTGACCCGCTGGGCAAGGAAATTGTTTCCCTGCTTGGAGCCTCTTGCCTGTCCCAGCAAGGCTACCTCACCGTCCTCTACGGTGACCACAGGCTTAATGGACAAAATGCTTCCGGCAAGTGCGGCGGCTTTTCCGATGCGGCCGCCTTTCTTCAGATATTCCAGGGTGTCCAAAAGGGCAAGCAGGCGGATGTTCTTTTTTTCCTCATCCAGCTTTGCTGCGATGGCAGCCACGTCCAATCCCTGTTCCTTTAGTGTCAAAGCATATTCTATCAGGATATGTTCGGCAATGGTAACATTTTCACTGTCCACCACATAAACCTTTTCGGAAAATCCGGATGCCGCAACGCAGGCACTTTGGTAGGTGCCGGAAAGCTTAGCTGACATGGTAATGATAAGTACATCATTTCCCTGGTCAACAGCCTGCCTGATGGCTTCCTCAAAGGCATAGGGCGTAATCTGGCTGGTAGTGGGAAGGTCATGGCTTTCAATAAGCTTTTCATAGAATTCCCGGTGGGAAAGGCTGACTCCATCCAGATATTCCGTACCGTTAAAGGTAATGGTCATGGGAAGGACGGTAACATCCTCTCTGGCGGAAACTGCAATATCCGATGCAGAATCGGTAATGATATGTATGCTCATAAGAAACTCTCCTTATCTTGTGTTGGGGCGGAAAATACGCTTTCTGAACCCGTAAAAAGTGTATCATATGTTATTTCCCGCTGTCAATGCGGCCGACAATTGACATACGGCCGACAATTGTAAACAGTGTGGGCGATGTGGTTTACACTGAAAAGCATTTGCTGTATACTTGAACGGAAAGAAACAGGAAGGTGGGAAGAACCATGACAGTGAAGGAACAGGTGCTGCTTTTGCTGGAAAAGCAGCGGGAAAAAGCGCTTTCCGGTGAGGAATTGGCACAGCAGCTTTCCGTAACCAGAACCAGCATTTGGAAAGCGGTAAAATCCCTGCAAAAGGACGGATATGCCATAGAAGCGGTGAACAATAAGGGATATACCTTGAAGAAGGCGCCGGATATTCTTTCCGCAGCGTATATAAAGCAAAGTCTGAAAAAGGCGGGAATTGATATTGAGGTGAAGGTGGAAAAGGAGGTCAGCTCCACCAATACCGTATTGAAGCAATATGTTTCCGGAGGACAGACAGAGGATATGATTCTTCTGGCAGAGGAGCAGAGCGGCGGCAGAGGAAGAAGGGGGCGTTCTTTCTTTTCGCCGGAGGGAACCGGATTATATATGAGTCTTCTGCTTCATCCGTCACTGACCCCGGAGGAGGCAACTATGCTGACCACTATGGCGGCGGCGGCGGAAGCAGTGGCGCTTGACCGCATTTCGGGTGAGGATGTAAAGATTAAATGGGTGAACGATGTGTGGATACGGGACAAGAAGGTTTCCGGTATTTTGACGGAGGGCTCCGTTTCCATGGAGGACGGTCATTTAGAGTATGCCATTGTGGGGATTGGCATTAACGTTTATGAGCCTGCAGAAGGATTCCCGGAGGCTATACGGGATGTGGCAGGAGCAGTGTTTACCAATGACATTTGCAGGGAAAATCTGAGAAACCGCATTGCGGCCGAGGTCCTTACCCAGTTTTTAAAATATTATCAAAAGCTGCCTGCCAAGGAATATCTGGAGGAATACCGAAAGCGTTCCATAGCCATTGGCAAGCAGGTACAGATTATTTCACCGGGAAGGGAAGAGACTGCGGGAACGGAAGATACATCTGCAAGAGATCATGCGCTGGTTTTGGGAGTGGATGACTATTGTCATCTGCTGGTGCAGTATGATGACGGAACAATGGACAGTCTTTCCAATGGGGAGATCAGTATTAAAATTAAGTGAGAACAAAAAAGATGCAGCATAAGCCTAATACCGTTTGTACTGCAGGGATGGTGTACCAGACGCCGTCAAGCCCTAAAAACAGTGGCAAGGTAAAGACAAACAGCAGGGTCAGCAGGATTTCGCCGTATACAAGAAAACCGGATCGTACTACCCGGTGGGTGGCATAAAGATAGGAGACCGCCGGCTTGGTCAGGCCATACAGTGCCATAATCAGGGAAAAGGCCGGTGTGGCATGTATGATATACTGTGCGGCTTTTGGGGAGGTGCCATAGAGGATAGGCAGCAGATTCCGAGACAGACAAAAGCAGACCGCTCCCAGACAGCCAAAGCCAATCCCCAGCAGAAAGGTCCATTTGGCGTAGGTTTTCAGTGCTTTGGCATCGCCGCGTCCCTGGCTGAAGGAAAGCAAAGGCTGACTGCCGTCGCCGATGCCCTGCACCAGAAGCTCCATAAAGGAGATAATGTATGCCAGTACCGCATAGGCGCTGACCGCTTCCTCACCGCCGTATTTCATAGCCTGAAGGTTCATGAAAATAATGGTGACGGAGGGAAGATAGGTTAGACCGAAGGGAGACGCAGCTACCGGTAAAATAGAAAGAATCAGCTCTTTTTTTGGCACAAGGGTGGAAAGGGGAATGCGGTTTTTCTTTTTCAGGAAAAACAGGATGCAAAAAATAAAGGTGACAGCCTGTCCGCAGGCGGTGGCAAGCGCAGCGCCTTTTAAACCCAGACGGTAGACGAACACCAGATAATAATCCAGAATAATGTTGGAAATACAGCCAAGGACCATAGAGCACATGGCATAAAAGGATGCACCGTGATTGCGCATAATAGGAACCATTCCGGCAGCAAATACCTGAATGACGCCGCCCAGAAGGATATAATGCAGATAAGTGAGGGCATGTGTAAGAAGCGGGTTGTCTGCACCGAGAAGCAAAAGGAGCGGTTTCCCAAACAAGAAGAGACATACCACCAGAAGGATGGAACCTGTAAGCAGCAGGAATAAGGCGTTTCCTTCCGCTTGTTTTGCTTTTTGTGTGTTTCCTGCACCAGTGTTGAGGGCGATGACAACAGAGGCACCCATGCCGATGCCGGTACCGAGGGAAATAATCAGGGCAACCAGCGGCCATGCAATGTTAATAGCGGCAAGCCCTGCATCACCCATAGCTCTGCCTACGAAAATTCCGTCTATAATGGAGTAGATACCTGTTAAAAGAAAGGACAGCATAGATGGAAAAATATATCCCATATATTTCTTTCTCATTTGAAACCTCATTTCCTTTTTGTTATTTCACTGCTTTTCCCACAGCCTCTTTGGAAGCGGCCTTATAATGCCGGAAAGACGCTGATATTCAGTATTATAATGAGTCAGGCAGGATTATGCAAATATTTCTGTAGAAAGAACAGGGCGGCTACATTGGGAAGAATCATCAGGGCATTGATCAGATCCGTACATTCCCACACCAAATTCAGGGGAAGCACCGCCCCAATATAGATCATCACAATATAGACAACCTTATAAAGACCGATTCCGCGGTTGCCGGTGACATAGCGGTATGCCTGTTCGCCCAGATAGGACCAGCCGATCAGGGTGGTGATGGCAAAAGCAACCAGACACAGGGAAAGAAAAATATTTCCCAAAAGAGGCAGATAGGAAAAGGCGGCATCGGTAAGTCCCGCCTCATTGACTCCCAGCAGGGAATCGGGATGCAGCAGCATATTGGTAATAATCACCAGACCGCTTAGCAGACACATAACTACCGTATCCCAGAAGACAGCTGTCATGGAAACGGAGGCCTGTCTGGCCGGGTCGGTGGTATCGGATGCGGCTGCGGCAATAGCGGAGGTGCCGATGCCTGCTTCATTGGTAAACAAGCCTCTGGCAATTCCATAGCGGGCGGTGAGCATCAGGGAGGAGCCTGCAGCACCGCCGACAGCAGCCCGGGGAGCAAGAGCGTGGGTAAGGATCAGACGGATGGCGGGAAAAAAGGCTTCCCGGTTTATGATGAGCAGAAGGATACAGCTGCCGGTATAAAGAACTGCCAGGAAAGGTACCAGTTTCATGCAGACATTTCCGATAGAGCGCACGCCGCCCACGATCACAAGTCCTGCAAGAACAGCGGCTGCTATGCCCGCAATGTGAGGATTGAGACCAAAGCTGGCAGAGGTGGTCTGGGTAATGGAGTTGGATTGGGTAGTGCAGCCCACGCCAAAGGCAGCTATCAGCGTCAGTAAGGCATACAGTTTGCCAATTGATGAGTTATGTAAACCGTTTTGCCATACATACATGGGACCGCCCTGATAGGTTCCGTCTTTGTTCCGGCTTCGAAAACGCACGCTTAAAAAGCACTCTGCATAAGCGGTGGCCATTCCCAGAATGCCCGTGACCCAGCACCAAAAGATGGCCCCCGGACCGCCTAAAGCGACTGCAGTGGACACCCCGATAATGTTTCCGGTTCCCAGCGTTGCCGCAAGGGTGGTGGAGAGGGTGGCAAAGACGGAAAGATTTTTCCCTTCCACATCCGTGGAGGGGCTTACCGATAATTTGATGGCATGTAAGATTTTTTTCTGTGGAAAGTGAAGTTTCATGGTAAAATAAAGATGAGTACCCATTAAAAGGAATAAAAGAGGGCCACTCCACAAAAACTGATTAATGGATTGAATGCCGGCAAAGACTGACTGCATGGATTTCTCCTGACCAGGTATGAAACCTTGTGCTTTACTACTAATTATAGTAAGGAACAGGTCAGGTTATGAGTGGTTTTGTACGGATGATACGGGAGCAGATAAAGTGAAAAAACGGAAGTTGTGGATACCGATGATATTGATTTTATTTTCGGTAGGATTAAATATACTGGCAAGACTGAGTAAAGGGTTCAGTGACTTTTATGTGAATCATATTTTCCCGCTTTGGGTAAAAACCTATGGACGTTTAACTGGTTTGTTTTCCTTTTCGGTGGGAGAATGGATGCTGTATCTGGCGGTGTGTCTGTTGGTGCTTTTGCTGCTTGGTGGTATCATTTATCTGGCTGGAAGGAAAAGGATTCCCGATGCATACAAAGCCGGATACCGGAAATATGCTTTATTTTTGTACTGGGTGTTTGGCGTGGTATGTGTGATTATGACCTTAAACTGCTTTCTGCTGTATCAGGCCACACCGATTGCCCAACGGTTTCAGATTGCGGCGGAGCCGGGGAGGCAATGCGGCACGGAGGAGATCGGAGCACTGCGGGACTATGTGGTGGAAAGAGCCAATGAGCTTTCCGTGTGCTTTGAACGGGATGAAAACGGCTATATTGTATATGATTTGGATTTGACAAAAGAGGCGATTGCGCAGATGAAGCGGCTTGGAACCCGGTTTTCCAATCTGGAGGGCTATTATCCGAGACCCAAGAAGCTTTGGCTGTCCGGCTTTTACAGCCAGCAGTACATTATGGGATATTATTTTCCCTTTTCCATGGAAGCAAATTATAATGATCAGATGTATATTACCAATGTGCCGGTAACTATGTGCCATGAATTGTCCCACCTGAAGGGATTTATTCTGGAGGATGAGGCTAATTTTATCGGCTACCTTGCCTGTGTGGATTCGGAAGATATGCTTTTCCGGTACAGCGCATATCTTAGTGTGATCGGTTATCTGGACCGCGATTTTTATCAGGCAATCGGGCAGGACAATGAGGAATATGTCAGCCATGCGGCTATTAACGATACCGTCAGGGAAGACAAGATTTTCCTGACAGGAGAGGCATGGCAGCAGGTGGAGGAGAAGGCAGTGCTGGATACGGAAGTGGTAAAGCAGGCGGCGGATACCTTTTTAAATACCACTCTTACGCTAAACGGTGTATCTGATGGAACCATGAGCTATAGCCGGGTGGTAGAGCTGCTGTTGCAGTATTACGACGGAATATTATATTGATGGAATATCATCCTTATAGTTCAAAATAAAAATTAAGGGCAGATGATTGAGATGGAAAATATCATTGATTATGTAAAGGATTGGGGACAATACAGCTTGTTTGAGAGACCCTTTAATGAGGTGGATTCTCTGGTGTTATGTCAACTGGTATATCTGCATTACGGAAAGTTTGTGCCTGGATTGAACCCAAGAAATGCACCTGTCAGCATTCGGAGTATTTATGACCATCCTGACAGGGACAGGATTCTGGACGATTACTGGTATCGGGAGAACAACAAGGAGCTGTTTGCGGCGGTGACAGAGTCAGTGCGTTTCCGTAATCTTGAGATGAATTATTATGTGGACATTATTAATGAGGAAGAGCAGACCCAGTTTTCCGCCATGACCTATATTTTGGAGGATAAAAATATCTACATTGCTTACAGAGGAACCGATGCTACCATTGTGGGATGGAAGGAGGATCTGAATCTTGCTTTTTCCAAGCCCCTTCACAGCCAGCAGCTGGCAGTGGAATATATGGACCGGGCAGCCGGGTATACGGCCGGAAGTTTTTATGCGGGAGGCCATTCCAAGGGCGGAAATCTGGCGGTTTATGCGGCAATGAACTGTAAGCTTGAGACAAGGGATAAGCTTCTGAAAGTATTTAACAACGACGGTCCCGGATTTCGCCCTGAAATCAGGGCTCAGGGAAAGTACGAGGAGATTGCGGACCGGATGGTGAAGTTCATTCCCCGTTCCTCTCTGGTAGGAACGATTTTGGAGGACCAGCAGGATTTTATGGTGGTGGAAAGCAAGGGAGTAGGGCTTTTGCAGCACAATGCTTACAGCTGGAAGATTGAAAACGGTGCCTTTGTCCGTGCAAAAAATATGGCGGAAGGCAGGACTATGCGGGATGCGGCATTAAACGAATGGATTTTATCCCTGACGGAGGAGGAAACCCACGCCTTTGTGGACACTCTTTATGAGATTGTTACCGCATCTGAGGCATCTGATGTGTTTGAGTTTGGTGCGGATTGGAAGAATTGCCTGCAAAATGTTTTTGAAGCGGCAAAGGGAATTGACGAGACTACCCGGAAAGCAATTTCCAGGATTATCCGCTCGCTTTTTGAGATAACCGGTGAGAAGGCAGCGTTGGAATTCCATGAGAAAAAAGAAGAGTTGAAGAAAGAAGTTGGTGCAATCCGAAAAAACAAAAAGCGGAAAAGCAGGAAGAAACAAAAAGAGCCTAGTGAACACTAGGCTCTTGCTATGCAGGAAAAGAGACTTGAACTCTCATGGTATTGCTACCACACGGACCTGAACCGTGCGCGTCTGCCAATTCCGCCATTCCTGCGAACAAATGATATTTTATCTTTTTTTATTATTTCTGTCAACCTTTTATTTATATTTTTCACTTCAGCCCTTTTTTCCATAGCACCTTTTTTAGTATTTTGTCTTCCATTATTTTCAAAAATGTGTTAAAATACTATTAAAAATAAGTGGCGTTTATTCGATATCTATTACAAGGAAGCTAATGGGGCAGACGATATGTCTGCAGGAACACGGATGTTTAAAGGAGCGATGTTATGGGAATTAGTATTAATTTAGGTACCACAGGCCTGAAACAGGATTATACTTATTTATTTCAGAGTCTGTCAGGTTCAGGCTCAAATGCCAATTTAAGCTTTTTGGCTGACTATGCCAGTATTAAAAACGGTAGTTATTATAAGCTGATGAAAGCTTATTATTCTCAGGGTGAAACCAGCAGCCAGGTTTCCTCCATTGTACAGAATAAGGGGAAGTCAACCATTTCTACAGCAAGCGATTCTGCCGAGACCTTATCTTCGGTGCAGAGCGCTGCAGACGGATTGAAGGAATCCGCTGATAAACTGTTGAGTACAGGGGTTTCTTCTGTATTCAAGAAGGTTGATGTAGAGGGAACGGACATATACGGCCGGCCCACCACCAGTCAGGAATATGATGTGGATGCTATTTATAAATCGGTTTCCGGTTTTGTTGACAGCTACAATAAGCTGATTGATGAGGTTGAGGATGTGAATGCAAGCAGTATTTCCAACAAGGTAAACTCACTGATCGGAATGACGGAAGCCAATAAAAACCTTTTATCCAAGGTGGGAATCACCATCGGAGAGGACAACAAGCTTTCTATCGATGCCGATAAGTTTAAAGAGGCAGATATGACCACAGTGAAGTCATTGTTTAACGGAAATGTTTCTTACGCTTACAGAGTATCGGCACAGGCATCACTGATTGATTTTGCAGCCAGTACGGAGGCAGGTAAGTCTAATACTTATAATATCAAAGGAAGCTATAACAGTGCATATGCTTCGGGAAGTATTTTGGATTATGGTTTTTAAGCAGTAAATTTTGGAACTATGCGTTATGAGAGCAGAACCCGGTGCGGTGTCGGTTGACAGCGTATCGGGTAAATTTTTTGAAAAAACATTTTGTGCCGCATTCAGGAAACGACATTTGAAAATGACAGGCACAAAAGCACCAAAGACGGGTATAATGAACATAGATGCAGGCGTCCGTTCATAAAGGCGCAGAAAGGGCAGAATATGAATCAGGCAATTGGTTGGGCAGCCATGGGTACGGGTTTTACTTTTTTAATGACCGCTCTTGGCGCCAGTGTGGTATTCATTTTTAAGAAAAATATGGGAATGAATGTTCAAAGAGCATTCCTGGGCTTTGCAGCAGGTGTCATGATGGCAGCTTCCATATGGTCTCTGCTGATTCCGGCCATTGACGAAACGGAAAGTATGGGAGGAATTGCATGGATTCCGGCGGCAGGCGGTTTCGTGATTGGCGGTATCTTCTTATATCTGTTGGATTTTTTGATGCCGCATTTACATTTGGGGGAAAAGAATCCGGAGGGATTAAAAACCTCTTTCAGAAGAACTACGCTGTTGGTTCTTGCAGTCACTCTGCACAATATCCCTGAGGGAATGGCGGTAGGGCTGGCTTTTGCCATGGCAGCCCAGCATCCGGACGATCCGGCTTTGTATGCGGCGGCTTTTGCTCTGGCGATTGGCATTGGTATTCAGAATTTCCCGGAAGGAGCAGCGATTTCCCTGCCCTTAAGGCAGGAAGGCATGAGCCGCCTTAAGGCATTTTTGCTGGGAAGCCTTTCAGGTATTGTGGAATTGATTTTTGGAGTGGGTATTACCCTGATTGCAGCACAGATTACTCCTTATATGCCGTGGTTTCTTGCCTTTGCCGCAGGAGCAATGATTTATGTGGTGGTGGAGGAGCTGATTCCGGAGGCCAATGAGGGAGAGCATTCCAATCTGGGAACGATCGGTGTTATGGTTGGATTTTTAATTATGATGATTTTGGATGTGGCTCTGGGATAATAAGGAAATTCAGGGAAGATAAGATTTATTAATATTAATATTTTTTTAGTTAGAAAAATGACTTGCGGAAAAAGCGGTGTGAGTGATATAATTTCCTTCGTGGTGTAATATGGATATGCATCTTGTGAAAAGAACAGGATGCAGGAGGAAAAATGAAGAAGAAAGTATTATTTATGACACTGGCAGCAGCCGTAATGCTTACTGCATGCGGAGGCAAGAATGACGCAGACGGAGCTGATGTGGAAACAACAGTGACGGATGACGTTGAAACAGAAGATGAAGCTGACGTAGAAGAGGAAGCAGAGCAGGAACCGGAAGAGGATGCAACAGAAGACACAGCAGGTGGATTTACAAGAGGTACTCAGACTGAGGCCGGATGGGAAAGCAAATATCTTGGTTTACGTTTTACAACACCTGACGATATGGTTATGGCTAGCGATGAAGAATTGGCCGAAATGTTAGGTATTGGAACAGACGCACTTTCCGATGCAGGCGAGTTCAGTGATGCACAGCTTAAGCTTGCAGAGCTTACTTCTGTATATGAGTTGTTTGCTTATGATGCATTAGGAAATAATGTAAATGTTACAGTAGAAAAGACTCCTGTAAATATGTCAGCAGAGGATTACATGGATGCTTTGGCACAGACACTGTTAGCAATTACAGCAATCTCCTATGAGCAGATAAGCGAGCCGGAGACAGTAGAGCTTGGCGGTATTGAGTTTGCTAAGTGCAGCTTCCTTGGAACGACAAACGGTCAGAGTATGTATCAGGATTATTATGTTAGAATCGTGGACAATATGCCCATGTCTATCATTGTTTCTTATGTTTCGAATGATGCAGCGGCCAAAATTGCTGATGCATTTGCAGCATACTAATATCCGGGAAAGCAGCATATCTGTAAATTTCAGAAGAAATAAACAACAAATAGGGTCGGTATCCGGTACTGGGTATCGATCCTTTTTATGTGCCAAAAAAAAGTAAATAATTTATAAAATAATCTAAAACGGTTGACAGTAAAAGTAAAATCTGATAATGTGATATCACTTTCAAAAATTCTGAAAATCATTTTTCAAATCTTATGTTTCATTTTTCAGGAGGTTCCATTGATACAACGAAAAGATTATGCAGACGGCCGGAGCAGGCTTTTATTGCTGTTTGGTCAGAAGGCATGTGTCAGAAGAAGGCTTTCCGGCGGTCAGGAGGGAGAGTATCGGTTCAGCATATTGGCAGAGGAACTGCTGCTTGCACAAAATTTGGAGCTTGTGATTATCCGGCAGGAAGATGTCTATTTCATTGGTGAGGAAGAGCTAAGCGACCAGCATCCCTTTTATCTGTACACAGCGCAAAAAGAAAAGATACTTTTGATTTTAACGGAGGAGCTGAGGGAAGTTTCCGGGGCAGACAGGTTTCTGATTTCCGGGGAGGAGGTCTGCGCAATAGGAAGCGCCTACCCAAACCGCATTTTTTATAGCTATTGCAGTCTGATTAAGCCACGACATGTTCAAATCGGATACGAGGGTGAGGAGCTTGTAATTTATCCGGCGGAAAATGCCGGCATCTATGTAAACGGGCAGGCACCAGCGGGTAAGACCGGCCTGCAGACAGGGGACAGGGTGGATATTTATGGGCTTCATATACTGGTTTTAAAAGGCTTCCTCTTGTGTGTCTGCTATGCAGGAATAAGCCGCCTTTCAGGAAAAGAGACGGAGCTGCAATTATTCCGTAAAGATACCGCAGGGGACAAGCTGCAATCTGCGGAATGCGTGTATGCCTTCGAGAAAACCCGTCTCATAGAAAGAAAATGGGAAAAGGAACAGCTGCTGCATGAGGGGACGGTGGAAATTCTGGTGCCGGCTTCCCGGACAAGGGAAAGAGGCGGACCGCTGATATTAAGTCTGGGTCCTTCCGTAACCATGGTGATTCCCATGCTTGTGATGGCATGGCTGGGAGCATCCCTGGGGCAGGAAAGCAGCTTTTATCTGCTGTCGGTGGCCATGGGGATTTGCAGTGCGGCGCTGGCACTCTTTTGGGGGACGGTTCAATACGGATACCGCAGGCATGAGGGCGGCCGAAATGAGAAGCAGAGAGTTCTGGAATACCGGGAATATCTTCACAATATGCGAAGCCGACTGAATGCATGTGTGGAGGATAATCGGAGGATATTGGAGCAAAAATATCCTCCGGCAGATGCTTTTCTGGAAAATGAAACGCAGCCGCCAAGGGTTTTGTGGAACAGATACAGCCGCCAGAAGGATTTTTTGTTCCTTCGTCTTGGAACGGGAGAAACGGAGTTTCAGATGAAGGTAGTTCTGGCGCAAAAATCAGACAAAATCCTTCCCGATCTGCTTTTTCAGGAGGGCGAGGGATTGGTCAGAGAGTTTCAAAGAATCAGACAGGTGCCGGTGGGAGTGGATTTTTCCAGGGTCAGGCAGCTGGGAATTCTGGCCGGTCAGGAAGGAAAAGAGGGCTATGGTGTTTTGTACCAGCTGCTGGTGCAGTTGGCGGCATGTCACTGCTATACGGAAATGAAGGTGGTATGCTTTTTTGACAGGGAAAAACCTCTGCAAAAAGAATTGGCGGAACAGATCAAATGGATGCCGCACAGCTGGTCGCCGGACGGAAAAACCAGATATCTTGCCGGTGATGAAAGGGAAAGTGCACAGATTCTTCCTGTACTGATGACAGAGCTGGAAAGAGGACGGGAAAAGCAGGGTGACAGTGCACCCTGGCATCTGGTGTTGGTGTTAAATGACAGGCTGGTATCAGGGGAGATGCTGTATCCATATCTGACAGACTGTGAAAGTGGCTGCCGCATCAGCACGGTGTTTATGAAGGGAACCAGAGCACAGCTTCCTAAGAGCTGCCGCAGTTATCTGGACTGTTGTCAGGAAAAGGAGATGGTGATTTGTCTGGAAGACAGACTATACAGGCAGAGTATGAATATTGAGCTGCTTTCCAAGGAGCAGGCGGAGCGTTATTTCCGAAGCATTTCAGGATTTCAGGTGGGGGAAACCGGTATGGAGGAGCTGATACCGGAAAAGATGGATTTTCTGGAATTATATGGCTGCGGCAGGACGGAGGAGCTTTGTATTGCGCAAAGATGGAGGAGAAATGATGCCGGAGAGCGGATGAAGGTTCCCATAGGCTGCGGGGCGGGAGGAAATGTTGTCTGTCTGGATATTCACGAAAAGTTTCACGGCCCGCACGGGTTAATTGCGGGAACAACCGGTTCCGGGAAAAGCGAACTGCTGTTGACATTTCTGCTTTCCATGATGGTGAACTTCTCACCGGAGGATATCAATTTTTTTATGATCGATTATAAGGGCGGAGGAACGGGGAATGCGCTGCAAAGCCTTCCTCACTGCGCAGGGATTATATCTAATTTATCAGGAAACCAAATCAGAAGAGCCATGTCGGCAATCACAAGCGAAAACAGGAGAAGACAGGAGCTGTTGGGGAGATATGGAGTCAATCATATTGATTCCTATACCAGACTTTACAGAGAGAACAAAGCGGATGAGCCTTTGCCCCACCTGATTTTAGTGGTGGATGAATTTGCACAGCTCAGGAAGGAGGAGCCGGAATTCATGCAGGAGATCATTTCCTTATCCCAGGTGGGAAGAAGTCTGGGCATACATCTGATTTTAGCCACACAAAAACCGGCAGGAACGGTAGATGACAGAATATGGAGCAATGCCAGATTTCATTTATGTCTTAAGGTGCAGGACCGGCAGGACAGCATGGACATGCTTCACAACGGGGATGCTGCGCTTTTAACAGCTCCCGGCCAGTGCTACCTGCAGATTGGCGGAAATGAGTATTATGCCTTGTTCCAGACTGGATATTGTGGAGGAAGCTATGAGCCCGAGGAGAATCAAAAGGGGAGTACGGCATTGGTGGAAGGCACCGGCAGGCGTCTGTATCTTCCAAAGCCGGAAAGGCAGCGGCAAAGCCAGCTGGAGGTGATAGCGGCTTACATCAGGCAGACGGCTCAAAAGGAGCAGAGCATTTGTGCCAAAGCCCTTTGGATGCCGGAGCTTCCGGACAAGGTGCTGCCGGAGGATTTAACGGAACCCAAGTATTCAAAGGAAAACAGGGCTTTAAAGGATCATAAGATGTCAAAGGATATTCAGGATTTTAAGGAATGCCGAATTCCTCTGGGACTGTGTGATGATCCAGAAAATCAAAGACAGTTTCCATTGATCTATGACCCGGTTCAAATGGGGCATCTGGTTGTCTGCGGCGGGCCTTTATCGGGAAAAAGCAATTTGCTTCAGTTGATATTGCTGCAGCTGCTGGCAGCTTATTCGCCAGAGCAGGCCAGGGTTCTGGGGGTGGATATGAGTCAGGGCAACATGGAAGGCTTTGGGGATATGCCGGGTATGCTGGGGATATTACAGAAAAAGGAAGGGAAGGATATTTTCTTTTATCATCTGGACAGGCTCTTTCGGGAAAGGAAAAATGATAAGCGTATCCGCAGGGAAGGAAGCACTCTGCCTATGATCTTTCTGATCATTGATAATACCGCCTCCCTGTTAAAGGAGCTGGAGGAAAAGCAGCTGGAGCTTTTATGGAAGCTGGCAGCCGAGGGAATGGGATATGGCATTTATCTGATCCTTTCCGCTTCCTCAGCAACGGAAATACCGGGGAGAATATATGAAAAAATTAAAATGACACTGGCATTGGAAATGAGCGATCGATTTGCTTACGGAGATATCCTGAGACAGTATGCGCTTCCGGTTCTTCCGAAGGAAAGCACAAAGGGAAGAGGGCTGTGCAGGGTGGATGGACGGATTTTAGAATTTCAGGCCGCGGTTTGTATGGATAAGGAGGATATATGCCACAGAATAAAATCTGCAAAAACGGCGGAGAAAGCAAGTGGAGGACTTGCGGCGTTTCCAAGAATACCCGAAAAGCCGGAGTACAGCATTATGAAACAGGAATATCAATGGAAGGAAAATCATATCCCTCTGGGGTATTCTCTCTCCACCGGGCGGATTCGTGATCTGGATATATGCAGGCATCCCTGTTTTCTGGTATCCGATGCAGGAGGAAGAAAGGGCAGAAAATTCCTGGAGGATATGGCGGAGAGTCTGCTGTTTCTGGGAAAGAAGGTGGTATGGCTGGATGAAAACGGCAGCGCAGCAAGGCTGACGGAAAAAGAGGGATTTGTTTGTGTCCGGCAGAATGAGGAGATTTGCTCTTATCATCAAAATGCCGATACGAAGGCCTGCTTTTTAATCCCCGATTTGCGAAGCTTTGTGGAGCGGATTGACGGAATGGATTCAATGCGGCAGGACAGGGTGGCGTTCTGGAAAGGTTTAGCCATGGGAAAGGAAAAGAATGGGTTTCTGACCGGAAGTTATGATCCGATTCGGGACGGTTATCTGTTGGCGGAAGACTTTTTCAGGGCTCTTGCTGACGGACAGGTGGGCATTCATCTGGGAGGAAACGGAGCCGCACAGAGAGTATTTGCCTTTGATGATCTGGGCTATGCCAGACTAAACCGGCCGGAGGCGGAGAATACCGGATACTGGAAGGAGGGCCCCGCGGCGCAGACACAGAGGCTGTTGATACCGGGAATAAGGGAGGAAGAACTATGATGCATGTAGAGGTGCAGGTACTCATGCTGGATGCGGGGTATGAGTTTGAGGTGGATGAAGAAAACTGCGTCAGCGTTTTAATCAGTGAAATCATCTCCCTGATAGAGCAAAAGGAAAAGGTCAAATACATAAAAAGAGAGAAAGCCTGTCTTTATTCATGGGAGCAGGAATGCATTTTAAATGGGGAAGAGAGCCTGGGTAGACAAAGAGTGAAAAACGGAGATCAATTGCTTTTGCTGTGAGAGAAGGAGGATAAAGGATGGCAGCCGGACAAATATGCTTTTATGGGGAGGAGGTCAGCAGCCGGGTGGAGCGGATTGAGGAAAACCTTACCGGTATTTTGGATCAGCTGGATATTTTGGAGACAGAGGCGGAAGGGCTTTCGGTATGGTGGGAAGGGGCGGCATATACGAAATGGAAGGATACGCTGGTTAAGCAGGAGGCGGATGTGGCGGTAAGCGTAAGGGGAATGAATGTAGTGATTGGAGCAGTGGTGGAGCTGGCAGGCAGCCTTTGGGCAGCTGAGAAGAAAAACAGGGAGCTGGTAGAACAGCATCTTGACTAATGACTTTAGAACATGGAAAGGAGCAGCATGGAGGGAGGCATAAAGGTTACTACCGAACAGTTGAAGGAGAAAAGCGGAGAATGGGCAGGGCTGGTGAAACAGACGGAGAGAATGCTTTTGGACGCAAAAGGGGAAATGGAGCGTTTGGAGGGCTGTTTTGCGGCGGAGGCTTTGTCCATGCTTCAAAAAGCATTTTGCCAGCAGGCGGAAACCGGAATAAGGCAGATAGGGCTTATCAGGGAGCAGATCGGAAATCTGCTGCCGATAGCGGCGGGCTATGAGGAGGCGGAAGCGGCAAATGAAAACAGCATCCCAAAGAATTGAAATATGTTTTAAGCAGACCATGGAGCTGGCAGAACGGCTCCGGCTGCTGGCTGAAGAGGTAAAAAGCATTACCCGGCAGGATATTCCGGCTGTCGGAACCATTACCAAAAGAGGGTGGAGCAGCGAGTGCGCAGATTGTCTGGTTAAAAAGGAATTGGCAATAGGCAGCCGGTTGTGGGAGGAGGGAGAGGAACTGAAAAAGCTGGCGGGAGAGCTGGAGGAGCAGGCCAGGGAAATGTATTTGGCGGAAACAATCAATGCAGCACTTGCCGCAACAAGAATTTATTAAGTGAACAGGTCACAATAGGCCAACAGAAAGAAAGGAGAAATGATATGGCATTTTTTCAGGTAACATCATCGGAACTCAGAAATAAGGCAGCACGCCTTCAGGAGTTGAATGCGCAGTTTAAGGCTAAGGCAGAGGAGCTTTCGGACAGAGAGACCTCTCTATGCGGTATGTGGGAAGGAGAGGCGCAAAGCACCTTTCATCAGGCATTTTTGCGCGACAGACAGCAGATGGATGCTTTTTATCAGCTGATCGGGCAGTATGTCCAGGCGCTTTTGGAAATTGCTCTTCGCTATGAGCAGGCTGAGGCAAAAAACAGAGAAATTGCAGCAGCAAGAAAATATTAGCAGGAAAAACAGGAACGAGAAGATCTCGGAAAGGAGAAAAATATGGAAGGTATATTAAAGGTTACACCGGAAAAGCTGATTCAGACGTCAGGAGAGTTTGCAGCCACAGGGGGACAGATGAAAAATCTTACGGGAGAAATGATGTCGCTGGTACAGGACATGAAGGGCGTATGGCAGGGAGAGGCGGCAGCCGCATACAGCAGTAAATTCAATTCCCTTCAAACGGATATGGACAAGCTTTGCCGCATGGTGCAGGAGCATGTAGATGATTTGCAGGAAATGGCAGCTCATTATCAGCAGGCAGAGCTGGGAAATTCCGATCAAAGCAGCGGCTTAAATTCCAATGTAGTGGTTTAGGCAAAAGGCAGGTGGCAGCAGGTGGAACAAATCTCTGAGGCAGAGATCAGTATGATATTGGATACCTATATGTATCTGAATTACAGCGGGGCAGAGGACGGGGCAACACTTTCCGAGATTTTAAGCGGGCTGGAGGAGCTTCCCGATTACAGGGAAGGCGGAAGTCATTACGGGGAATATGTGATTCTGAAACAGGCGGCGGAAAACGAAGCGGTAGGAAATCTTGTTATCGGATGTCAAAGTGCCAACATGGGATATGATTCCGGCACTGCCGCCTGTACCTTTTCAACGCAGGATCAAAGCACGGTATATGTGGTTTACCGAGGAACGGGAGACGGGGAATGGCCGGACAACGGCATCGGAATGAGCCGGGAAGAGACCATACAGCAAAAACAGGCGCTTAAGTACTTCGATCAGTTGGTAGAAACCATGGAGATTGGAGATACCCAGAGGCTGGTCGTTACAGGGCACTCCAAGGGAGGGAATAAATCCCAATATGTGACCATGGAAAGTCGGTATTCCGAGCTGATAGATGTCTGTTACTCTGTAGACGGGCAAGGGTTTTCGCCGGAAGCAATTGACAGATGGAAGCAAATATACGGGGAGGAGTATGAAAAGCGAACAGGAAAGCTTCGGGGGATTTATGGTGAAAATGATTATGTCAGTGCTCTTGGAATTGGCATCATAGCAGAAGAAAACATTCGATATGTGAAAACAGTAGTGGAACAGGGCAATTTTGCCGGGTATCATGATATTAAGTACCTGTTTGCCCGGCAAATATATGACCCGGAAACGGGAAACACCGCTATTTCCTTTCAAGGCAGAAAAAATCATTATGCAAAAGGCAGGGGAGAACTGGGAAATTATGCCGCAGCTCTTTCAGGCGCTGTTATGGCGATGCCGGCGGGGGCAAGAGACGGTTGTGCTGCCGTGGTCATGCAGATCATGGAAGCTCTGCAGGGCTCAAAAACCGGAATCAACGGTGAAAAGCTAAAGCTTTCCGATTGCCTGGATTTTGTACTGATGGGGATTCCGACCGTGAAAAGCAGTTTGCTTCTGGGGGAAGAGGGAAGGAGCCTGTTGAAGGCGTTGACCGCAAAGAAGAATCTTTCTCAAACGGTTCCCAAGGAGCTGTATTTGGAGGTAAATCCGGAATGGCTTTTGGACTGTGGACAGAGATTGGAGGAGACGGCAGCTAAGACTGCAGAGCTGAAGGAGCAGATCGCACAGGCAGCGGAAAACATTCCCGTTTATTTAAAAGGAAGTGTGGGGCTGTACCGAAAGATGAAGCTGGCAGCGGGAATCATCGGGAAATTGGAAAAGCAGCTTTACGATACGGTACAAATATATGAGCAAATAGAAGCGGCGTATAGGAAATGGGAAGAGGATGCCATAGAAACAGCAGTATGTGCAATTGATTTTTCAGGAAAGATTGAGTAAGATAGTGTAAAACAGAAAGAAAAAGGAGGCACATTATGGAAGAGAGACGACCGGGAAATTCCGACCAGATTACCAGAGATTATTTTGATTCACTGCTTTTGGAAATGCGGCATTTGGATGGTGTGATGCCGGACACCACCTTTCAACTATACGGCGAGACATTCACCACTCCCATCATGATGGCAGCGTTATCCCATTTAAATAATATTCATGATAAAGGAATGGTGGAAATGGCCAGAGGAGCTGCCCTTGCCGGTGCGGTGAACTGGGCAGGGATGGGAGAAAAGGACGAGCTGGAGGAGATTACGGCCACTGGAGCAAGAACGATTAAGATTATTAAGCCGTATGCGGATAATGATATGGTGTTTGACCGGATCGCCCATGCGGAAAAGTGCGGCGTGATGGCGGTGGGAATGGATATTGACCATGCGTTTAACGGAAAAGGAGAGTACGACAAGGTTTTAGGCTATGATATGGCGCCCAAAGGCATGGAGGAAATTCGAAGCTTTGTGGAAGCAACCTCCCTGCCCTTTGTAGTGAAAGGGGTGCTTAGCAGTCAGGATGCTTATAAATGCCTGAAAGCAGGAGTCAGGGGAATTGTGGTGTCCCATCATCATGGTATTATGGACTATGCGGTTCCGCCCCTTATGGTGCTGCCGGAGATTGTCAAAGTGATAGACGGACAAATCCCCATTTTTGTGGACTGTGGAATATTAAGCGGAATGGATGCTTTTAAAGCGCTGGCACTGGGGGCAACAGCGGTATCCGCAGGACGGGTGATTATGAAGCCGTTGGGAGAAAAGGGAGCTCAGGGAGTGAAGGAGCAAATTCTTCAAATGAACGCCGAATTAAAGGGCGTAATGGCCAGAACAGGGTGCCCGGATTTGAAACAAATAGACGCTTCCGTCATATGGCACAGGTAGAAAAATGCTGTAATTATATCGAAGCATTCTTTAAGCGCAAGCTGCTGGGCTTGCGCTTTTCAAGTGCGAGAAAAATGCTGTAATCGTATTGTGATATTAAGAAGAATGCGAAGCATTCTTTAAGCGCAAGCTGCTGGGCTTGCGCTTGTTATATGGAAATAATATGAAACGGATTTTCCACGGAATTATCCTTAATATTCCTGCGGTATTCTCTGGGGGTACATTTCATGTATTGTTTGAACACCTTATTAAAATAGCTTGCGTTATTAAATCCCGTGGAAAAGGCAAGCTCGGATATGGAATGGGAAATGGGATCATCGCTTTGTATCATGTTGGCTGCCTTGAAAATTCTGTATTTCATCAGATATTCTATGGGCGTAATCTGCAGGGTTCTCTTAAAGACACGGCAGCATTCGCTTTTACTGGTATGTATGGAAGCAGCAAGCTGATCCAGCGTAATATGCTCCGCATAGTGTTCCTCCACATATATGATGGCTTCTTTGACCCGGGCTTCATCCAGGATGAGCTTTCCGTTTTTATGCTTCTTGGCATTTTGAGGGACAACGTTTTGCAGTAGGATGTTCCACAGCTGGCAAAGGTAAGATTTGGTCACCAGCTCATAACCGTATTTCTTCGTCATGTTGACGGCAATAACGGAGTTGACCGTATCTATAATCTGGGCGCCCACAGGATCCTGCTCATCTAAAAGCATGATTCTTAAAACAGGAGAACTGAGTATAGGAGAAAGGTATTTCCCGGACATTACGGTGTTCCCATAGCCGAATAAAAAGGACGGATGGAAAATGGTGGAGTAAAGAGTACAGTTAGTCTCGGAGTCCATGGGTTGAATAGAATGCATAATGTTTTGATTAATTAAGATTCCCTGCCCGGCTTTCAAATGTATCTTTTTATCGTCAGCTAAAAGGTCAGCTTCTCCATGGTTAATAATGATAATTTCTACTTCGGGATGCCAGTGCCAGCGTATCTGCTGCATATATAATTTGGCCAGTTCAATAAAAAAGACATGGACAGGATAACCGATTTCGGCATCATGAGCCGTTCTGTCCGAATAATAGTCCATATTGGGGTTTTCTGGTACATGCATGGCAATCTCCTTTCTGAAAGCAGAGGCTGTTTTAACATAATGCCGTATCTCAATAATATTAAATATATTTTAAAATACTTTGGGCGTATGTTCAATATTGGAAAATGGGAAATTTTTCTGCATAAGATAAATGGAAAGAAAATGAGGGAGAATGGGATATGGCGAATCAAAAACTGGAAGACTTGTTGAATTTGGCACTGGAAATAGAAGAGGGGGAGCGGCAAAAATCTGAACAGCTTGGAGTGGGATTTGATGAGATCAGCAGAAAATGGGAGCTGATTGTGAAGTACCATGGTGATATAGCAAGACTGCAGAGTAATATCATTCAGGTGGAGGAGCTGATAGCAGGATATGCGATTGTAACCATTCCGGAAAACCTGATCGATACCTTTACGCAGCTGGATGAGGTGGAATATGTGGAGAAGCCCAAACGATTGTATGCGTCCATTCTACAGGGAAAACAGGCATCCTGCATTTTTCCTGTGACACAAAGGGAACCGTTTCTGACAGGAAAGGGTACACTGATTGCAGTGATTGATTCGGGGGATGGTGTTACAGTAATGTCAGATTAATATAACATCATATTTTAAGTCAGGCGTACAAGCTTCCTATAGTTAAAATGTTAACCTTTTTAAAAGTTGGGTTGGCAAAGCGTTTTTGGCTGATATACTATTATTGTTAACTTGTGAGAAGGTTTGGCTGCATTCTTGATTAAAAGAATCAAACCGCTTCTGGATCAACGGCTGATATAGAGCAGGTTTTACTGTGAGAATACTTATCGGAAGGAGAATGGTTTCGCTAAGCCGCAGGGGAAACTCCGTCATAGAACAGGCTGTCCTTACATAGGGTAAAAGGAAAGAACAGGTAAGGCAATAGAATATGAATGAAAAAATCAGAATTGCCGCCTACATGCGTCTGTCTAAGGTGGAAAACTCCTTTCCGGGAACGGAAGCTGTGAAGCGGGGAGGGACAAAGGATGAAAGTAACAGCATCCGTATGCAGAGGCTTTTGATTGAGGAGTTTGCGAAGGCCCATTTTGAAAGTTATATTTTGACAGAGTTTCAGGATGACGGCTGTTCAGGTACCAATTTTAACAGACCCGGCGTGAAGGCTATGCTGGAAGAGATAAAAAAGGCAAATCTGGACTGCGTGATAGTAAAGGATTTTTCCAGGTTTTCGAGAGATTACATTGAGCTGGGAACCTATATGGATCAAATATTTCCTTTTATGGGAATACGGTTTATTTCCATCAATGACGGCTATGACAGCGCAGCGTGTGAGGGCGGTATCGGAAGCCTGGATATTTCTTTCAGGAATTTGTTATATGACCTTTACAGCAAGGACTTATCGGTGAAGGTGAAATCCTCCTTTGCAGTCAAAAGGGAGAACGGACAATACATAAGCGCCAACTGTCCCTTTGGATACAAAAAGGCGGAAGGGGACAGACATATGCTTTTGATTGAGGAGCGGGAGGCCCGGATTGTAAGACGCATTTTTGAAATGGCAATGGAGGGCATGACTTCCACGCAGATTGCGAGGACCTTAAACCGTGAGGGAGTTAAGACGCCTGCTGCGTTGAAACAGGAGCAGGGAAAGTGTAAGAAAACGCCTAAGAGAGAGGGCTTTTTCTGGAACAGCTCAGGCATATGCAGGATTTTAAAAAATGAAGCTTATGCAGGGGCCATGGTTTATGGGAAATATTATAAAAAGGAGGTAGGAGGCAGTAATCATCTAAGGCCCCGGCATGCATGGAGGGTTATGCAGGATCACCATGAGCCGATTGTTGACCGGGAAGTGTTTGAGGCGGTTCAAAGAAAACGGGGAGGATCAAGGGCGAGGCAAACGGGAAAAAGACATCCTTTGGCAGGAAAGCTGGTTTGTGAAAGCTGCGGAAGAAATCTCTATCTGCGAAAGGGAGCCAACCCCTATTTCTGTTGCCCCAGTCTGTATGATGTGCCCGGGGATGCCTGTGTCAGAAAGGCCAATGCCATGTTTTTGGAGCAGCATGTCTTATATGAGATACAGCAAAAAGGCCGGGGGCTTTCGGATGAGGAACTTTTAAAGGATGGTCAGGAACTGTTGAAGGAGCTGGTTCCGCAGCTGATTGAGAGAATCAGTATCAAGGATGAACAGCAGATACGGATATGCTGGAAGGAGCAGCAATAAGAGGATATGTGGCAGTTATTTAACATCAGAGGGAATTGACTATATGAACGCAGAGTTTCGGGACAACGCCGGAAAAACCAGAATACAATACCTCTGGGATCAAACCCTGGTACCGGAAAGAGTCAATGCCATGCTGCCGGAGGGGTATGAGGAATTTGCGAAAGCGGCAGCGCCGCCGGAGGGCTTTAAGACAGGAGTGGAATTTTCTGAATATCGAATCAATGCGGCAATAGAAAGCAATATGTCGGGGCGGATTGTTCCAAGCGTGGATACCTCCGGGCATGGAACGGCAGTGGCGGGCATTGCCGCAGGAGGCGGCAGTCTGCTGTCCGGGCAGTATCAGGGAGTGGCGCCGGAAAGTGAGTTGTTGATTGTCAAAATGGGAAACCCGGCGCCGGATTCCTTTCCCAAAACCACAGAGCTTATGCGTGCGCTGACTTATGCAGTGAAAAAGGCTGTGGAGTTGGGAAAGCCTCTGGCGGTCAATTTAAGCTTTGGAAATACCTACGGGTCCCATGACGGTACCTCTCTGGTGGAACGGTTTCTGGACAATGTAGCGGAAATCGGAAGAACGGTAATCTGCGTGGGAAGCGGAAATGAGGGAGCCGCAGGGGGGCACAGTGCGGGAAGTTTCGGCATGAATGCAGGGGCGCAGGAGACTCGGAGGATTGAGTTGAACGTAGACCGGTATCAGCTGGCGTTTGGGGTACAGTTATGGAAGGATTATTCGGATCAGTTTCGAATTGAACTGATTTCGCCCGGAGGAGAAAGCATTATCATAGAGGATACACAGACAGGAGGAAGAAGCTATGTGTTGGAGAATACACAGCTTCTTTTGTACGTGGGCGAGCCGTCTCCTTATTCCGTCAAGCAGGAATTTTATTTTGATTTTTTGCCGGTTTCAAGTTATGTCAACCAAGGTATATGGTCTTTTATTTTATCACCTGTAAGAACCGTGACGGGGGTATATGATTTTTATCTTCCCTCAAGCAGCGCTTTAAATGCCGGAACACGCTTTTTCACTCCTACCCCGGAAAAAACCCTTACCATTCCCTCAACAGCTTCCAAGGTAATTACAGTGGGAGCTTACAATGCTTCCTTTGAATCCTACGCCGATTTTTCGGGAAGAGGCTATCCCCTTCAGAGTGTATCCACGGAAAGACTTTTGGTAAGGGAGGTTAAGCCTGATATTGCCGCTCCGGGAACCAACATTGCAACAATAGGACCTAATAACAGTCTGGTTCAGGTATCGGGAACCTCCTTTGCTACGCCGTTTGCGGCAGGAAGCGCCGCACTGTTGATGGAGTGGGGGATTGTGCGGGGAAATGATCCCTTTCTCTATGGGGAGAAGATGAAGGCTTATTTTAGAAGAGGAGCTTCCTTTATCAGGGGGGAGAACATTTATCCCAATGATAAGGTGGGGTATGGGGCGCTGTGTGTGGCGGATTCACTTCCGAAATAAACGCAAGACGAAAAAAAGCCTCTATAAATGACGACTTCACGGTTACAACGGGGAAAGAAATTTTTCTTCGTTTACGTTTTTACAATGATACAAGATTGAGAATCAGTCAAATAGTTTTGATGATTTTATAAATAAAGATTTTAAAATGATAATAAAATGTATTTTAAAAAATCAACATCTAATTTTATGCTTTTTGTTTATATAGTATTTTGATATAAGCCTTGAAATGTATAATGATAAATTTTGACAATATCAGTCTCTTTTTGATAAAATGATTTTGAAAGGTGGGGAGAGAGATGCAATTGAAACTAGGGAAGTTGAAGCACATTGGAAAAGTTTCCCCATGGCGGATTCCGTCAATTATGGCCAATGCGATGGCAGATTGGTCAAAGGGCCTGCTCTTCCGGGTGCTCAGGGTCTTAAATGCACTGAAAAACCGCCCAAGAATGGTTCTAGATTCCATAGAGATGCTTTTCGGGGCGCTTTTTGGCTTTCTGGCATTGTCCGGGCTGGCCCTTTCCCTGGACGGTTTATGATTTTTTATCGGGCTTCAGATTATAGCCAACTTTGTGTTTGCCCGGAAGGAAAACTATGAACGGCGCGCTTATGAAGTGGAGCTGGCTGAAGCAGACCGCCAGGCTGACTACATACGGCGGGTGCATTACCTGCCTGAATATGCCAAGGAGCTGAGGACAACCAATATCAGCGATGTGCTCTTCAAGCGTTTTATTGCGGCTTTCCGTATTCTGGTACTCAGGAATATGATGATCTTAAGGATTTTTTGGAGTATGAGCCCAAAATACAGGAGAATGGCACAGGGACCGTCCCCACGGTGTCGATAAAGGAGCTTCGGGTACAGAACCTGTCATTTTCTTATTTTGGTGACCACAAGAAGGTGATCGATGACATCAGTTTCACCATCAGCGGGCAAAATCATTGAGATTACAGATGGAAAAGCAATCACATACATTGGTAATTATGAAAATTATCAAGCACGGAAAAATGCACAAAATGAATGACCGGGTTCGTGAAAGGAGGTGCCGGAATTGAAACCGGAAACTGAAAAATACGGAATAAAGCAGGTGCTGTCAAGTAATCTGTTCATGTTGAAGCATATTGGAAAAGTTTCCCTATGGCGGATTCCGTCAATTATGGTCGATGCGATGGCAGATTGGTCAAAGGGGCTGATCTTCCGGGTGCTCGTTGTGGGATATGTGCTTAACCAGATACAGTCTTCCGCATCCCTTCAAAGGATTTTTTTCGTTGTGGGGCTTTTGGCACTCCTTTCTTTTGCGTGCCATTTGGTGAACATTCTTTTGAAGAATTGTTTTTTCCCCCGATCCGATCTGAAGATTCAGTCCCATTTCATGAAGCTGGCTTTCGATAAGGCTCGGGAGGTGGACCTGGAATGCTATGAGAATGCGGAATATTTTGAGAAGCATATCAGGGCCTTAAATGCACTGAAAAACCGCCCAAGAATGGTTCTTGATTCCATAGAGATGCTTTTCGGGGCGCTTTTTGGCTTTCTGGCATTGTCCGGGCTGGCTCTTTCCCTGGACGGGTTTATGATTTTTTTTATCGGGCTTCAGATTATAGCCAACTTTGTGTTTGCCCGGAAGGAAAATTATGAACGGCGCGCTTATGAAGTGGAGCTGGCTGAAGCAGACCGCCAGGCTGATTACATACGACGGGTGCATTACCTGCCTGAATATGCCAAGGAGCTGAGGACAACCAATATCAGCGATGTGCTCTTCAAGCGTTTTATTGCGGCGACGCAAAACGGAATCAAGGTCATTGAGAAACACGGGTTCAAGTGCGCAATATATCGGTTATTTGTGGATGCGGTGTGTACGAGGATGGGCTATTACCTGGTTATTCTGTTTGCGGCTTTCCGTATTCTGGTACTCAGGAATATGATGATCGGAGATGGCCTTATCGTGGTCATGGCGATGTTCAGCGTAACCGAGGCGCTGCTGGATCAGGAGAACAGCTTTTTCCAACTGCATGAACACGCCATGTACATTGACGATCTCAGGGATTTTTTGGAGTATGAGCCCAAAATACAGGAGAATGGCACAGGGGCCGTCCCCACGGTGCCGATAAAGGAGCTTCGGGTACAGAACCTGTCATTTTCTTATTTTGGTGACCACAAGAAGGTGATCGATGACATCAGTTTTACCATCAAAGGCGGACAGACGGCTGCGATTGTCGGCCATAACGGGGCCGGGAAGAGCACGCTGGCCAAGCTGCTTATGCGTCTATATGAACCCACTGCCGGTAAAATTTATTTGAATGACAGGGAAATTGGCGAGTATAAGCTAAGCGCCTATCGGGACAGTCTTTCTGCAGTATTTCAGGATTTTAAGGTATTTTCTCTTACGGTCGGAGAGAATATTCTGATGCGGCGCACCGCTGACAGTGATGCAGCGCTGCTCACCGAAGCCCTGCGTGAGTGCGGGATGCTGGATACGGTTTCGTCGTTTCAATATGGCCCTGATACTATGATGACACGGGAATTTGATGACGAGGGTGTTTCCCTTTCCGGAGGGCAGACCCAGAAAATTGCGTTATCCAGGCTGTATGCGAAGAATGTCCCCATTGCGATCCTGGATGAACCCTCCAGCGCCCTGGATCCGATCGCTGAATATGAACTGTTTGAAAATATGAAGCGCATCTGTGAGGGACGGACTGTAATTTTTATCTCGCATCGGCTCTCCAGCGCAATTTCGGCGGATGTCATTTTCATGATGGAGCATGGGCGGATTATTGAACGTGGCAATCATGAAAGTCTGATGCGGCAAAACGGAAAATACGCAGAAATGTTCAGAAAGCAGGCGGAAAAATATGAGTAAGGGAAAAGAAAACGCCGGGGAAAGGGTTGCACTTTCCACGGGCATAAAAAACATGGCATATCTGCTTAGCTATGTGCGCCATCATGTGCCGGCTTTGCTTTATACGAATATTATGACCGGTATTTTATGGGGATACTTAAATGTGGCATCCTCCGTGCTGGTGATTAAAGTTGTATTTGACATGATAGGGGAAGGGCGCCCTTTTATAGATGTATGTAAGTTTCTTTTGATGATGAGCATGATTTTGCTGCCGGTTCTTGGGGTTATTTATTTTTGTGATAAAAGGCTGTGGCCTGTGCTGAAATTAAAACTGGGGAAATCCCTTCATGCCGAGCTGTTTTTAAAGGCACAGAAGGTGGATCTCCGCTGCTATGATGATGCTGGGTTTTATACAAGCTTCATCTGGACTGTCCGGGAAGCGGAAGACCATGTCTATAAGGCTGTTAAGAATATGGGGAACGTACTGCTTTATGTCCTGGCGTGTCTTGGCGTTATCGCAATTATGCTGGAGATTGATCCCATCATTCTGGCAATTGCCGTAGTCTCCATGGTTCTTACGTTTTTGTTCAGACTGCTGAAAACCAGGATCGAGTTTCTTCGGGAACAGCGCCTGATTCCTCACGTGAAAAAATACGAATATATAAGCCGGGTTTTCTATATGCCGGACTATGCGAAGGAGCTGAGAATGAGCAGGATTGACCGCCTGCTTACAGAGGAATTTGACGATTGCGTATCAAAAATGGACACAGTATACAGAAGGCTGCAGCTTCGTCTGACCGTATTGGAGATTGGAGAGCAGGTCTGTAATGTTTTTTTGACCAATGCGTTCCTTATTTGTATACTGGTGTATAAGATTCTCATTGTAAAGTCTGTTTCGGTTGGCGACTTATCGGTATCCATTGCTGCAGTCGGAAAATTGAATTCTATGTACAATGGTCTGCTGGAGGCTCTTTCACAATCTGTACAAAGCGGTATGTTTGCCGATAGGCTGCGGACATTTCTGGCTGCGGAGCCAATGATTACCTCGCCGGAAAAACCGGTTGCATTGTCGGCGTTACCCGGCGACATTGAATTCCGTAATGTTTCTTTCCGATATGATGGCAGTGAATCCTGGGTGCTGCGGCACATCAATATGAAAATCAAAGCACAGACCAAGGTAGCCATTGTAGGATATAATGGCGCAGGAAAATCCACCCTCGTGAAGCTGCTGATGCGTTTATATGATCCTACCGAGGGCGAAATCCTGCTCGGCGGCAAAAACATTAAAGACTATGATATAAATGAATACCGTCATTCCTTTGGTACTCTGTTTCAGGATTTTCAGATCTATGCCGCCGATTTGGGAGAAAATGTGAAAATGGGTCTGGTTGACAATAAGGACGAAGCGGCAATAAAGAAGGCGCTTATGAAAGCGGGAATAGCTGAAAATTTTTGCGACATTTCTGTCCCGCTGCTTCGTGAATATGATAAAAAAGGGCGGTCGGTATCCGGAGGAGAAGCCCAGAAGATTGCGATAGCCAGGGCCTTCTTAAAGGATCCGCACACGTATATCCTGGATGAGCCGTCCAGTGCGCTGGATCCCATTTCTGAGTATAATCTCAACCGGACGCTGTTTGAACTGTCAAAGGACAGAACGGTCATTTTTATATCGCACCGGCTGTCCACAACCCGCATGGCGGAACAGATCTATATGCTGGAGCAGGGCAGAATCATTGAAGAGGGAAGTCATGAGGAGCTGCTGGCCAGAGGCGGCAGGTATGCGGAAATGTTTGAAAAGCAGGCAGAAAAGTATCAGGGGACACATTCTTTTGCATCATAGAAGGATGTTCGAGAAAAGAGAGTTGTAAGACTTAGCTCTAATGGATACTATTAGTATCTAGAAAGATATTAGGAAGAGGATTATTATGAAAAAATTTTACAAAAAGTGGAGAAATATGCACTTGTTTACAAGAACTTTGATTGGATTTGGGATGGTGTTGCTCTGGGAGCATTATTAGGATCGCAGGCATCTGTTTTTGAATTTCTGGTAACAACTGTATTCGCTGTTATTGTAGGTATGTTTTTTGCACTTACTTTTAAAGTGGGTAACGCTTGTGCAAAATTTGCATATCTTTTTACCTGTCAATATGATATAATTCATAATACTGGCTGTACAAAAGAAAATACTTAAAAGCATAGAAGGAGACTCATAACATGACAATCAGGGAAGGCTATGTATTATTTGGCGGAAATTATGGGGAGGTTCTTTCAAGACTTCAAAAGGAAGAGCGGATTGCCAAGTATGTTAATAAGTTTTTGAACGATACCAGCTTTGAGACCTTAAAGAATGCACTTGCGTCTAATGATATGGAGACAGCATTTCGGGCGGCTCATACGTTAAAGGGCGTTTGTCAAAATCTGAGTTTTACCAGACTGTATGAATCCAGCAATGCGCTGACAGAGGAGCTGTGCTCACTACAGGTTAAGGATGTAAGCGAATATGTAAGCCGTGTGGAGGAAGATTATAATAAAGTTACCTCTGTAATCAGACAAATGATGGAAGAGAGCGGCTCGTTGGCCTGATTGTAATAAGGAGATAATGGATGACGCAGGAAGAAAGAGAAAAGTGGGAGAAGCAGGGCTTTTCACAGGATCAGACAGGCGAAATTGAGGAGGGCTTGATATATTTTTCTATGCCCGAAAGGAGTATTTGGCCATACAAATGCGCCAGATACGATTTGGCCTTTTAGATCATCTCCCGGTTGAATATATGTCAGACCTGAATATGACTGGTTTCAGATGGAAGAATTTCGAGGCGCCTCCATTGAGAAAATAAGCACGGGTTTGAAACACGGACTGGATGTCAGCACCTATGCCAGAGTGGATTATACATGGCAGCAGATGCGGAAAATCCGTCTCGGACTGGAGAACGGAATTAATGTAGAAAGTTATTGCAGCCTGATGTATACGACTGCGGAGATGAAGCGGATGCGAACCGCTCTGGAAGACGGAGCGGTAGAGTATTTTCTGGCGGAGGAAAGCCGGTTGCGGAGGCGGAAGAGGTTCCCGATTTTGTTATTACCCTGAGCAGTGATGAGATGGAAGCTTATTTTCTGCTTAATAACAGCAAAAAACCTTCCCGGTCCGGAATTGTCAGTGCATTGCAGCAAAAGGGAATTTGTCATGGAATTATCGGGGCTTCCATTAATCAATTGCTTAAGGAATGCGACAAGCCGCTGCTGATTGCCAGCTGTATACATTAAAGGAAATGTGGGAAGCGGAACCTACATAAAGGCAACCGAGGATATTGTGATAGACGGCTTTATTGAAGCGGCCAAGTTACCATTTATGCCGGCGGCAGTATACAGGGGAATTATTGCATGAGCTCCAACTTTTATGCGGGGGAAGAGTTGATATTAACAGTGCTTTGGTGGCGGACTGATCTGTGCAATCGAGGGATTGGCAGCATATCATATAGGAAACAGAGCCGGCTTAGCAACCTCGCTGAAAATCGGTTTTAATGAACTGATGAGACGCAGGCAGCGTGAACTGGAAGATATGTTCCAAAGAACAACCGAAGTTAAGGTGGCCGTAAGAGGAAATCTGTTCGAAGGAGTTGCGGTTGACATTAACGGAGCTAAATGGAATTCCAAAGAGATCCGGAATGTAACCTTGAAAAAGGTGCAGGGCAGAATTGTATTGTATGCAAATAATTCAAAATAAACTAAGGGAAGGGATACTGTGAAAGATAAGATTTTGATTGTTGATGATGCGGAGCTGAACCGGGATATATTGACAGAAATTCTGGAAGAGGACTATACCATAATAGAAGCGGAGGACGGCAAGTCAGCTCTTTCTATTATGGAAAAGCAGCATAGTGAACTGGCTGTGGTCCTGTTGGATTTAATGATGCCGGAGGTTGACGGCTTTCAGGTTCTGGAGGTTATGCGGGAAAAGAAGTGGATGGATAAGCTTCCCGTTTTGATTATCAGCGGAGAAACTGCCATCAAGGCCGAACAGAAGTGCTTTGAATACGGAGTGGCCGATGTTTATGATGCCCTGGTTAGTGAAAGAGTATATAAGAGCGCTTACTCCAAGGATGAGGCCTTCCATATGATTGTGACAGGCGAATGCGGAGTCTTCTCGCCTAAGCTGCTGGAATGCTTTAGGAATGTTAAATCCGAATTTGAAGCGCTGGCAGACAAACAAAAGTGATTGAAACATGGAATGAAAATAACAGAAGGCGGCGGCAGTTAAAAGTGCAACCGCCTTCTGACAGCATCCCGGAAACGTCTGATGGACAGCAGGGTAATCAGCAAAACTACGATAACACTGCAGACGGTGAGAACGATTGCAGACCATACCAGATGGAGCGGGGCGCCTGTATAATGGTAGATTAAAAGCTCGATTCCTACACAAAGAACAGCAGTCTCTGCAAAGAAGTACAGAGAGGTTGCCAGAAAAGAGACGGAAAACGACCGCAGGAGCAGGGCAAAAATTTCCACCAATATGGTAATCAGCGTTACGATTGGAAGCGCAAGCTCTGTAAACCACCGATTATCGGCAGTGTTGAAGGAAATCAGGTATAGATAGATGCCAGCCGCAATACCGTCGAATAAAAGAGTAATATAAACCGGCAGCTTTGTGTAGATGACGGCAGGAAAAACCAGCACAAATAACAGCAGGCAGGCTCCGATAATGAACAGAGACCACATGCTGCCCGGAAAGACGAACAGATTAAGCAGCAGGCAGCTTAAAGCGGTAGCGGTAAGCACGATGGTAGTCAGAATACCAAAATCCTTCCGCTTTACAACATCAACCTGCCCCTTTTCTTTCGGGTAGGGAGATGGAACCTGAGCTTTTTGAAGTTCATTGGGATTAATTACCGGCGTGTGGCATAGGGGGCAGCTTTTCAGTGACGGCTCCAATTCCACACCGCAGTTTACACAGTAGGACATATTTTACCTCCATAAGGCAGTCGATTTTCAGTATGCACGATTGCTTTCAATTTTAACGTGAATGCCGTCGGCAATCAGTTTTCTAAAGAACAGTCTTTCTACATCGGATTCCATGATGCTGCTGGCGAAATTGATCGTGAGGGTATCCTCAAAGCTGACAATGGCACAGTTGGTTCGGGAAGAAAAGGGCTGTCCCATATAGATATCGAAGCGTTCAATATATGGTTTCATATCATCGGGAACCTTCAGGGCGCCCATATTGGTCAGGCCTGCAGAAGAGTTTTTGTCCTGTACCTTGGTATAGAACATGCGGACTACAAAATCCTTTACAAAAAGCGGTACAACCCGGATAAAGGGATTGCGCTGAGCGTTGGCATTGGTGGTAATATCGCCGCGAAGAAATTTCTCATTAATATAATAACGCATGTAATGATGAACCTGAATGATAATTTCTTCAAAGGTGTAATCTCCCAATCTTGGATCGATGCCGGGATAGACCATGGTAATAAAATTGCGCAGAGTTTCAGAGGGGAAGAAGCGCCGTAAATTGACGGGCATGGCAATCTTCACCGGACGTAGCTTCAAATGCCATTCGGCCTGCTGCTTTTGAAGCAGTGCATATAGAAGCACGGCGTTCAGATACTCTGTAATGGTGGCCTTGTATTTGGCTGCTACATTCATAACCTCCTTTACGGACATAATACCGTCTATGACGTTGAAGGTATAGAAAGGAGCCTTGGTGCCCCGCACGCGGTAGGTCTTTTCGCCGGGGCGGGAAGGGCAGACCTTGGCATTGGCATAGCGCATGTAAGCATCCTCCAGTTCACCGGGAGAAGGCTCTTCATGAATGTCTTTTACGAAACCGCCATTGGAAATTTGGTGGCCCAGAAGGCGGAGATATACAGCGGTGATTGTCTGGAGCACATGCATACCGCCGGTACCGTCGCCGAGACAGTGATGGGCCTCTAGGGAAATCCGGCATTCATGATAATAAATTCTAAGGAGATAACGGTTTCCCGCCTTAAAGGGCATAGGCATGCAAAAGTTCCGAATATCCTTCTGTACAAAGGGGCCGGGTCTTGAATTCGGTTCCAGATAACGCCAGAAAAGGCCCCTGCGAATAGCAGTCTTGTAGGTGGGAAAACGGGTCAGGGCAATATCAACAGCCTGTTGCAAAACCTCGGGATCAACCGGTTCCTTCAGAACCACGGACAGGCGGTAGACGGAAGAGAAGTCCCGACGCTGCAGCGTAGGGTAAACAATAGCGGAAAGATCCAGCTTATACCATATCTTTCTGCTTTGATTTTTCTCCTTGTGCTTTGGATTACTATTTTGTTGTGCTTTGGTTGATAAATTTTTCGATGATAATTTTTTCGATGATAATTTTTTCATTGTTATAATTATACCACAATTTTATGGATCATGGAGGGAATATGGCAAATACACCCAAAAAACTTTTAAGCAAAAAGCCTTCGCCCGAAGCTGTCAATCAGGGCATGATGACGCTGATTAAAAAGGTGCATGGTATCGGGAGTTTGACAGCTTAACCACATAAAAATCCCCTCAAAGCCTTGATAGGC
>CAYMUW010000015.1:0-65131 GCA_964393865.1 uncultured Lachnospiraceae bacterium
AACAGTTTTTTACCTAAAACGGCAGACAGAAAAGAATTTACCTTTCAAAGCTGGACAGGTTTCATTACTCTTGCGAAGAAACTCTAAATAATGGTATACTAATGATGGCTTATTATGCAATAGATTTTGCATCTGAATACGAAAAGAGAAACAGGTAACCGGAGGAACAAAAGAGTGCAGGACGCAGTGCAGAGAATTCTGGAGGGGAAATTTAATAATGATGTTCGTTCTTTGGAGTTTTCCAGTCCTGTCATAGAACTGAAGCTTCGGGAGAATGAACAATACGAAGGGAGCTTTACTGTTTTAGGGCCTAAGGATCAGGTGACGGAAGGAACGGTATCCTCCAGCAGGCTGAAAATGAAGTGCCTGACCAGTCATTTTTCCGGGCAGGAGGAGGAAATCGGATATTGCTTCGATGCTTCCGGCATGACGGAAGGAGACCAGTTGAAGGGAGAGTTTCGTATCATCTCCAATCAGGGAGAATACTATGTCCCTTACACGGTAACCATTATTGAGGAAACGCTGGCGTCAGGGCTTGGCGATATCAAAAATCTGTTTCATTTTGCAAATTTGGCAAGAACCAATTGGGATGAAGCCGTTAATCTGTTTTATTCCAGAGAATTTTATCGTGTATTTAGCGGAGCGGACAGACAGTATTACTCGGTTTACAGAGGACTTGCAGGCGGCGGACGCAGGGAGCAGAACGTAGAGGAATTTCTGCTGGAGATCAAGAAGAAGCAAAGGGCAGAGTTCCTTCTGGAGGAGTCGGAGATCAGAATAGACAATCCCCAAGGGGTAATTGAGAGCAGGCTGGTAATCAACAGGAATGGCTGGGGATATTCCGAGCTGTTTCTGGAAGCAGAAGGAGATTTTCTGGTTTTGGAGAAGGAAATAATCAGAGATGAGGATTTTCTTGGAAACTGCTACCGGCTTCCCTTTTATGTTTCCGGTGATCGTCTTCATGCCGGAAAGAATTACGGAAGTATTCGAATCTATAATCCTTATGTATCGCTGACGGCCCATATTGTGGTTTCAAACAGCCCCGTAACCATGAAGGTTACAGGCATCAGGAGACAGAAAAAGCATTATGTCATGGAGCTGATGCAGTATTATGAAGCCTTTCGAACCAAAAAGATCAGCACATCCTTTTGGATGAAGGAGACGGAGACGCTGCTGGATGCATTGATCGATATGGACGATCATGATGCGGCTCTTAAGCTTTTTCGTGTGCATCTGCTTCTGACACAGGAGAGGTACAATGAGGCTGAGTGGACCTTAAAGCAGACTGAGGAGATGATGACAGAGGGCTTTGATCCTACACTGCACAGCTACTATTTATATTTGACCACACTGCTTGACCGCCGGGAGGATTACATTGACGAGGTGGCAGGGCAGGTGGAGCGCATTTTTGCTCAAAACGACCATAGCTGGCGTATTGCATGGCTGCTTTTGTACCTGTCGGAGGATTACAATAAAAGTCCCTCCAAGAAATGGCTGGTTTTGGAGGAACAGTGTAAGCAGGGCTGCAGCAGCCCTGTGATTTATATCGAGGCGTGGAATTTGCTGACGGCCAATCCTACGCTTTTGATGCGGCTGGAAAGCTTTGAACTGCAGGTATTAACCTATGCGGCCAAAAGAGAGCTGCTGATACCGGATGTGATTACGCAGATTGTATATTTGGCAGGCAAGCAAAAGAATTATTCGGATCGTTTGTTTGCAATTCTGCGAAGCTGCTATGAGCAGATGCCGGGAGACGAGGCTTTACAGGTGATCTGTACCCTTTTAATCAAGGGCAACAGAACGGATGCCGGAGCATTCAGTTGGTATGAGAAGGCGATTGAGCGGGAGCTTAGAATCACCAGACTTTATGAATATTATATGATGTCCATTGATATAAGCGAGGACAGGGTGATTCCCAAGATTGTGCTGATGTATTTTGCCTTTGACAGCAATTTGGACGGACTGCACAATGCTTATCTTTATGCCTGCGTGCATCGGAACAAGGGGCAGTATCCCGAGCTTTATGAAAGCTACAGGGAGCAGATCGAGCGGTTTGTAGTATTCCGTATGATGAAAGGAAAGAGCGATCAGTATCTGGCTTATTTATACAAAAATCTGATTACGCCGGTCATGGTTACGCCGGAAACCGCAGAGGGTCTTGTCCGGGCGCTTTTTGTACAGCGGCTTACCGTGCAGAGAAAGAATATCAGGCGTGTCATTCTGATTTATGAAAAGGAGAGGTGGGAGACTGTCTTTCCGATGACCGGACAGGAAGCGTTTATTCCCATTTATGGCAGTGATTTTCGGCTGCTTTTGGAGGATGCGGAAGGAAATCGTTATTGCCGGGAGGAGGAATATACTCTTGAAAAGCTTCTGGTGCCGGATCAGCTGGCAGCACTGGCAGCTCCTTTTGTGGAGACCAATGAGCACTTTGACCTGTGGCTTTGCGAGTGTGGCAGGAAACTGGCAGGGATCAGTGATGAAAATGTGGAATATATGAAGCGTATTGCCAAATCTCCGCTGGTGGTGGAAGAGCTGCAGCAGGAGATCCGCATGAAGCTGATACGGTTTTATTATGATCATGACAGGATGAAGGAGCTTGACGATTATCTGGATGAACTGTCACCTGAGCAGGTGGAAAACAGCTGTTTTGCCGAGCTTATCCGAATTATGGTCATGCGGGGCATGTACGAGAAAGCATATCAGTGGATACAGCTTAGGGGCGGAGAAGGTATTGAAGCCAAGATCATTGTCAGACTTTGCAGCAGACTGATTGCACTGGAAGGAATGGAGGAGGAAGAGGTTTTCACTGCACTTTCGTTTATGGCATTCAGGGCGGGAAAGTACGACGAAAACCTGCTGAATTATTTGTGCAGATTTTTCTGCGGAACCAGCAAAGAAATGCGGGATGTCTGGAAAGCGGCGGAAAGCTTTGGGCTTGACAGCTATGATCTCAGCGAAAGAATTTTAGTGCAGATGCTTTATACGGGAGCCTATGTAGGGGAGAAAATAGAAATTTTCAGGCGTTATGTGTCAGGCGGAGCCAAAAGCAGTGTGGAAATGGCATTTCTTGCCCAGTGCTCCTATGATTATTTTGTGCGGGATAAGGTTACGGATTCTTATGTGCTTGAGGATATGCAGAGAGTGATTGAGCGGCAGGAGGAGATTCCGCTTGTATGTAAGCTTGCTTACACCAAATATTACGCAGAAAATAAAAAGCTTGTAAATGAAGCAGTTTCCAGATGGGTCATTATTTTCCTGCGGGAAATTATGGCTCAGGGGAAATATTTTCCATATTTTCAGGAGTACGCAGACAATATCGTCTTCATGCGTCAGTTTGCGGACAAAACCATGGTGGAATATCATACCAGGGAAGGCAGCCATGCGGTGATCCATTATCTGGTGGAGAAGGAAGGACAGCCAGGCGGCGAGTACGAGAAGGAAGAGATGAAGGACATGTTCGGCGGCGTGTGCGTCAAGCAGTTTATTCTCTTTTTCGGGGAGCGTCTTCAGTACTATATTACGGAGAATGAAGGGGAGAAGGAGCAGCTTACGGAAAGCGGAACCTTAAGCCGGAATGAGACCGGAATGGAGCAGAAGGAAAACCGTTATAATCTTGTGAATGATATTGCCACAGGAAGAAATCTGCATGATTACAGCACTATGGAAAAGCTTTTAAATGAGTATTTTGAGCAGGATTATCTGGTCAAAGAATTTTTTCAGATGATATAGACAGGAAAAGAGGCATGGATTATTACAATGTTTCAGAGCCAGAGGGATGAAAACGGAAAAAGAAACAGCAAAAAAGTAGTTCTGGGATATGATCTGGGACATCAGTTTGCCCAGATCAGCTATTGCGGCCTGGAGGAAACGGAGCCGGAGACAGTTTCCACTGTTGCGGGAACAGAGCAGTATAATATCCCTGCGGTATTGTGCAAAAGATCCGATGTGGGGCAATGGTATTACGGAAAGGAAGCCATTAAGTTTGCAGGAGAGGAATCAGGCATTCTGGTGGAGGATTTGCTGGAATTGGCACAGCGGGGCGAGGATGTGATTGTTGAGGGAGAACCCTTTGATCCGGTGGCTCTGCTTACTTTGTTTGTCAAGAGAAGCTTATCGCTTTTAAATATCCGGCTGTCCCTAAGTCAGGTGGAGGCGGTCATGTTTACGGTGGAGGAGCTGACGCCCCGCATGGTGGACGTGTTGTCCCGGGTAGCCGCCGGATTGCAGTTAAAGGCTCAGCGCCTTTGTTTTCAGAGTCATCGGGAGAGCTTCTATGCTTATACACTGCATCAAAGCGCCGAGCTTAGAAAGCAGGATGTGGTGATTTTTGAATATAATACCCGGCTTAAAATGCTGCACCTGGAATGTAACCAAAGGACCTCGCCAATGGTAGTTCTGATCGAGGAGCAGGATTTCCCGGAAATGCTGCGGAGAGTCTGGTCTGAGGATGAGGCGGACAGGGACAGGCAGAAGCAGGAGCTGGATGAGCTGTTTTTTCATATAGCGGAAGAGGCGCTTGATGGAAAAAGCATTTCCACGGTTTTTCTGCTGGGGGACGGCTTTAAAGAAGGCTGGGCTAAGGAATCCCTGAAACTGTTGTGCAGAAACAGAAGAGTGTTTCAGGGCAATAATCTGTACAGCAAGGGCGCCTGCTATGCCATGCTGGAAAGATTAAATCCCGGTGAGGAGTGGAAGAAGTATGTTTATCTGGGTGCGGACAAGCTGAAATCCAATATTGGCATGAAAGCCTTGCGGCGGGGGGAGGATTCCTATTACGCCATTCTGGATGCGGGAACCAACTGGTATGAGGCGTCAGTGGATTTTGACATTTTGTTGGAAAGCGGTGATACGGTGGATTTTCTGATCACACCGCTGACAGGCAGCGCCGTACTGGACAGGCCTGTCCATCTTCAGGGATTACCGGAAAGGCCAAGGGGTACTACAAGATTGAATGTACACATAGAAATGACGGCGGTCAATCAGGCGGCTGTTACCATAGAGGATTTAGGGTTTGGAGAGCTGGTTCCCTCAAGCGGAAAAGCATGGTCCTCCACTTTTCAGGTGTAGCATAAGGGAATTTTTAGCAGGTGTAGCGGAAGGGAGTCTTTAATTTGGGCAGAATAATATTATGTACCGGAAGATATGCACAAAAGCCTTATCATTTCAGCAATGTATGCGTCAACGTATATTGTGTGGAGGAGTTATGCTATCTTTTTGCCAGTAATCCCTTTATGATCGACAATGATGTGATGGATAAGGAACTGGCCTATTGGCTGGATGAGGAGTGTGGACTTACCGAGCTGAGCCATCAGCTTCTGGTTTTATTTCAAAGGGGATGCCAGCCGGGGATTTTTGTCAGCACCATATTGGATTATGTGAATTTCTGCACACCGCAGGACAAGGCAAGAATCGAGGAGGTTTTGCAGGGAAGCGCCGGATTGAACGATTATGAGAGGCGGAAAAAGCAGGCGGATTTTCTGATGCAAAATCAAAGATACCGGATGGCGCTGGATGAATATGAGGGGCTGCTGAGGGAGCTTCCTGAGACGGAAAGCGCATTGCGCCCGGCCGTTCTTCATAACATGGGAACTGCCTATGCAGGCTTCTTTATGTTTGATATGGCAGCCAGATATTTTAAAAAGGCATATGATATGACCGGAGATACCAGATCAGGCGTTTCCTTCCTTGCCGCCAAGAGACTTTTGCTTCACGAGGAGGCCTATATTTCTTTTATTGCGGAGCATGGAGAATATCATGAGTTGTCCATGCTTGTGGAAAAGAAACTGACGGATGCCAGGGGGCAGTTTGAGGCCTCACAGGAAAATCGAATGCTGTCGGCGCTTAAAATTTATAAGGAAGAGGGAAATGTGTCTTCTTATTACGAGGAGATCGACAAAATCATATCAGAGCTGCAAAATCAGTATCGCCAGCTTGTGGAGGCTTAAGCATGGGGTTATTCAAGAAGTTATTCCAGAAGTTATTCCAGTGGAAAAAGAATATAGATGAACCTGAGTATGAGATTGAAGATTGGAATGAGATCATTTATGACAGGGATGACCTGCAGATCAACGACAGGGATCAGCGACAGGAATATGTAAAGGGATGTCTGGATCAGATTGCGGAAGCGTCGCAGGAGCTTGACAATCTTCAATTTGAATACAATATGGTTACCTCTTATTTAAAGGATATGGAGGAAATAGAAGCTCTTCCGCCGGAGGAAATGGCTGAGCTTCAGGACTGCGCCAAAAAGCTGAACGCTCTGGAGCAGGAAAGAACCAGCTATGCGGAGCGCAAGGGCCGCATGGGTGATGAGAAATTTCATCAGATGGAGCGGCTGGAGGAAGAGGTACAGGAGGGCTATGAAAAGCTGACTCGGGCAGAGGAATATCAGGAGCTGGTGAAGCGTGACCTCAGAAAACTTGACGGGGAAAAACACGCATATTTGTTCCGAAGAAATGAACTGCACAGAGTGATTGAGGACACCCGATCCATGACCATTGTATGCATAGCAGCGGTGATTGTATGTATCGGTATACTTTTGATTTTGCAGTTTGTCTTCCAAATGAATACCCGGATCGGTTATCTGGCAGCGGCAGCAGTTGGGGCGGTGGCGATTACCGCAATATTTATTAAGCACAATAATTCCATCAGGGAGCTGGCGCAGGTGGAAAACGGAATCGGGAGGATTATCCGCCTGCAGAATACTGTCAAGATCCGCTATGTCAATAATACCCATCTTTTGGATTATCTTTATTTGAAATACAACGTTTCCAGTGCGGGAGAGCTGGGCAAAAGCTGGCAGCAGTATTTGGAGGAGCGGGAAGAGCGAAGGAAATATCAGCAGGCGGAACGGCAGCTTGACCAGTGCCAGAAGGAGCTTTTGCATGTGCTCAGGCGTTATCAGGTGAAGGACCCTATGATTTGGCTTCATCAGACGGAGGCGATTCTTGACAAGAAGGAAATGGTGGAGATCAGACATAACCTGATTATCAGGAGGCAGTCCTTAAGACGGCGGATGGATTACAATAAAGAAGTGATTGCAGGCAAGGCTCAGGCAGAAATCAAGGATCTGGTGGAAAAATACCCTGAGTATGCAAAGGAAATTTTGGATGTTGTCGGACAGTATGCCAACACGGAAACCCAGACCGCTGATTTTTCTTGACTTCTTTTGGGGGGCATGATAGCATGATAAACGTATGGCAGATATGCTTTATCCTGTTAGAGGAACGCAGTGCCATATTAGAAGTAAAGCGAAGCGGTTTATCGAATGCAGAATTGGTAAATGCTTCAGAATGGAGGAGATTATGAAAAAACTTGCAGCATTGTTTGCTTCTGCACTGCTGGTCATGGGTCTGTTGACAGCATGCGGGTCTGATGCAGAACCTGCAGAGGCACAGAATGAGGAGACACAGGACACCGAGGCGCAGGACGCAGGAACAGAAGCGGGAACGACCTTTACGGTTGGTTTCGACGCAGAATTTCCACCCTATGGTTACATGGATGAAAACGGCAATTACACAGGCTTTGACCTTGAACTTGCCCAGGAGGTATGTGACCGTAACGGATGGGAACTGGTAAAGCAGCCCATTGACTGGGATTCTAAGGATATGGAACTTTCTTCCGGCTCCATTGACTGTATTTGGAACGGTTTTACCATGAACGGGCGTGAGGATGCTTATACATGGAGCGTACCTTATGTAGATAACAGTCAGGTATTTGTTGTAAAGAGTGATGCGGGAATTGAAAGTCAGGCAGATCTTTCCGGCAAGCTGGTAGGAGTTCAGAAGGATTCCTCAGCACTGGCAGCGCTGGAGGGAGATGAGGCTGATTTGGCAGCAACCTTCGGGGATTTGAGACAATATGCCGATTACAATACGGCATTTATGGATTTGGAGGCAGGAGCCATTGACGCACTTGCAATCGATATCGGTGTTGCAAACTATCAGATCGAGTCAAGAGGGGACGGATATAAGCTTTTGGATGAGAAGCTTGCAACCGAGCAGTATGGTATCGGTTTCCTTCTTGGAAATGATGAATTGAAAAACCAGGTAGAGGCTACCTTGCTTGAGATGGCTGATGATGGTAAATTTATGGAAATTGCTGAAAAGTATGGTCTGACAGACAGTGTATGTCTTGGTAAGTAGGATAGGCTGTACGGCTTGGTTTTCCGAAAGAGTTCCGGGGCAGGAGTATTTCTGCCCTGTTTCTTCTTTTGATGCAGCAGGAAATGCGCAGGGCAGCGCAAGAGAACGTAGAGAAACAGGGAGGCATGGTTAGTAAAATGAGTGTATCAACGATGCTGATGCAATTGGGAAAGGGTATGATATCGACGGCGGAAATTTTCTTTCTGACGCTTCTTTTTTCCCTGCCGCTGGGGCTTTTGATATCCTTTGGCAGAATGTCTAAAAAAAGAGTTCTGCGCAGCATCAGTAAGTTTTATATCTCTATTATGAGAGGAACGCCGCTTATGCTCCAGCTCCTGGTAGTCTATTTTGCACCTTACTATATCTTTGGACTGAATTTAAGGGGATATCGTTTCCCGGCCATTATTCTTGCTTTTTCCATTAATTATGCGGCATATTTTGCAGAAATTTATCGGGGTGGAATCGAATCCATGGCTGTGGGGCAGTATGAGGCAGCGCAGGTGCTTGGCTATAACAAGGTGCAGACCTTTTTTAAGATTATTCTGCCGCAGGTAATTAAAAGAATTATGCCTTCCATAACAAATGAAACAATTACCCTTGTAAAAGACACATCTCTTGCCTTTGTGTTAGCCCAGGCCGAGATGTTTACCATGGCAAAGCAGATTGCAGCCAAGGATACCAGCATGATACCGCTGATGGTTGCGGGACTTTTCTATTACATATTCAACCTTTTGGTTGCTGCTGTAATGGAGAGGATTGAAAAGAGTATGAGTTATTACAGATAGAGCAGGAAGGGAAAATGAGCATGGAAATCGACACGGATGTTTTGTTGGAAATCAATCATATGCGCAAGGGCTTTGACGGTCTTGATGTGATAAGGGATATTTCTCTTTCGGTGCGAGAGGGAGAAGTGGTGTCTATTATCGGTCCTTCCGGCTCCGGTAAGTCCACGCTTCTTCGCTGTGCCACCATGCTTGAGAAGATGGATGGGGGCGAGCTGATTTATATGGGTGAGCCTGCTGCATGGGAGGAAAACGGAAAGTGTGTTTATGCGCCCAAGAGTAAGCTAAAGGAGATTCATCAGTGCTTTGGCCTGGTATTTCAAAGCTTTAATCTGTTTCCTCATTACAGTGTTATGAAGAATATTATTGACGCACCTGTCAGTGTGGGCGGCGTGCCGAAAAAGGAAGCAATTGAGAGGGCTGAGAAGCTTTTGGCGCAGCTTGGACTGTCCGATAAGGCGGATGCTTATCCCTATCAGCTTTCGGGAGGGCAGCAGCAAAGGGTTTCCATAGCCAGAGCTTTGGCATTGCAGCCTAAGATTTTATTTTTTGATGAGCCCACCTCTGCGCTGGATCCTGAGCTTACAGGAGAGGTTCTCAGGGTAATCAAACAGCTTGCAAGCGAGCATATGACCATGATTATTGTTACCCATGAAATGCAGTTCGCAAAGGAATTATCCGACAGGATTATTTTTATGGAGCAGGGCGTCATTCAGGCTCAGGGAGGACCGGAGGAGATTTTTGCGTCTGATCAGGAGCGGGTTAGAGAGTTTATCGGAAAATTCCAATCATAAATGATACAATTATATATTGAAACAGGAAAGCAGCTTATGACGAGTATTCAGACATTTAGGACATTAAGAGGAGACTTATGAAAGAAAACAGTGTCAGATTATCAGGAGTAGAAGATAAGCCTTCGGAGGAATGCGGCATCTTTGGCGTCTATGATTTTGACGGCGGGGATGTAGCATCCACGATTTATTACGGACTGTTTGCACTCCAGCATCGGGGGCAGGAGAGCTGCGGTATTGCGGTAAGTGATACGGCGGGACCCAAAGGAAAGGTATTAAGCTCCAAGGACATGGGGCTGTTAAATGAAGCTTTTACATCGGAAATACTGGAAAAGCTGAAAGGTGATATCGGCGTGGGGCATGTGAGGTATTCCACCGCAGGGAGCTCCACAAGAGAAAATGCGCAGCCGCTGGTGCTCAATTACGTGAAGGGAACGCTGGGGCTGGCTCACAACGGTAACTTAATCAACGCACCGGAGCTTAGGGAAGAGCTGGCATATACCGGCGCTATTTTTCAGACCACAATCGACTCGGAGGTAATTGCCTATCATATTGCACGGGAGCGTTTGAACTCCAAAACCGTCGAGGAAGCGGTGGAACGTGCCATGAAGAAGATCAAGGGAGCTTATTCGCTGATCGTTATGTCGCCAAGGAAGCTGATCGGTGCCAGAGACCCCTTCGGTTTCAGACCGCTCTGTATCGGAAAAAGAGATAATGCTTACATTTTAGCTTCCGAGTCCTGCGCACTGGATACGGTTGGGGCTGAGTTTATCAGAGATGTGGAGCCGGGTGAAATCGTTACCATTTCTCCCGAGCGCGGTATTTGGTCGGATAAAAGCATGTGTATCCCAAAAGAGCAGCATGCAAGATGTGTTTTTGAGTATATTTATTTCGCCAGACCGGACAGCTATATTGACGGAATGAGCGTTTATAATTCCCGCATTCTTGCCGGAAAGTATCTTGCAATCGATTCTCCCGTAGAGGCGGATCTGGTAGTGGGTGTGCCGGAGTCGGGAAACTGTGCGGCGCTTGGTTATTCCCTGCAGTCGGGGATACCCTATGGACAGGCGTTTGTGAAAAACGGTTATGTGGGAAGAACCTTTATTAAGCCCAAGCAAAAGAGCAGGGAAAGCAGTGTACAGGTGAAGCTGAATGCCCTCAGGGAGGCAGTGTCAGGAAAGCGTATTATTATGATCGACGATTCCATTGTGCGGGGCACCACTTCTGACCGGATTGTGAGGATGCTTCGGGAGGCAGGAGCAAAGGAAGTGCATATGAGAGTCAGCTCACCGCCTTTTTTGTGGCCCTGCTATTTCGGAACGGATGTGCCAGCCAGAGAGCAGTTAATTGCCTATAACCGTTCTGTGGATGAAATCTGCAAAATCATAGGAGCGGATTCTCTGGGATATCTTAGGGAAGAGCGGCTTCATGAGATTGTGGAGGGTAGAGAAATCTGCAAGGGCTGCTTTACAGGTCAGTACCCTATGGAGCCTCCCGTGGAGGATATTCGCGGGGAGTTTGATAAATAGAAGACAGATTGGAATAAGGAGAACAAACCAATGAGCAACGACAGATATGTAAGCCCATTATCGGAGAGATATGCCAGCAAGGAGATGCAGTATATCTTTTCCCCGGACATGAAGTTTCGAACCTGGAGAAAGCTGTGGATCGCTCTGGCAGAGACGGAGATGGAGCTTGGACTTTCCCAGAACGGAAAGCCGGTGATTACACAGGAGCAGATTGACGAGCTGAAGTCTCATGCGGAGGACATTAATTATGAGGTGGCCAAAGCAAGGGAAAAGGAAGTGCGCCATGACGTGATGAGCCATGTGTATGCTTACGGGCAGCAGTGCCCCAAAGCCGCAGGCATAATTCATCTTGGAGCCACCAGCTGTTATGTGGGGGATAATACGGACATTATCGTAATGACCAAGGCTCTCCGGCTTGTAAAAAAGAAGCTGGTCAATGTGCTGAAGGAGCTTTCCGATTTTGCAGATAAATATAAAGCACAGCCTACCCTTGCGTTTACGCATTTTCAGCCTGCGCAGCCAACCACGGTAGGAAAGAGAGCAACCTTATGGATGCAGGAGTTTTGTCTGGATCTGGAGGATCTTGACCATGTGCTTTCAGGGATGAAGCTGCTTGGTTCTAAGGGAACCACGGGAACCCAGGCCTCCTTTTTGGAGCTTTTTAATGGAGATCAGGAGACCATCGACAAGATTGATCCTATGATTGCGGAAAAGATGGGATTTAAAGAGTGTTATCCGGTATCAGGGCAGACTTATTCCCGTAAGGTGGATACCAGAGTGGCAAATGTGCTTGCGGGGATTGCGGCAAGCGCCCACAAAATGTCCAATGATATTCGGCTTCTGCAGCATTTAAAGGAGGTTGAGGAGCCCTTTGAGAAGAGTCAGATCGGTTCCTCTGCTATGGCATATAAGAGAAATCCCATGAGAAGCGAAAGAATAGCTTCCCTGTCCAGATATGTGATGATTGATGCTTTAAATCCGGCTATTACCTCCGCAACCCAGTGGTTTGAGAGAACGCTGGATGATTCCGCCAATAAGCGTCTTTCCATTCCCGAAGCTTTTCTGGCAATCGACGGTATCCTGGATTTGTGCCTGAATGTGGTGGACGGACTGGTTGTTTATCCTAAGGTTATCGAGAAGCATATGTTAAGCGAGCTTCCCTTTATGGCAACCGAAAATATTATGATGGATGCGGTTAAAATGGGAGGAAACAGACAGGAGCTTCATGAGAGAATCAGAGAGCTTTCCATGGAGGCAGGAAAGAATGTGAAGGTGGAAGGCAGGGAGAACAATCTGCTTGAGCTTATTGCTGCCGATCCGGCCTTTAACATGTCGCTGGAGGATTTGAAAAAGACCATGGAGCCGTCCAGGTATGTGGGACGTTCCAGGGAACAGGTGGAGAACTTCCTTCAAAAAGTAATTATGCCGATTTTGGATGAGAATAAAGAGCTGTTGGGCGTAAAGGCCGAAATTAACGTCTAAAAGCTAGGATGGAGGATTTAAGCTTTGGGTGGTTTTTTTGGAGCAGCCTTAAAAAAGGATTGTGTATTTGATTTGTTTTTCGGTACGGATTATCATTCCCATTTGGGAACGAGAAGAGCGGGCATGGCAGTGTACAGCAAGGAGAACGGCTTTGACAGGGCTATTCACAACATTGAAAATGCTCCCTTTCGGACCAAGTTTGATAAAGATGTAAATGAGATGCATGGCAACATGGGAATCGGATGTATTTCCGATTACGAGCCTCAGCCCCTGCTGGTGCGGTCCCATCATGGAACCTATGCCATTATGACGGTTGGCAAGATCAATAACACGGATGAGATTGTGCAGAAGATCTTTACCATGGGGCATGCACACTTTCTGGAGATGAGCGGCGGAGATATCAATGCCACGGAGCTTGTAGCCGCCATTATTAATCAAAAGGAAAATCTGATCGAGGGCCTCACTTATGCGCAGGAGCTGATTGACGGTTCCATGACCATTGCGCTGCTTACGCCAAAGGGCATCTATGCGGCAAGAGATAAGATAGGAAGAACGCCTGTGGCCGTTGGCAAAAAGGAGGACGGTTATTGTATCGCCTTCGAAAGCTTTGCCTATCTGAACCTTGGTTATACCGAGGAGAGGGAGTTGGGACCGGGAGAGATCGTAATTGTAACGCCGGAGGAGGTCAGAACGCTGGTAAAGCCCGGCAGTAATATGAAGATATGCACCTTCCTGTGGGTGTATTACGGTTATCCTTCTTCCTCCTATGAGGGAATCAGTGTAGAGAAAATGCGTTATAACTGCGGTGCACTGCTTGCAAAGCGGGATGATGTATCGCCGGATAATGTGGCGGGAGTGCCGGATTCGGGCATTGCCCATGCGGTTGGATATTCCAATCAATCGGGAATTCCCTTTTCCAGACCCTTTATTAAGTATACGCCTACCTGGCCGCGGTCCTTTATGCCTACCATGCAGAGCCAGCGTAATCTGATTGCCAGGATGAAGCTGATACCGGTACATGATTTGATTCAGGACAAGAGCCTTCTTCTGATAGATGATTCCATCGTAAGAGGTACGCAGCTTCGTGAGACTACGGAATTTCTTTATCAGAGCGGAGCAAAGGAAGTGCATATCAGACCTGCATGTCCGCCTCTTCTGTATGGCTGTAAATATTTGAATTTCTCACGTTCCACCTCGGAGATGGACCTGATTACCCGAAGGGTCATCAAGGAGATGGAGGGAGACGGAAAGAACGTGAATTTAAGCGCCTACTCCAATCCTGAGACACCGGAGTATCAGGAGATGGTAAAGCGTATCGGCGTGCAGCTTAATTTTACTTCTCTGCGTTATCACAGACTGGATGATATGATTGAGTCTGTGGGGATAGACAGAAATAAGCTTTGCACTTACTGCTGGGATGGAAAAGAATAACATGATTGATATATGTAAATGACCGATTAGAGGAAAAGTGCAGTTAAGAGGAAAGAACCGTTGACAATAACGGTTCTTTTTTGTATACTTTTATAAGTCAAAGCGTTAAAGCTTTAAAATTGTGAAGACAAAAGAAAGGTATTGAAAGATGACAATTGTAGATGTGCTGGAGCAGAACAGCAAAAACTATGGGGATGATATTTGTCTGGTGGAAATTAACCCTGAGGTGAAGGAAGTGCGAAGGGTGACCTGGAAGGAATATGAGCTGATAGAGCCCAATCCCCTTACGCACTACCGAAGAGAGATTTCATGGAGCGTGTTTGATGAAAAAGCCAATCGTTTTGCCAATCTGCTTTTGGATAGAGGAATCAAAAAAGGGGACAAGGTAGCAATTCTTCTGATGAACTGTCTGGAGTGGCTGCCCATTTATTTTGGTATTTTAAAAACGGGTGCACTGGCGGTACCGCTAAATTTCCGCTATGCATCGGATGAAATTGAATATTGCGTCAATCTGGCGGAGGCAGATATTCTGGTGTTTGGGCCGGAATTTATCGGACGTGTGGAGGAAATTGCGGACCGCATAAGCAGAAACAGGTTATTGTTCTATGTGGGAGATAATTGTCCTTCCTTTGCAGAGGATTATAATGCGCTTGCCTCCAACTGTTCCAGCGCAGCTCCGAAGATTGCGCTGACAGAAGAGGATGATGCGGCTATTTATTTTTCATCGGGAACAACCGGTTTTCCTAAGGCGATCCTGCATAATCATGAAAGCCTGATACATTCCTGCCGGGTAGAGCAAAATCATCATGGACAGACCAGAGAGGATGTTTTTCTGTGCATCCCGCCTCTTTATCATACAGGGGCCAAAATGCACTGGTTCGGCTCTCTCCTTTCGGGAAGCAAGGCGGTTTTACTGAAAGGAACCAAGCCGGAATACATATTGGATGCGGTGTCAAAGGAGAAGTGTACTATTGTGTGGCTTCTTGTGCCTTGGGCGCAGGATATTCTGGAGGCTTTGGACAGCGGAAAAGTAAAGCTGCAGGATTATGAGCTTTCCCAGTGGAGACTGATGCATATTGGCGCTCAGCCGGTACCACCCAGTCTGATTAAGCACTGGTGCAGTTATTTCCCGAAGCATCAATATGATACCAACTATGGGTTAAGCGAGTCCATCGGGCCGGGATGCGTACATCTGGGAGTGGACAATATTCATAAGGTAGGTGCTATCGGTAAGCCCGGGTACGGCTGGCAGGTTAAAATCGTGAATGAAGAGCGTCAGGAGGTGCCTAAGGGAGACGTGGGCGAGCTTGCGGTAAAGGGGCCCGGCGTGATGACCTGCTATTACAATGATGAGAAGGCTACCAAAGAGGTTCTTTCCGATGACGGATGGCTCTTTACCGGCGATATGGCAATGGAGGATGAGGACGGCTTTATCTTTTTGGTAGATCGAAAGAAGGATGTAATTATCAGCGGCGGTGAAAATATCTATCCGGTGCAGATCGAGGATTTCATCAGAAATCACAGTGCGGTGCATGATGTGGCTGTGATCGGCATTCCCGATAAGCGTCTTGGAGAAACCACGCTGGCGGTAATTGAATTAAAGCCGGAGATGCAGTGTACGGAGGAAGAGATTACGGAATTCTGCTTAAAGCTGCCCAGATATAAGCGGCCCCATAAGGTGATCTTTGCGGATATTCCGCGAAATCCTACCGGAAAGATTGAAAAGCCGAAGCTTCGTGAGAAGTATTGTGGAGCCAGACTGGTGGAAGCACAGAACAGAAGTTAGTTTACATAATGATTATGACAGGAGAGGGAATGGTGAGCAAAGATGATTATTAAAATTTTGATGCTGCTGGTATTTTTCGGTGTGATGATTGGCATTGGATTTTACTGCAGAAAGCATGCGACTGATGTAAACGGATTTGTATTGGGAGGTAGAAGCGTTGGTCCCTGGCTGACGGCATTCGCCTACGGAACGTCCTATTTTTCGGCAGTTATTTTTGTAGGCTATGCAGGGCAGTTCGGCTGGAAGTACGGAATCGCTTCCACATGGATTGGTATCGGAAATGCCCTGATTGGTTCCATGCTGGCATGGGTAATTCTGGGCAGAAGAACCAGAATTATGACCCGGCATTTGGACAGTGCTACCATGCCGGAATTTTTCGGTGTCAGATTTCAGTCCAAAGGACTTAAAATCTGTGCATCTGTGATTGTATTTGTATTTTTAATTCCTTATACGGCATCGCTGTACAACGGACTTTCCCGTTTGTTTGGAATGGCTTTTGAAATCGATTATATGGTTTGTATTGTTGCGATGGCGGTTTTGACAGGAATTTATGTTATTGCCGGAGGCTATATGGCAACCGCTATCAATGATTTTGTCCAGGGAATGGTTATGCTGGTGGGAATTGTAGTGGTGATTGCCGCTGTATTAAAGACCAATGGAGGCTTTTTGGAGGCGCTTAACGGTCTGGCATCTATTCAGGACGAGACGGTGTCTACCCAGCCGGGTGTGTTTGCATCCTTCTTTGGTCCTGACCCCTTAAATCTGCTTGGCGTGGTTATTTTAACATCCCTGGGAACATGGGGCTTACCCCAGATGGTGCAGAAGTTTTATGCGATCAAGAGTGAGGATTCCATTAAAAAGGGAACTATTATTTCCACTCTCTTTGCGGTAGTGGTTTCAGGCGGCTGTTATTTCCTTGGAGGATTTGGCCGATTGTTTTCGGATAAAATCGATATTGCCGCAAACGGTTACGATTCAGTCATCCCGACTATGCTGTCGGGACTTTCACCGATTTTGATCGGATTGGTGGTTATTCTGGTATTATCGGCATCCATGTCTACCTTGTCATCACTGGTTATGGCTTCCAGCTCCACGCTGACTCTGGATGTGTTAAAGGATCATGTAATCAAGGATATGAACGAGAAAAAGCAGGTGCTGATTATGAGAGCGCTGATTGTGGTCTTTATTGCGATTTCTGTTGTGATTGCCGGAGTACAATATAAGAGCAACATTACCTTTATTGCCCAGCTTATGGGTGTGTCATGGGGCGCTTTGGCAGGTGCATTTCTTGCTCCCTTCCTGTATGGATTATATTGGAAAGGAACTACCAAGACAGCCTGCTATGTAAGCTTTGTATTTGGCGCAGGTATCATGATATTGAATATGCTTTTCAGAGGCAGCTTCCCGGTGCTTTTACAGTCTCCCATTAATGCAGGCGCATTTGCGATGCTGGCAGGGCTGGTGATTGTTCCCGTGGTAAGCCTGTTTACCAAAAAGCCGGAGCAGAAGTGGGTGGAGGATACCTTCTCCTGCTATAACAGAAAGATTGAGGTTCCGGTAAAGCGTTCGTTAAGTGAATAGAAAATGAGAAGGAAGTCGTCGTCAGCAGTGTGTCGGCGGTTTTTCTTTGTTTCATAGGAAAAACCCTGATGCATTAATGTGTGAAAGTAATTGCTTTTCCTATGAAACAAAAAGCACTCCGTGCAGGATGCGGTACAGGAAAGCGGAGCTGTTACTGCCTTCATTTACGGGTCTTCATTTACGGGACAGAAAAAATGCTTTCTATTTTGAGGAATATATTGTATAATTCCACATATAGGCATTTCGGATGACAAATCGTACATTTTCCCAAAAGAAAAATAACTTTTTGGTTTAAGATATTTAGATTAAGAAAGGCATGGTTATATTTTATGAGAGAAAAATATGAGTCACTGGGACTTGCTGATCTGAAGGCAATTGCCAAAGCCAGAGGACTAAAGGGTACCTCAACGATGAAAAAAGCAGATTTGGTAGAGCTGATGCTGGCAGAGGATGAGAAGGACAAGGCGGAAGGAAAAAGCGTGCAGCCGAAGGGCGTCATGGAAAAAAGCGACAGAGCTGATCACAGTGACAAAAAGGCTAATCGCACGGAAAACAGGACAGAAAGCAGGCCGGTGAACAGAGCAGAAGGCAGAGCGGACAATAGAACGGAAGGTAAAACGGAGGAACAGCGCCCGGAGGAGGAGAAGTTTCCTGCGGAGCTTGACAGCGGCGTGGCAGCCAGCGGTATTTTGGAGGTTATGCCGGACGGTTATGGATTTATCCGCTGCGAAAATTATCTTCCTGGCGATCATGATGTTTATGTAGCGCCCAGCCAGATCAGAAGATTTGGCCTTAAAACGGGAGATATCCTTGAGGGCAATACCAGAGTAAGAACCCAGGGGGAGAAATTTGCAGCGCTTCTCTATGTGAAGAGCATCAACGGTTATCTCCCGGAGGTGGCGGCGCGGAGAAGTAATTTTGAGGATATGACGCCGATTTTCCCCAATGAGAGGCTTCACCTTGAAATGCCCGGCGCCAGTGTTGCCATGAGAATTATGGATTTGGTCAGTCCTGTGGGTAAGGGCCAGCGCGGCTTGATTGTATCACCGCCTAAGGCAGGTAAGACCACGTTGCTGAAAGAGGTGGCGAAATCCATTAAGAGAAATTCTCCTGAGGTGCATTTGATTATTTTGCTGATTGATGAGCGTCCCGAGGAGGTTACGGACATTAAGGAAGCAATTGAAGGGCCTAATGTGGAGGTTATTTATTCTACCTTTGATGAGCTTCCTGAGCATCATAAAAGAGTATCGGAGATGGTAATCGAAAGAGGCAAACGTCTGGTAGAGCATAAGAAGGACGTCATGATCCTGATTGACAGTATTACCAGACTGACCAGAGCTTACAATCAGACGGTGCCGCCAAGCGGACGTACCTTATCAGGTGGTCTTGATCCGGCAGCGCTTCATATGCCGAAACGTTTCTTTGGCGCCGCAAGAAATATGCGTGAGGGCGGTTCCCTGACGATTCTTGCCACAGCGCTTGTGGATACGGGAAGCAAGATGGATGATGTGGTTTACGAGGAATTTAAGGGCACCGGTAACATGGAGCTGGTTTTGGATCGAAAGCTGTCCGAGAAGAGAGTTTTCCCTGCCATTGATATTCCTAAATCAGGAACCAGAAGAGAGGATCTTTTGCTGGCTCAGGATGAACTGGAGGCCATCAACATTATGCGTAAGGCGTTAAACGGCCTTAAGCCTGAGGAAGCGGTTGACAAGATTTTGGATATGTTTGCAAGAACCAGAAATAATCAGGAATTTGTCAATATGGTCAAAAAAATTAAGTGGTTTTAACAGTTCAGCGTGATAGAAGCAAAAAAAAGCAAAAAAATGATAAGAAAGCTAAAAAAGGACTTGCAACATAAGAAAGCGTATGATACAATTAAAAAGCTGTTTCGGGGGAAATGGCTGTGTATATGGGCGTTCCCATATATCGGTGGATGAGAACGATTTATGTTATTAAGTTCATATAGAGAGGAGCATTTTTAAGATGAAAGAAGGAATTCATCCTGAGTACTATCAGGCAACTGTAACTTGCAACTGTGGCAATACATTTGTAACAGGTTCAACCAAAAAGGATATTCACGTTGAAGTTTGTTCTAAATGCCATTCATTCTACACAGGCCAGCAAAAGGCTGTAAGAGCTGACGGACGTATTGATAAGTTCAATAGGAAGTATGGTGTAGAAAGCAAATAGTTATGTGTGAAAAGGTTGAGGTGTTACATCTCAACCTTATTTTTCTTGTTTTAATAGGAAAGGCATAAGGCGATATGAAAAAGAGTAAATGCAATCGGTCTTCAGGAATCGGCGGACAGGCGGTTCTTGAAGGGGTAATGATGCGAAATAAGGATGATTATGCGGTAGCGATCAGAAAGCCTAACGGGGAGATTGAAGTAGAGGTAGATGTGTTCCACAGCATTGTACAGGGAAGCGTGCTTACCAAAATCCCTTTTATCAGAGGAATATTTAATTTCATTGATTCTCTGCGTATTGGTATCAAAACATTGAATTTTTCCGCATCCTTTTATGAGGATGGAGAAGCTCAGGAGACTAAGCTGGATAAAGCCCTTGACAAGGTGTCGGGAGGCAGAGGCGAAAATATTTTAATGGGAATTACGACGGTATTTTCCGTTGTGCTTGCAGTGGGAGTTTTTATTTTGCTTCCTTACTTTTTATCATCATTTCTTGCGGAATATGTGAGAAATGCGTCTCTTCTTGCCATCATTGAGGGTGCTATTCGAATTTTGATTTTCTTTATCTATGTGGTAGGAATCAGCATGATGAAGGATATACACAGGCTGTATCAATATCATGGGGCGGAACATAAATGCATCAACTGTATTGAAATGGGGCGTCCTCTTACGGTTCATAATGTGATGAGAAGCTCCCGCCTTCACAAAAGATGCGGCACCAGCTTTTTGTTCTTTGTTATGTTTGTAAGTATTATTTTGTTTTTCTTTATTCGGGTGGACAGTCTGCCCCTTAAGCTGGTTCTGCGTATTTTATTGATTCCAGTTATAGCGGGGATTTCCTATGAGATTATTCGTCTTGCAGGAAGGTCCGACAATTTGTTTGTCCGTATCATTTCCGCACCGGGCATGCTTTTGCAGAGGCTGACTACCAAGGAGCCGGATGAAAGTATGGCAGAGGTTGCCATTAAGTCGGTAGAGGCGGTGTTTGACTGGAAGGCATATCTGAAGGAAACCTTTGGCTATGAGGTGGAGGATTCCTGGTTGGAGGATGAGCCTGCTTCCGAAGAGGAAGATTAGTGCGGTATCGAAAAGTCTGTTCAGGATATGTGGGCAAAGGAAAAGAATGTGATTGATGGAGGTTGCTGATGGAATATGAGGCGTTATACCGCATGGGAGTATCCAAGCTTCAATATGCAGGAATAGAAGAAGCCTCGCTGGATGCAAGACTTCTTTTGGAAGAGGTATGCGGTACGGACAGAAATGCCTTGCTGGCACATGGAGACCGGGAAGTGACGGAGGAACAACGGAAATGTTATGTAAACTACCTTGAACAGAGAAGCAGTCATGTTCCTTTACAGCATATTTTGGGCTATCAGGAGTTTATGGGACTGCGTTTTAAGGTTTCTCCGGCGGTGCTGATACCGAGGCAGGATACGGAAACGCTTGTGGAGGAGGCTATGCGTTTTCTCCATGACGGAATGCATATCCTGGATATGTGTACCGGTTCCGGCTGTATTCTGCTCAGTCTGCTTAAGTATTCCAATGACTGTGTGGGTGTCGGCTGTGATCTGTCGGCAGATGCACTTAAGGTTGCAGCAGAAAATGCAGCAATGCATGAGCTTGAGGCGGAATTTATACAGAGTGACCTTTTTGAAAGGATATCCGGAAAGTTTGAATTGATTGTTTCCAATCCGCCTTACATTAAAAGCGGCGTTATTCCTGAACTGATGGAGGAGGTCAGGGAGCATGATCCCGGAATGGCTCTTGACGGCGGTGAGGACGGCCTTTTCTTTTACAGAAGGATTGTGGCAGAGGCCGGAGAATATTTGTATCCGGGCGGTATGCTGTTTTTGGAGATCGGATACGATCAGGCAGATGAGGTGTCCGGCTTGATGCAGAAGGCAGGATACAAGGATGTAACCGTATGTCAGGATCTGGCAGGACTTGACCGGGTGGTATATGGACGGCAGGTCAGCATGTGATAAGCAGATAAACCGGCGTACATCGGAAGCAATTAGTTGACAGGATATAGAAAGGTAAGGATAGTAAGGTGTTTGATAAACTGGAAGACTTATTAATTCGTTTTGAAGAGATTATGGGAGAGCTGGGAGAGCCTACCGTAACCAACAATCAGGACAGATTTCGGAAGCTGATGAAGGAGCAGAGCGATCTGACTCCTATCGTGGAGGCATATAAGGAATACAAAAAGACCAGGCAGGATGTGGAGGATTCCCTTGCCATGCTGGAGGAAGAGTCCGATGAGGACATGAGGGAAATGCTGAAGGAGGAGCTGAATGCGGGAAAGAAGCGCATTGAGGAGCTTGAGCAGACATTAAAGATTTTATTACTTCCCAAGGACCCTAATGATGAAAAGAATGTTATTATGGAAATTCGTGCAGGCGCGGGGGGCGATGAGGCTGCTCTTTTTGCGGCAGAGATGTATCGTCTTTATGTGCATTATGCGGAGGGACGGCGCTGGAAGGTTGAAACGTTGAATATAGACGAAATCGGTATCGGCGGCATGAAGGAAGTGAACCTTGTGATTTCCGGCCAGGGGGCTTATTCGGTGCTGAAATATGAAAGCGGTGTGCACCGTGTACAACGTGTACCGGAGACGGAATCCGGCGGGCGTATTCATACCTCTACCATCAGTGTAGCAGTTATGCCTGAGGTGGATGAGGATATTGATATTGTGATCGATGAGAAGGACATTCGTATAGACGTTATGCGTGCGTCGGGAAATGGCGGGCAGTGTGTCAACACCACCGACTCTGCGGTGCGTCTTACTCACTATCCCACAGGAATTGTGGTATACAGCCAGACCGAAAAGTCCCAGCTGCAGAACAAGGCCAAGGCGTTTGCGCTGCTGAAGGCAAAGCTGTATGACATGGAACAGCAGCAAAGGCATGATGCGGAAGCAGAGCTCCGCAGAAGCCAGATCGGTACGGGAGACCGCTCTGAGAAGATTCGTACCTATAACTTTCCACAGGGCCGCGTGACCGATCACCGCATCGGATTGACGTTGTATAAGCTGGATAAGATTATGAACGGAGATATTCAGGAAATTATTGATGCGTGTATTGCGGCGGACCAGGCTGCAAAGCTGGCGAAGATGAATGAGAATTAGGTCAGATGCCCAGACCTTTTGTACAAATTTGAAAAATTCGAGTAGTGAGATATAAAGAGAAGGCGCTCTATATCAGTTTAAATGACTGATATAGGGCATTTTTGTGTTTATCCCGCCTGACAGTGGGGCAACTTAAGAAGTTGCGAAAAGATGGTGGTTTGCAACTGGGGTTGCGGATAGAATGAGCTTGTAAAACAAGTAAGATTTATGCGGAGGGAATACGAATGACACTAGGTGAACAGATTAGGAAGGCTCGTGAAGAAAAGAATTATTCGCAAGAAGAATTGGCTTCAAGATTAGAAATCAGTAGGCAGGCAATATCAAAATGGGAAAATGGCACCGCAATTCCCAAAGGGTTTAATAGGGAAATGCTTAAACAGGAACTTGGACTTTCGCTGATAGAAAGAACATTATCAAAACATTAAAATTGAAGCAGATTATGGAAATAACAAAAATACTTGATGAAGTTGATATTGCATATGTGGTGGAACCTGAGTTAGGATACTCCCAATTTTATTCTTGTGAGAAAAAATTAATTTAATAGCCACGAATTGCCAAAAATGGGCAAGGAAAGTCGGGAACGCCTTTCTTTATCGTGATAAGCTCTATTTACAGCAGGAAGTTTTGTTTTTTTACTTGGAGGATATGCATATATTTGCTGATGGAGTTTTTGGCAGCAGGAGCAGCCGTGCTCATATGCATGATTTTCTTCTGGGATTCTTTTAAAGCTTCCGGGGATGCACCGAAAAGAGGAATTTTTTCCGCATATCCGGTGGAAAAGAACTTACCGCTTAACTTTGTGCAGGAATTGATTGCAACTTTCGTATTTCTGTTTATCGTTTTTATGGGAATTGCCGGAGTCAGTGATTTGAAGGCCGGAAACCAGTCATTGATTGTTGGTCTGGTTGGTTTCGGGGCGGTTGCTCTGCTGGCGCTGTCACTCAACAGCACAGGTTTCAGCATGAATGCAATGCGTTCCGTATTCAGCAGCATTTGGTTTGCCCTGCTTCCAATTCCAAACAAGGGAAGCGAGAAGGTGGACTGGCAGTATCAGGTGATTGTCAACTTGGTGGGGCATCTATCGGCGCTGTTTTGGCAGTAATAGCAACCTCTGTAATCAAAGGAGCCTTGTAAAGTTACATATTTGATCAAACAGTTATGAGGTGGCAGCCTAATGTGTTATACTTAGGCTGCCTTTTCCAATATTGAGAAAGTGTGGGAGGAAATATAAATGGCTTCAAATAAACCTGTTGTACGTCAGATTGCATGGATATCACTTGTGCCGCAGCTTATAGTTATGATATTATTAGTAGTACTTTTTGGGATTTTGATTAAGCCCTTTGAGTATGCGTTGATTGTGGCAATGCTTTTTTATCTGTTTGTGTCTAATCTGTTGAGAAATCTGGTGCCCAGATACCATCGAAAGGGAATAGCGTTGTATAAAGCGGGTAATTATGCGCAGGCAATCGGTGAATATGAAAAGAGCTATGCCTTTTTTACAGAGCATGCATGGATTGATAAGTATCGCTTTATTGTGCTGCTTTCTTCAAGCAGAATTTCCTATACGGAAATGGCATTGCTGAACATTGCATTCTGCTATGCGCAAATGGGAGACGGCAGACGGGCGAAGGAATATTATGATAAGGTATTAGAGCAGTTTCCGGACAGTGAAATGGCGAAATCGGCACTGCGGATGCTTATGAGCGAGGTGTGAAATGGAAGTAATACGTGCGGAGGAAATATGGCAGCAGGCAGGTGCATATTATGTTAGAATTCAGGCGATGGCAAAGAAGCATCATATTACCCTGAGACAGGAATTTGACGAACACGATACGCCGGAAACCAAATATATTGTTCTTTTGGAGAAAGATTTTCCGATAGCAACCTGTAGATTCTACGAGCTTGATTCGCAACGTGTCATGATTGGACGGGTCGTTGTCCTGCCGGAATATCAGAAGCAGGGGATTGGTTCAACGGTAATGCAGGAGGCAGAGAAATGGATCGGGGAGCTTGGTTATGATACGATAGTGATTGAAAGCCGTGATGTGGCGGTGGGCTTTTACGAAAAGCTTGGATATATTGCCGATACGGAGCAGGTGATATACGGGGAAACCTTTACCTGTGTTCATATGGAAAAAAAGATTAAATAAGAGAGTAAATGTCACTAGCAGAAAGGGCAGAGATGGGAAAAAGAATATTAAAGAGTATTGTGATATTATTGGCTGCAATGGTTGTAATTATTATAGGTTACAATTTATTTGGCGGAGCATTATGCAATAATGTCAGGGCAGCTCAAATTGAAAAGTCCTTTTCATCCTTAGAACTGCCGGAGGGAACGGAATTAATAGAAACAGCTTCATTTGTCGGAAATACCAGTGGAACCGGCAATCATACAGAGATATGGGCAGGTATGCTGGTATATTCTAAACTTGCGGAAGAGGATTTAAACCGATATTTTGAGGGATATGATGTCTATGGTATCTTGGACAGTCAAAAAAATGACTGGCCCCGGGCAATGCGGAATGCAGGCTTTTCTAGGCTGGATGAAGCAATGATAAACGAGGGATACTTTGTCATTGGCAGTTATTATGAAGCATTTACACAGGCGGATATACGTGGGCACTAAGTAAAGAAAGCTTTAGGCATGCATTTAAGTATGAATTTCCATTTACAGAAAAACAAACTTAGGGTTAAAAAACCTGCCATAGAGGAGAAATTATGCAAGGATATAACTTAATTATAGTTTATAACCAAAACCTTGATAAAGTTTTATTATGTGTTCGAAGAAATGATCCATATAAGGGATTGGCCAATTTTGTAGGCGGCAAAATTGAGAGCGGAGAAGACGGACTGCATGCTGCCTATCGGGAATTGGAGGAGGAAACCTCCATAACGAAGGATGATATAAAGCTGATTCATTTTATGGATATGAAATACTATATGTCCGACTTTTATATGGAAATATATGTTGGGAGATTAAATAAAGAAGTATCGGTTGTCGGGGATGAAAATGATCTGTACTGGTCAGGCCTGGATCATAATTTTTTCGACATGTCCCAATATGCAGGGGAAGGGAATATGGGGCATATGCTGGAAGAAATTAATTTGTGCAGGGACAAAATATTTTCGTAATCGGAAACTGGAGGAATTGAGGGGGACTAACGGTGAAAGCATATTTCAGCGATACAGTCAGAGTTATAAAATCGGAGGGAAATTATGCAGATAAAGGAAAAAACAGTGCATCGAATGAGGAATTTAACCGCTTTTATATGTCAAAAATGAGGCTGCTTGACAATCATTATCTGGGCTTGGAGTATTCACCTACCGAAGCAAGGGTGTTGTTTGAGGTATATGAAAATGACGGGTGCAATGCTACCTATATAGCAAAAACCATAAACATAGATAAAAGCTATTTGAGCAGAATAATCAAAGCGCATGAAAAAAGCGGTTATCTGATAAGAAGCGTATCACAAAAGGATTCAAGATCGTTTGATTTGCACCTGACGGAAGCGCTTAACACGGTCACGGACATTTTAAAAGACTGAAAGGAACCGGAAAGATAATTTATAAGGAGTGATTATTTATGAAAATAGTGCCGTATGCATCCAAATACAAAAACGCTTTTATAGAAATGAACAAGGAATGGATTTCCCGGATGTTTGTAATAGAACAGGAAGATTTAGTGGTTTTAAATAATATTGAACAGACGCTGGAAGCCGGCGGTCAGATATTTTTTGCAATCGATGATAATGATGAGGTACTGGCCTGCTGTATGATAGCACCCTTAGCAAACGGTGAATGGGAAATAGAAAAGTTTTGCGCCAAAGGAATGTACACAGGTACAGGTGCAGGAAGCGCCTGCCTGAAAGCCTGCATCGACTATGCGAAAGAAAAGCAGATTGAAAAAATTGTGATTGTAACAAATAAGAAGTGTGAGCATGCAATTCATTTATACAAGAAATTTGGATTTGTTGAGGTGCCTGTTGATAAAGAAAAATTCCCATTTGAAAGGGGAGATATAGCTTTTGAACAGATTTTTATGTATTAGCAAAATACTCGCAGTATAACGGAAATGATGCAAAATGAAAGACCAAATACCAATTTAACATTGGATTGACATATGAAATATAAGATGCTAAGATAGCATCATCTTAACGAGAGAGGTGAAAAGATGCGGAGATAATTTACTTTTGGGTACATGAAGGTTTTAAACGGTATGAATGGTAATATTCGTGCTGTTTTATCATGTTGTCAAAAGTGGATTATGTTCTCATAACCTCTCTTTTTGTGTGCATAAAAATGTTTTGCAAATCCCATCCCGAATATGAGGTTATAGTATGTAATGGAACTGTTTGACAACAAATAGTTCCTTTTTTGCCATAAATGCAGGCCGAAACGGGAACCTTGAAGGGAGAAATGTATATGGCACAAATTAATGTAAATGATTTAACATTTTGTTATGAGGGAAGCTTTGACAATGTATTTAAAAGCGCTTCCTTTGCAATCGACACAGATTGGAAATTGGGGTTTATAGGGCGTAACGGAAAAGGGAAAACCACCTTTTTAAACCTGCTGCTTGGAAAGTATGCGTATAGAGGAGCAATCACTACCAATACAGTGTTTGATTATTTTCCTTACCAGATTTCGGAAGGGCAGATGCAACTGTCCGCTGCAGATTTTGCCGGGGAAATCAAAGCGGGGTGTGAGGTGTGGCGTGTAATATGTGAATTGGAGCAATTGGGAGAAGGGGCGGAAATTCTATACAGGCCCTTTATAACGTTAAGCCCCGGAGAGCAGACGAAGATTCTGCTGGCAGTTTTATTTTCCGGACAAAATGATTTTTTGCTGATCGATGAGCCTACTAATCATTTAGACGAGGACGCCAGAGAATGTGTAAAGAAATATCTGTGTTCCAAGAAGGGCTTTATCCTTGTTTCACATGACAGAGATTTGCTGGATGCCTGTATCGATCATGTGCTGGTGCTAAACAGATGTACGATTGAGGTTCAAAGCGGTAATTTTTCCAGCTGGTGGGAAAACAAAAAACGCAGGGATCAATTCAGGAAGGCGGAGAACGAAAAGCATCTGAAGGAAATCGGAAAGCTGAAGCAGGCAGCAGCCCAGACTTCCCAGTGGGCAGCCCAAAATGAAAATACAAAAATTGGCTTTGACCCAATCGAAGAGCATGACAGGTGTATAAGTACGAGAGCATTTATCGGCGCAAAAACCAAAAAGCTGCAGAGCCGGGTGAAACAGATGGAAAAGCGGTTGAACCGGGAAATTGAGGAAAAGGAAGGTCTATTGGAAGACATTGAGGAAACAGTGGATTTGAAGCTTGTGCCGCTTTTACATCATAGGGAAAGGATTGTGAATATCAGGGAGTACGGAATTCAATATGAAGGAGCGGAAAATCCGGTATTCACCGATCTGACAATGACAATCAGCAGAGGTGAGCGGATAGCGTTACATGGCGAAAACGGATGCGGTAAGTCAACGCTTTTAAAAATGATTTTGCAGAAAGCAGGCACTGCAGACAGTCATATGCCGGTTACGGAATCGGGAGTTTGTGACATTGCATCCGGGCTTGTGATTTCCTATGTCAGTCAGGATACATCCTTTTTAAAAGGGGGAATTTCCAAGTTCTGTAAGGAACGAAATCTGGAAGAAAGCTTATTCTGCGCAATACTCAGGCAGCTTGATTTGGAGCGCATACAATTCTTAAAGAATATGGAGGATTATTCGGAAGGCCAGAAGAAGAAGGTGCTGCTGGCGGCAAGCCTGCTTATTCCCGCACATCTCTATATATGGGATGAACCGCTAAATTATATTGATGTGTTTTCCAGAATGCAGATTGAGAAATTATTGTTGAAGTATCAGCCGACCATGCTGTTTGTAGAGCATGACAGAAGATTCCGTGAGAAGATAGCAACAGGAATCATTGAATTGTAGATTGGGGGAAGCACATGAAGAATGTTTTTGTAGAAGGTATTCAGGGAATGGGAAAATCCACATTATTACAGGCTGTATACACGCAAATCCCTGAATTTCATGTATGCCGTGAGGGGGATTATTCTCCGGTTGAGCTGGCATGGTGCGCATGGATGACCATGGAGGAATATTATGCGGTACTGGAGAAGTACGGCGCTTTGCAGAAAGAAATTACGGAAAATACGGTTCAGGAAGGAAATCATTATATTGTTTCTTACACCAAAATTATCACTGATATTCCGGGATTTCATAAGGATTTGGAGCAATATGAAATATATAATGGGAGAAAAACACCGTGTGATTTCGAGGAAATTATCTTTTCAAGATATCGGAATTTTTCCGGCGCAGGTTATTTGTCTGAGTGTGCCTTTATGCAGAATATTATGGAGGAGCTGCTTTTGTTCCAGCTGCGAAGCGATGAGGAGATTATCGCATTTTACCGCAGATTGTATGATGAGGTACAAAGGAATGATTTCTTGCTTCTGTATTTATATGATGATAGAATTGAAGAGAGCACCAGAGCGATACAAAAGGAGCGTTCCGATCATCAGGGGCATGAATTGTGGTATGAACTGATGCTGGCATATTTAGTCAATTCTCCCTATGGACAGCGGCATGGATGCAAAGGCTTTGACGATCTGGCGGCTCATTTCAGACACAGGCAGCAGGTAGAGCTGCGCATAATAAATGAAATCATACAGGAGCATGCAATCATTCTTCCGGCAAAGCGGTGGAACATAGAAGAGGTTATCAATGTGATTAGAGAATAGAAAAAAGTTTTAGACTTGGAAGTCGAAAAAATTGTATTATCAACGGACAGAGACTATATCAATTCCTATGATGGAATTAAGTCGCTGAATTTGATAGATTGGCTGTTAGCCTAATGGAAGTAAAGCGGAACGGCACAGAAAAGACCAAGGGAAAACCGGAGAAAGCATACTGGAGAAATCTAAATGAATAATAATTTTATTCAATATGTCAGCATTGACTGGGATCGAATTGACAGCAGCTCTTATCTGCGAAATATAGAGGCTGTTAAAGGGATGGGAACCCTGGAGTTTCGGAAGAATGTTACTTTTTTTGTTGGTGAAAACGGGACGGGAAAATCAACCCTGATTAAGGCAATTGCAGTAGCGTATGGTTTTAATCCGGAAGGCGGAACGATGAACTATAGATTCAGTACGTTTGATGATGGATCTGAATTGAGCAGTGCAATTTGCATGGGAAAGGGATATCGCCGCGCAAAATCAAATTACTTTTTCCGTGCCGAGAGTTTTTTCAATGTTGCAAGCAAAGCGGAGGATTATAGGGATAATACCCCAAAGGAACTGTATTATGAAAGATATGGGGGAAAAGCATTGCATGAGCAATCACATGGAGAAAGCTTTCTGGCATATTTTCAGTCTTTTGACCAGGAAGGCTTATATATCATGGACGAGCCGGAAGCGGCATTATCTCCGCAAAGGCAGCTTACCCTATTCATTCAGATAGCGAAAATGGCAGAGAAGGGTTCACAATTTATCATTGCATCACATTCCCCGATATTATTGGGCATTTCCGGAGCGGATATTATTTCTTTTGATGATGGCGCAATGAGGCGTTGCAGCTATGAAGAAACGGAGAGCTATCAGGTTACGGAAATGTTTATTAACAACAGACAGCGGCTGATAGAACGACTGTTGGAGGAGGGGATGGAAGGCTGATTGTAGGTGCTTTTGAAAATAGATGATCTGGTATTGAAAAAGGCAGAACTTGAGGATTTGCAGGTATGGAGGTTAGACATGAATTTTGAAAAATTAAACGACGCTGACGTAAGGCTTGAGGGCAATCAAATGATTATGCGTGCCCAAAAAGGAACCAATCTGTTTAACGGTGTAACCGGAATGTGGAAATGTGTTACATTTCCTTATTATTACACAAAGGTTCAGGGGGATTTTTTTGTTCGCTGTGCAATATCTGTAGATTTTGAAAGTTTGTACGATTTGGGGGCTCTGGTGATATATGAAAATGAGGACAGATGGATGAAATTTGCATATGAGAATTCGGATGCAGGTGCTCCGTCAATCGTTACTGTTGTTACGGAAAAGACATCTGATGACTGTAACGGAGAGCCTATTTCAGATAATAAGGTCTGGCTTCAAATATGCAGGCAGGGAAACGTGTTTGCAATGCATTATTCTGTAGATAAGCAGAATTGGAAGCTTGCACGAATATGCAGATCGGAAATGTCAGATGAAGTTATGGTGGGTATATCAACGCAGTGTCCTGTAGGCGAAAACTGTACGGCATATTACAGTGATTTTGAAATAACGGAAAATCCCTTCAGTGATATTCGAAATTTGAAAAGGAGATAAGCTTTTAAACTGATTTAGCCATAGGAGGAGGGAAAATAATGGCTATTATAAGCAGGAAAGTAATATTTACATCTGCGATTGATGAAGTTTGGAATGTGATTACTTCATGTGATGAATATTCGTGGAGAAGTGATTTGAGCCGAATAGAAGTGATTAAGGATCAGAAACAGTTTGTTGAGCACACCAGGGAAGGCTATCAGACGACTTTTACAATCACGGCCTTTGAACCGCATAAACGATATGAATTTGATATGGAAAATGAGAATATGAGCGGACATTGGACAGGAATATTTTCGGCAGAAAATGGCATGACATGTTTGGAATTGACAGAAACTGTAAATGCAAAGAAGATTTTGATGAAGCCTTTCGTTCGGACATATTTGAAGAAGCAGCAGGAAATTTATTTGAGAGACTTGAAAAAGGCTTTGGGTGAGGACGACCAGAAGCATCATTCATAATGAGAGTATCCCTGCTGATGCAAGGTGCTGAAACCTATGAGCAGTTATTTTAGAGTGTTGGCTGGTATAGAATTGTTTAGAAATTATGCTGATATGCTTTTTATGCCTCTATATAAAGGTGATAACCTTTAAGGAGTTTCCATTTATTAAATTGTAAAAAACTGGTATGTCACAGTGGATCAATGTGTTATCACGATCAATGCATACAGCTATACGATTATCACGGCGCATAAGGTGAAAAAAGCTTCAGGAGACGGCGGGAATATTGATGGCGGAACAGGAATACTTTAAAAAGGCATTATCGAACGTTATGTTTGATGCGGCAAGCGGCGGAGCAATCCGGCATTTGGCGGACCTTGGCTATACGGTAAAGCAGATTGCCGGGGCGATTAGCTTTCCGGCGCCTTATGAGAAGATTCAGCAGACGGTGTGGAAGCGTTTTATAGAGAACGGAACGATATGTATAGAAGAGCCGGGAAGCGGGAGAGGGCAGGAGCGTTTTACCTACGTGACGGATCAGGACAAGTTTGGAAAAAGCAGCTTTCGGAGAGTGTCTCTTGGAGGCGGCAGTGAAAAAGTGATCTGTTGGAGGGAAAGGAATTTTAGTGAAACGCAGGATGGCAGCTTTTCTGCTCTATTGGCAGAAAAATGTACACGAGACGGCGAAGAGTATTCTTATATCTCCTGTGATTTCGGGCTGCGTTTATTTAGGGAGCCTGAGAAGTTTGGGGAAGCGATAAAGGTGCTTGAGGAGCCCTATCGGGACTATATTCTGGGTCTTCCGTGGGAAAGAAAGACGGTTTATCACAGGCTGAACCGCCGTATGCGGGAAATTGCGGCAGGGTTGTATGAGAACGGGGAGTATCAGGGAGAATGTTTTTTTATGAAATCCGAAGAAAAAATAATATGCAGAAGCGGTCATGTTGGATAAAGTGCTGAATTGGATAGATTGGCTGTTAGCCTAATGGAAGTAAAGCGATTGTTTAAGTGAGGTAAAGTGTATGTTGCTTATAGGAGCGAGGCTTCAGGAGTATCGCAGGAGCGCAGGATTAAATCAGGAGGAATTTGCTGAAAAATTAGGAGTCAGCAGACAGGCCGTATCTAAATGGGAGCTAGATAAGGCCTATCCGGATCTGGACAGACTGGTCTGTATATGTGAGATATTGAATATACGCATGGATGAACTGATTTATGGGAAGCAGGAGGAAACAGGGGATGAGGAAGCAGCCGTAAATGACAGCGTCAATAATATTCTGTATATGAAAAATATCAGAGGAGCACACCGCCTTGCAAGGTTAAAACTGATCTTTTATGTGTTTGCTGCTTTTTTCATATTTTGCTTTGTTGTTTTGGCTGTCCTGTTAGTAAGAAATGAATGGACAGACCATGCTGAAAAAAATGAATACATAAGGGTGGAAAAGGTTTATCAGCAATATACGAAAGCTGACTTATGCTATTTTGACGAAAACGGCCGCAAGGTTATGAATACGGTATGGCTGGACATCCCCGGTATAAGAGATGGAGATTATATGGAATGCTATGTCGGGCCAGATAGTGATACGTTATTTTTAAATTATAAGGCGGGCACTATTATAACTTCTGCCATAATGACAGTTTTGTTTATTGCGCTTCTTATTCTTACCGGACTGGAAATGCAGCGTATCAGGAAAGAGGATAAGCTGCGAATAATTCTTAAGGATACAGAAGATGAGACAGCCGCTGAAATTTGACAGAAGGGTAATGGGATATGAAAAAGTATAAAAAGGCAGTTTCTGCGATTATTCCAGTCTGCTTTTTGGCAGGAGCTGTTTTTGCCGCATTGTATTTTATGGGAGTTGTGAAGCCGATACAAGGTGGTAATGGCAGCAACGAAAAGGAAGCGGCAGATAAGTATTCAGCACTAACGGATGAAGCGGACAAGGAAAGAGATATCACAGAGGAACCATGGCAGATTGTATTTAAAGGCTTCGAGTTCCTGGTAAAGCCGCTGGGGACGGCTGTGATTCATGAAAGCGGATGCCTTAATATCAGAAATTGTGATGAATATCTGATCCAGATCGATGTGGAAGACAGAAATGTAGATGAATTTTGGGAAAACAGGGATGAAAAAATAAGGAATATCGAGAACGCAGGCTATGTCATGCAGCTTACGCCTGAAAAAACAGATATAGACGGAAAGGAATATATCCGATATGTCGTAAGTCTTGAAAAGGAAAGAGGCTCTGATTTTGACAATTCTTACTTTTATGTACTGATGACAGAAGCTTATGAGGAAAGAAGATTTCTGGCAACGGTAAGGTTTGACGGAACAGATGTTGATTTGCTTAGTGCGGGAGAAAAAGACTCTCTTTATAAAAAAGCATTAATGGAAACCGCAGATATCATAAGCAGCGCATCCCCCACAGATAAAAGTGATGATGCACCGGGAACTTACTTTGAAGAAGAGAAAACGGCAGCTTATCTTTCAGAGGACAGTCTTTCTGCGGATGAGATTACAATATCTTACAAAATCCCGGAAGAGTATCGTCTGACTGCAGATAATGAAGCCGGAAAGACCTACTACTCGGAGGAGGATCGGACTCATGTAATTACCTCTGTTATTCCATATTCCTGGATTACAGCTGCAGAAATGGCGGAAAGCAAAAACAGTGCAGGTATCTCAAGAGTTATCATGGAGGGTGATTGTGAAATCAATGGGGTGATCTATTATTACTATACCTATTCTGTAATGTTTATGAGGAAGGAGGAAAAAAGCTGTTCTTATCATTTCTGTGCATTTGCGGATTTAGAGAATGGGGATATTTATTCTATACATGGATTTACAGATAATAATGCTAAGATTATCGAGGAGGAATATTATTATGATTTTATGAATATAGAGCAGACTGAAAATTGAAAAAGCCGCACGGGAGGCGGCTTGCCACTTTCGGTTGCATGGCTGCAACTGATAAGAGCTTGCCATCTGACAGCATTTTTTGAATAATAAAATGAAATTTTAAAGCATAGGAGGATTATTTATGAAAATCAAGAAAGAAATGCTGGCAGGGCTTATTGTTTTAATGATGAGTTTTTCTTTAGCTGCCTGCGGTAATGAAGAAAAGGATGCAGCTGAAGGGGCACCTGAGCAGATTACAGAGGAAACAGAAGCAACAGAGGCAGCAGAAGCAGCAGAGGAAACGGAAACAACAGAGGAAACAGAAGCAACAGAAGCAGACAGTGAAGCTTCAACGGAGTTTACTATTCCAATTCAGGAGAATTTCACTCCGGTTGCGGGCTTAAGCGACAATTATGCCGATCTGGAAAACAGGTCTTTTGCATACAATGGAAAGGTTTTCACGCTTGGCGAGAGCACACTGAAAGATTTGATTGACGGGGCGATCCCATTTGAGGAAAATGATTTAAATAATAAAGGAAACAATGTAAATAAGAACTATGAAACAAGCACATATACGGCAAGAATTAATGATTATGTAACAATGCAGTTCCGGTTTGTAAATACAACCGGGGATACGATGACGGAGGAGGAATGTCCGCTGTCGTATGTAAGAATTTTTTATCTTTATGTGCCGCAGCCTGACTATGATGCGGAAATGAATGCAAAGATAACAGACTGCATTCTGGATGCGGCAAATTCAGTTTGTTTTGCATTTCCGGCAACTCTTACCAAAGAGCAGCTTTTGGAAAATAGCAGTGAAAATGCAGAACTGGGTGAGCGCAACTATGTCAATTACTACATTGATTCGAAAGTATATATCGGTAGCAGCGGTTATCACTTTGAATTTAACGATACAACAAATCAGTTGGAGGAAATGTCGATAAGCTGGCTCCCGTGATAATAAAATCAAAGGAGGATATAAAATGTTAGAATTCAGGTACGACACACAATTACTGATCGAGGGAGAGGATTTGGATGAGGATGTGATTTCAGATTACTTTACCGAAAATTTTAAGGGAGACTGCCTTTTGGCAGTGGGAGATGAGGAATTGATTAAAATTCATTTCCACACCAATGAGCCCTGGAAAGTGCTTGAGTACTGTGCTTCCATCGGAGAAATCTATGATATTGTGGTGGAGGATATGGACAGGCAGGCAAGAGGATTAAAGGGATAAGAGCATCCGACGGAATATATTTCAAATGTGAAAGGCCGGCACAAGTTACTATGATGTGCCGGCTTTTGCATTTGATCCGCCTGAAAAGCATCTTATCCATCTGCCCGTTTTTTCAAAAATAAAAGTATGCTATGGTTGCCTTAAGAAAAACAGGGAGGAATTTACCATGCATAAAAACAAAGAAAAAAGAGAAAGCCGCACAGGGAGAAAGGTAAGCAGATGGATTAAAGTGCCGGCTGTTATTCTGCTGGCAGTAATTTTGCTGGCAGTATTGTTTAAAGTGATTTTGTTTCCGCCTTACAGCGGGCTGCCGGTTACAGGAAGCTACACTGTTGAAACCAAGGAGTTTACGTGGGTGGATGAAAGCAGGACAGAAACCTTTACCGATACGGGAGAAAACCGTGAACTTACGGTAAAATTCTGGTATCCCAAGGAGGAAGGCAGCTATCCTTTGGTGGTCTTTTCACACGGGGCATTCGGCATAATCGACAGCAATTATTCCACCTGCATGGAACTGGCGTCAAACGGGTATGTGGTGGCAAGCATCGGTCATCCTTATCATGCCATGTTTGTGAAAAATGTTGGCGGCAGGACTACTTATGCAGATATGGATTTTGTGAAAAGCGTATTTGCAGGGAGTGGAACCTATGATCCGGAAACAGAACGACAGGCTTATGAAAACAGCCTTGAATGGATGGCGCTGCGCACTGCAGATGAAAACTTTGTATTGGATACCGTTTTAGATAAGGCAAGGCGGGGAGAGTCAGCTCCTTTTTCCCTGATCGATACAGATAAGATAGGACTGTTTGGCCATTCTATGGGAGGCGCCTCATCGGTTCAGCTTGGAAGAGAGCGGACGGATATTGATGCGGTGATTGATTTGGAAGGGACCATGCTGGGAGAATATACCGGCTTTGAGAACGGCATGGAGGTTTATAATGAGGAGCCTTACCCTGTTCCGGTTTTGGATGTATATGGCACCAGAGTTCTGGATGCGGCAAGTGAAATAGCGGATGAAGTATCGGAACAATTTCCTGACTGGCAGTATGTAAATTTTTATTTGGGAGAGCATGCCGTGGATTACATGGGCGTTGAATTTCATAATGCGGGACATATGAATTATACGGATTTGCCCATGTTTTCCCCTGTGCTGGCAAAGCTTTTTGGTGTAGGGGATGTGAATGCCGAAACATGTATTAAGAATGTAAACAGGGTTGTGCTTAATTGGTTTGATTATTATCTTAAGGGAAAAAAGGAACTGGACATACAATCCGAGTATTAGACAGGAGGAAGCGGAAAGCAGAATGAAGGTGCATATCAGAAAAATTCCGGATAAGGCAAAGGAGCAGGTGATTATTGAATGTGTGGAGGTTACACCGGAGATTGCGGATATTAAAGCTTATGTCACACGAAAAGGGGAGGAGCTTTCCGGTGTAACTGACGGACAGCGGATCATACGTTTCCGATTGGAGGATGTGTATTATTTTGAAGCATTGGATGAAAAGGTATTTGCCTACACAAGGGAGCAGGTGTGTGAGATAAAAATGCGCCTGTACGAGGTGGAAAAGCGCTATGAGAACCATCATTTTGTGCGCTGTTCCAAGTCTGTGGTTATGAATCTGATGCTTCTGGAAGGAATCAGCCCGGCGCTGAACGGGCGTTTCTTTGCACATATGAAAAATGGGGAAAAACTGATGATATCCAGACAATATGCGCCGAAACTGAAAAGAATCGTTATGGGAGGTGTGGATGATGAGGAATAAAAGTATACTGGCTGAAGAGATGAAAGCTTTTTTTGTGTGTACCACCTGCATTACAATACTGGAGGGAATACTTGGAATGTTATTTTTTCCGCAGATGAAGCTGGGGTATGACGCCTTTTTTTCGCCGCCTATATTCGGCTTGTTTTCTGTGCTGTTTGGATTTGTAAATTATTCGAAAAAGGAGCTGAGCATCAGGCAGGTTTTATTTCGAAGGTTCATTCATTTACTGATGATTGAAGGGCTGGTTTTTGGCCTTAACTATGCTTCGGGAATGATATTTCCCCCTTTTGTCGCCGGGATACTTGCGGTTTCCATTGCACTGGTTTTTATTACAGTATATGCTGCCCTATGGTTTATGGACAGAAGAAGCGCCATGCTGTTTAATGAGCAGCTTAAGATGTACCAGAGCAGGCAGGTTTGATTTATGCGAGCAACGAGCTGAATGAACATGCTTGCATGTTCACTCAGCAACTGCCGCGATAACCAGCGAAACTCGCAAAGCGTGTTTCGTCTGGTTGGGAAGCGCCTCTTGCTATTTTTGGCAGGTGTGATATGATATTACACGAAAGCAGGAGGTTAAGTATCATGGAAAGTATTTTAACAAGGGAAGAAGCACTGGCTTTATTAAAAAAATACAATAAGGAGCCCTTTCATATTCAGCACGCATTGACGGTAGAGGGTGTGATGCGTTGGTATGCACAGGAAATGGGATATGGAGAGGAGGCTGATTTTTGGGCCCAGGCAGGTCTTCTGCATGATATTGATTTTGAGTTGTACCCTGAGGAGCACTGCGTGAAAGCGCCTGAACTGCTTAGGGAAGGCGGTGCAGGTGAGGAGATCATTCATGCGGTCTGCTCTCACGGATATGGAATTTGCTGCGATGTGAAGCCGGAGCATGAGATGGAGAAGATTTTGTTTGCTGCAGACGAGCTGACAGGACTGATCGGAGCGGCAGCGTTGATGCGTCCCTCCAAGAGCGTAATGGACATGGAGGTATCCAGTGTCAAAAAGAAATTTAAGGATAAGAAATTTGCAGCAGGGTGTTCCAGGGATATCATTCGTCAGGGAGCGCAAAATTTAGGCTGGGAGCTTGATACCTTGTTTGAAAGAACCATTCTTGCCATGCGTTCCTGCGAAAAGCAGATACAGGAGGAAATGGCATGAGCGGAAAGCCCTCTTTGGAAGAGGTAAGAAAGATATTTGAGCAGGACCGGTTTGCAACGGAAAACGGTGCGGTAATAGATGAGATCGGGGAGCGCTATGCCAGGTGCAGTATTGTGCTGGAACCTAAGCACTATAATGCGGCAAAGGCTGTGATGGGCGGCGTGTACTTTATGCTGGCGGATTTTGCCTTTGCGGTAGCCTCCAATTGGGAAAAGATGGACATGGTATCCCTTAATTCCTCCATTTCCTATATTGGGGCAGCCAAAGGCACGAAACTGACTGCTCAGGCGCACTGTCTTAAAAACGGAAAAAGCACGGCCTTTTACCGGATACAGGTGCATGATGACCTGAACAATCTGGTTGCCGAGGTAAACACTACCGGCTATCGAAAGGGATAATCTATAGAATGGTTTCCATTCCAACTTTTTGAGGCTTCAGGCCGCATGCCTGATAAAATTTCATGGCGGATTCATTTAAGCTCCACACATTCAGCGTAACATTGTAGCAGTCATGCTTTTTGGCGTAGTCAAGAACGGCTTCATAAAGCCGGCTGCCGATGTGCTGTCCGCGGATGGTTTCATCTACACAGAGATCGTCAATATATAAGGTTTTAATGTCGGTTAAAATATTGTCGCCGATGTGCTGCTGAAAAACACAGAAAGCGTATCCCAAAACATTTCCGTTTTCATCCACAGCGGTGAGAATAGGGCGGCTGTCGTCATGTATGATGGCTTTTAACTGGTCATCAGTGTACTTTTTGGCCCCGTATTTAAACAGGTCGGGTCTGCCCTTGTGGTGAACCAGACATACCTGAAGCAAAAGCCTGTTAATGCCGTCCATATCCTGTTCTTTTGCACGTCTTATTTCCATAATTCATTTCTCCTTTCGTTCACATTCCAATATAATATCATAATAAAACATAGTCAAGTAATAGTGTGCTTGACAATTTGCACAATAAAATATACAATTCATATTAAAACAGTCGGAATTATGAAAGGGTTGAGGTCTATATGAAAATATCAACAAAAGGAAGATATGCGCTCAGGCTTATGCTGGATTTGGCGGTTTATAATACGGGGGAGCCGATCAGTCTCAAGGATGTGGCAAGAAGACAGGAAATTTCGGAAAAATATCTGGAACAGATCATTTCCCTGCTTAATAAGGCAGGCTTTGTCCGCAGTATCCGCGGGGCACAGGGAGGATACCTTTTGACGAAGGACCCCGGTGAATATACGGTAGGCGCCATTCTTCGCCTTACGGAGGGAGATTTGGCACCGGTGAGCTGTGTGGGAGCCGAGAACTCGGCGTGTGAGCGAAAGGATGGCTGTGTTACTGTACGGATATGGGAAAAGATTAATGATGCAATTAACGGAGTGGTGGATCATATTACTCTGGCCGATATGGTGGACTGGCAGGAGCAGCAGGCAGATCAGTATAGTATTTAAAGTAACGGTTCGGCTCATGAAGGCCGAACCGTTATTATTTAAATCCGGTCTGCTCATTTTTTGATTTTACGAAAGGTAATAAAGGTGTTATAATTTTAAATAGGAAATTTTTAATATAGCTTGGAGGATATATGCGGGGAAAAACGGTACAGGAAATCAGACGTGAGTTTGGCGAAAGCGACAGGAAACGGGATGAGGGGCTTTGTACGCCGCCGGATGTGATGCGCTGTGATAATTTATCCTATGGACCCTTTGGAGAGTGGAACCTGCTTGATATTTATTACCCGAAGGATACGAAAGAGCCAAGACCTACGATTGTAAGTGTCCACGGAGGAGCATGGGTATACGGAACCAAAGAAGTTTATCAGTTTTATTGCATGGATCTTGCAAGGAGAGGCTTTACGGTAGTAAATTTCAATTACAGGTTGGCACCGGAAAATAAATATCCGGCGGCGCTGGAGGATATTAATCTAGTATTCTGCTTTTTGAAAGAAAAAGCTTACGACTATTACGTGGATATGGAAAATCTGTTTGTGGTGGGGGATTCCGCGGGAGCGCAGCTGGCAAGTCAGTATCTGACCATGTATGCAGCTCCGGATTATGCATCGAAAATGAATTTTAAGATACCGGATATGAAAATTAAAGCAGCCGCCTTAAACTGCGGATTGTATGATGCCAAAAGATGTGCGGAATTTGAATTGGATGAGCCCTTTCTTGAATATGTGAGGGACTTGGACAGCGAGAGGCTGGATGAGCTGGATATTATGCATTATATGAACGGAAGCTTTCCGCCTTCGTTCATTATGAGTTCTTATTATGATTTCCTTTTGGAAAATGCAAAACCCATGTATGAAAAGTTAAGATCCCTGGGAGTTGAAAGTGAATTAAAGATATATGGCAGCAAGGATCAAGAAGAGATTGCACATGTTTTTCATGTGAATGTCAGACTTCCGGAAGCCGGTATTTGTAATGATGATGAGTGCCGCTTTTTCAAAAAGCATATTGTATAGCCATAAAGAAAGGTCACGGGTATGGAAACTCAAAACAGTATAGAAGAGAAGCTGCTTACAAGCAGAATAACCGACGAATTGACAGGGGTCTATAATCGTGTGGGGTTTTATAAGTATACGAGGGAGCTTTTGGATCAGCATCAGGAAATACAGTTTGGCATCTTATACTGGAATATCAGAAGGTTTAAGGTGGTAAACAATCTTTTTGGATGGAATACAGGTGATAAGATATTGGTACAGCTGGCAGACAGTATGCGCAGGGAGTTTGAAGGAGAACTGATGACTTACGGCAGACTGGAGCGGGATAATTTTGCCTGTTGTGTGCCCCTTGAGTATATCAATAAAGGAACTTGGATGAAGCTGGGAGACATCAGCTATAGGATGGGAGATTTGAATTATCATTTTTCCTGCTGCTATGGTATCTATAAGATTGAGGACAGAAGTCTTTCCGTCAGTGAAATGGGCGATAAGGCTCGTATGGCGATGGAAACGGTTAAGGACAACTACATGTGCTCCTATGCATGGTATACGGAGAAGATGTGGAAGTCCATTGTGGAAGAGCAGCAGCTCAGCAGCGATTTCAAGGAGGCCATCGCACAGAAGCAGTTTAAGGTATATTACCAGCCAATCTGCAACGGGGAAAACGGACAGGTAACCGGTGCAGAGGCTCTTGTAAGATGGAAGCATCCGCTAAGGGGATTGATTTCCCCGGGAGCTTTCATTCCTTTGTTTGAGAGAAACGGGTATATCAGTATTCTTGACCGCTATGTATGGAATGAAGTCTGTATCATGCAGCGGCGCAGATTGGATAAGGGATTAAAGGCTTTACCTGTATCTATCAACGTATCCAGAGTAGAATTTTATAATCAGCATCTGTGTGAGGATATCAGGAATATTGTTGTTGCCAACAAGGTTCCCATGGAACTGATTAAAATAGAGATTACGGAAACCGCTTATGCGGATAACCCCGGACTGGTTCAGGAGGCAGTGGACAAACTGCATGAATATGGTTTTGTGGTTTTGATGGATGATTTTGGAAGCGGCTATTCTTCCTTAAATATATTAAAGGATCTGCCTATTGACATTCTTAAAATCGATATGAAGTTTTTGGACGATTTTGCAACCAGTCAGAAGGCAGGAATTATTTTGGAGGCTATCGTCCGCATGGCAAAGTGGATGAAGCTCCGTGTTGTGGCAGAGGGTGTGGAAGACCGGAGGGAGTGGGACGTTCTGAAAAGTATGGAGTGCGACTTCGTTCAGGGTTATTATTTCTACAAGCCTATGCCGGAGGCAGAGTATGAACATATTTTGGATACGGATGCTGCAGCTGAAAAGCAGTTCTCCAAGGCGGAATATGAAGAACTGGAGAATGCCATTGTCAAGGCTTTTCAACATGGGAACATTCAGGAAAGTTCCATGTTTTACGGCATGATCGGCGGAATGGGTATTTTGGAAAAGAACGGCGATAATCTGGAGATTCTTCAGGTGAACAGGGGTTATTATGAGGTAATATACGGTTCGGACAGTGATCTTCGAAGAGAGGGCGGCGTACTGAATAAAAAGATCGTAGGAGAAGATTACGAGAAACTTCTGGGAGAATGCCGGGCAGCCAAAGAAAACAACAGTATCCAACAGATACAGCTGCATCATTTGCGGGAGGATGATACATATGTCTGGCTTGGCGTGAAGATTAAATATCTGGGAAGCAGTGGCAAGAGATCACTTTTCTATTTTGCAATTGATAATATTGATGAAATGAAGCGGATGGAAAGCGAAAAATATCTTTATAACTACAGTGCAGCTCTTCTTAAGGTATTTGACAAGGTGTATCGTCTTGATTATTCGGATGGTACGGTGGAGGTACTGCATACTGCAGGTAAGGACAAGATGCAGACAGGTGAGAGATACCAGTTTTTGAATTTCTTTATCAGATTTGCGGACAATATAGAGTGGACTGACAGTGAAGGAGCCGCCGAAGTGGTCACCAATAAGGAATTGATGGACCAAAAACTCAGAGAAAGCCGTAACGGAAGCTACAGTGTCAGCTACCGTGCCAGATTGGACAACGAGGGGCGGTGCACTTGTGAGGTGAATGTATTATTTTTCAAGGTTGAGCCAAGGGAGGGCGATGAAGAATATCTTTGCTGCATTAAATCAACTTAATTTTGACGGATGTTGCACAGCAAAATAAAACCGTATATAATATAAACGTTTGAAAATTAGCAGATAAAGGAGTAATTATGGTACAGTCAAGAACACATACATGCGGCCAGCTGAGAATAGAGAATGCAGGTGAAAAGGTCACCATAGTCGGTTGGTATGACAATATGAGAAAGGTAAGTAAAAATCTTGGATTTCTGATTTTAAGAGACTTTTACGGAGTTACCCAGGTGGTAGTGGAAACAGAGGAAATGATGAATAAGCTTTCCGGAATCAATAATGAGTCCACGTTGTCCGTTACCGGTGTGGTGAGAGAGCGCTCCAGCAAAAATGCACAGCTTCCTACCGGTGAGATTGAGGTGGTTCCCGAGGACATTACCGTACTTGGAAAATGTATCTACAATGAGCTTCCCTTTGAGATCAACCGTTCCAAGGAAGCAGATGAGGCAGTAAGATTAAAATACAGATATCTGGATCTCAGAAATCCTGCGGTTAAGGAGAAGATTGTTCTTCGAAGCAAGATTGTGGCAGAGATCAGAAAGAGCATGATCGACCATGATTTTCTGGAAATCACCACACCGATTTTAACCTGCTCATCCCCGGAGGGAGCAAGAGATTATCTGGTTCCGGCCAGAAATCATCCCGGCAAGTTTTATGCCCTTCCTCAGGCACCTCAGCAGTTTAAGCAGCTTCTTATGACCTCGGGCTTTGACAGATATTTTCAGGTAGCGCCCTGCTTCCGTGATGAGGATGCCAGAGCAGACCGTTCACCGGGCGAATTCTATCAGTTGGATATGGAGATGGCATTTGCCTCTCAGGAGGATGTGTTTGCAGTGATTGAGGATGTTCTTCCTCCTATATTTGCAAAGTATGGCAAGTATCAGACCGCATCCAGTGCGCCGTTTGCAAGAATTTCTTATAGAGATGCCATGGAGAAATACGGATCGGACAAGCCGGACCTTCGTATTGATCTTCTGGTTCAGGATGCTACAGAATGTATGAGTGACTGCGGTTTCGGACCTTTTGAGGGTCAGACGGTTAAGGCTATTGTGGTAGATCAGTTTAGCGCTACCAGAAAGGTAATCGATAAAATCTGTGCCGATGTGGAGGTACAAAGCGGACAGAAGGCTTATTGGTTTAAGCTGGATGAAAACGGTGAGCTGGTGGGAGGTATTTCCAAATTCCTGCAGGAGAGAAAGCAGCAGGTTATCGATGCTTTGGGACTTAAGAACGGTGATTTCGTAGGACTTACTGCAGGCAAGCTGTCAGATGCCCAGAAGACGGCAGGTGTTCTTCGCAAGTTCCTTGGAATGGCAAGCGAGACACATATGAAGAAGGAATGCTATGAGTTCTGCTGGATCGTAGATTTCCCCATGTATGAAATAGGAGAGGAATCCGGCGAACTGGAATTTTGCCATAATCCTTTTTCCATGCCTCAGGGAGGAATGGATGCACTTGAAAATAAAGACCCGCTGGATATTTATGCTTATCAGTATGATCTGGTCTGCAACGGCGTAGAGCTTTCCTCAGGAGCGGTGAGAAATCATGATCCTGAAATTATGGTGAAGGCATTCAGTATTGTGGGCTTGGAGGAGAAGGATGTAAAAGCGAAATTCCCTGCCATGTACAATGCGTTTTGTTATGGAGCGCCTCCCCATGCGGGAATTGCGCCTGGCGTAGACAGAATGGTTATGCTGATTGCAGGAGAGGAAAGCATTCGTGAAATTATTCCATTCCCGATGAATAAGACTGCACAGGATGTAATGATGGGGGCGCCCTCCGAGGTAGATGAAAGACAGCTTAAGGATGTGCACATTAAGCTGGACATTCCTGTGGAAGAAAGCAAAGCATAGTGGTAAAAGCCGGACTATATAAGGAAATGCGGATAAGAGGTGATATCGGTTTCTTATCCGTTTTTTATTCTAAAAGGGGAAGGAATTATGATTGAAGCAGTTGATTTATGTAAGCGGTTTGAGCGCACGGTAAAGCAGGGACGCAAGTCACGGAAGGAGGAATTCCTTGCGGTGGATCAGGTTTCTTTGAGGACCGAGCCGGGGGAAATCGTGGGAATTTTAGGCCCCAACGGCGCGGAAAGACCAGGCTTTATCCCAGATTTTCCATTCGGGAATATCTGCTGTTTCTTGGAGAGCTGTATGGGATCTTTTGGGGGATTTTGATTTCTTCCCTGATATTTGGTGCTTTTCATATGAGCCTTGTGAAGCTTTTACCTACGGCTGTGCTTGGGGCATGTTTTGCATATATCGGCTGCATCTCGGGGAGCATTTACATAGGAATGGCGCTGCACTTTTTAAATAATTTCCTATCGATGGCGGCCATGGAATATCCCGATCAGGCAGGGAAGGTGCTTCCTATTCTAATGAAGACCCAGCTGTCTGCAGGAGAGCTGACCGGTATGCTTGTGATCGGTCTGCTGTGCGGAGCGGCCGGAGTGCTGATACTTGGTAAGGGGAAACAGGTTAAAGCCTCCGAATAGGATAGTAGTGTGTTCAACAAAAAGGATTTGGCAGCGTAAGATAGATTATTGTTTAGGGGAATTTGAATGGAGGAAAAAATGTATCATTGTAATCTTGGTTTATATTTAGTTAATTGCCACAGTAGTTTGTCAAACATAATAAAGGAAGCGGCACCTCTTGCGCATTTTACGCATGAATTTTCCGAAGGCAGCAGACCGGATGAAGCATTGACTGCCGCAGCTGATGTAATTATTGCCGGTTTACAGGGTGTAAACGGAGAGGAAACCCTGCGGTTCTTACTTGCACACAAGAGAAAGGAAGCCCAGATGATTCTGTTGGCGGATAAGGAGCAGATCAATGGGATGATACAGCAGGAGCTTACGGAGGTGACGGACATATGGACCCTGCCGCTTACGGAGCAGGAACTGGCATTTCGGTTCCTGAGATGGCAGCAGTCCTATAAAAGAGACATGGATTTTTGGCAGACCCGCAGTTATCTTGATACCACCATTAACAGCGTGCCTCATCTTGTCTGGTATAAGGATAAGGACGGCAGTCATTTGAAGGTGAATGAGAGCTTTTGCCGGGCGGTAAATAAAACTATGGAACAGATTGAAGGCCGGGGGCATTATTATATTTGGAATATTGAGCCGGATGAGTATGCCAAGGGTGAGTATATCTGTATGGAATCGGAATTTGAGGTTATGGATAAGAAGAAAACCTGCGTATTTGATGAAACCGTGAAAATTGGGGACAGTATGCGGCAGCTTAAAACCTATAAATCACCTTTGTTTGATCTTGACGGCAGCGTTATGGGAACCGTAGGCGTGGCCATTGACGTAACCCAGGAGCGGATTTATGAGCAGGTGATTATTAACAATGCCAACACAGATTTCCTGACAGGACTTTATAACAGAAGATATGCTTATCAGTTCATGGAGAAGGAAGAAAATAATTCTATAACGATCTTTTATCTTGATCTGGATTATTTTAAGAGCGTCAATGATATGTATGGACATCAGGAAGGAGACAGGGCTCTGATTCTTACTACGGAAGCGCTGCAAAAATTTATGCCGGATTCTATGATTGCCAGAATAGGCGGCGATGAATTTCTGGTTGTTCAAATCGGTGATCAGACAGCGCAGGAGATTGAGAATAAGCGAGTATGGCTTCAAAAGCAGCTGGATGAGATTTTTGCCGGAGAGGAACACTTTAAGAAGCTTTCGGCAAGTATTGGTACCGCTCACTCCGAACAGGGAGAAATTGTTATGGATGCGCTGATCGGAGAAGCAGATACCTTTATGTATCGTGAGAAGAACAGAAAGAAACAGTTTGACCCCAAATAAGAGAACAAAAGGATATCCTTGTTTCAGACCGAATCACAAGGAGAAAGGCTTGGTTGACAAAGGAGTTAGTTGATGCTAACATGTTAATGACTAAATTCTCTGTTTTATCTGTTTCCCAATAAAGAGGCGGTCAGAGTTTATATGCGAGCATTTGTCCGTGCGGGATTAAAGGCTGGCTGGTTCTATACCACAAGTGAGAAACGGGAAGGATATATTATGATTTCGGATTCGAGGTCTAAACCTCCGGCCTCGGCACTTGCAGAGGTCATAAGCGGCTGTATAAAGTCACTGGGATTGAAAAGAAGTCTTGTGTTTCTGTGTGCGCTCAAAAGCGGCGGCAGGTCACTGGAGGATAGCATGAAAAAGAACAGGGAGGAAGGTAACTGATATTGCGTTTCAGATGGCACAGGAGAGAAAAATAGGAGAGAGAGCCTGTTTATATGATTTGATCAGGCCGGTAAACGACGGAGAGGAGATGACAATATGATGAATTTGATTTTTCTATATTGGGGCTGACCGGAGGGATTTTGTGTGCAGTCGGAGATATTCTGTTTGATCTGAAAGGAAAAGGCAACAAGAAACTGGGCACGTCGGGAAACATCGATAGTAACTGGAGTAATATGCCATATTGGCGGTTTGGTGCTTCCATTTGGGTTGCATTTGTGGGTGACGCACTGCTGGGCTTTGGATTTTTGTCTCTGGTGATAACAAAAGCATTGATTGAATAACAGATTTCGATGAATAACAGATTTCAAATAATATCGTTGACAAAGCAATTTTACCTATGATACAATACACTTCGGTGATGAAAAGAACCATCACAGGCTGCTGTGGCTCAGTCGGTAGAGCGTCGCATTGGTAGTGCGGAGGTCACGGGTCCGATTCCCGTCAGCAGCTTTAAAAATCCAGTAAGTATGCAGACTTTCTAGGAAAGTTACATACTTACTGGATTTTTTAATATCATGAACTGTCATATAAAAGCGCTTTCCCGAATAAAAAGAATGATGTATACTTTAAAGATGACAAATCTTTTAACCTGACTTTTTAAGGAGAACAAATGGAAAAGGATTTAGTGTTATGCTGTAAGCTGCAGAAACCTTATGTACAGGTTCGCAGAAAGAACGGCGAAATAACCTACGGAGGAGATCAGGGCTTTTTCAAAGGCGGTGCTCCGGGCTCTGTGGAGGAGTGCAAAAGTGCAATGGGCTGTGGAGTAGTGGCATTTAGTGATTTGCTGCTTTATCTTGGAACCGGAGATCAAAGTCGGGAAACGCTTGAGAATAGGAGTTATGTAAACCGAATAAATGATGAAGTGGACTATTGTAGTTATTATAATTGCATTTATGATTTTATGGGCGGTGTTTCGGCCCGAAACGGAATAAGCGGTATCAGGCTCAGACTGCGCTTCAACCGGCTTGCAAGGCGGGAACGCTGGGAGCTGCGCTCCGTCTGGGGACTCAGCGCCGGAAGGCTTTACGGAAGAATTGAAGAGATGCTGAAGCAGGATATTCCGGTGATTCTATGTATCCCAATGATGCTTTTTAAGAGGAATAAAAAGGATGGGCTTGCTTTTTATCGGTGGGCCGACGAATGGAAGAAGGAAGCTATGGTTTCTGCGCATTATGTAACGGTTACGGGAATTGTGAGGGAGAGCGGCAGTTCGGAAATTTTTTTTGAAATATCTTCCTGGGGAAAGAAATATTATATAAACTGGAAGGAATATGAAAGGCTGATACATACACATTTTTTGGGGACAATATTAGGAAACGTATTATATATAAGAAAGAGAAAATAAATGATATGAAAAAGTACAATATGCTTACGGATTCGCCGGGAAGATCCTTATTTTTCTTTGCACTTCCCATGATTATAGGAAATTTATTTCAACAATTTTATACGGCGGTGGACTCTGTTATTGTTGGACAATTTGTGGGGGAGAATGCATTGGCGGCTATCGGTGCATCCTATTCTTTGACTACGGTATTTATTATGATTGCCATTGGAGGCGGTATCGGCGCATCGGTGATTACCTCGCAGTATCTGGGAGCCCGGCTGCTGAAAAAGATGAAAGTTTCCATATATACGGCGCTTATCAGTTTTTTGACGGTGAGCATACTGTTGGGAATACTGGGGCTGGCATTCAGCGGCGGAATTTTAAAGGGGCTTAATACGCCGGAAAATATTCTTGCAGACGCTATGCTGTATCTGAGAATTTATTTCCTGGGCCTTCCCTTTTTGTTTATGTACAATATTTTATCTTCTATCTTTAATGCCCTGGGAAATTCAAAAACGCCTTTGTATTTATTGATATTTTCTTCTGTTTTAAATATTTTTATGGATCTTATTTTGGTGCGCGGCTTCGGATGCGGCGTTGGAGGAGCGGCAGTGGCTACCGTTTTGGCGCAGGGACTGTCTGCACTGATATCCTTTGGAATTCTGATGCATACATTAAGAGGATATGATACGGAAGGCGGCAGCGCAAGGGAGTGGACACAGGAGGATTTGTCTGCCGCGGACCTGAATACTGTACCGGAAGAGAAGGATGGAAGGAGATTTTTCGATATCAGAATGCTGGGAAATATGGTTAAGGTAGCGATCCCCTCCATGCTGCAGCAGTCTATTGTATCGATTGGAATGCTGTTGGTACAGTCTGTGGTCAACGGTTTTGGCTCCTCCGTGCTTGCAGGATATACTGCCGGAACACGGGTAGAGTCTATCTGCATCGTTCCCATGATTGCATCGGGCAATGCGGTGTCCACCTTTACGGCTCAAAATTTGGGAGCGGGAGCACCGGAACGTGTAAAGAGAGGGTACAGAGCTGCTGTGAGAATGGTATTTGGGTTTGCAGTGGTGATTTGCCTGGTGTTGACTGTTTTCCATGAAGCTATTATCGGCTCTTTTCTGGACGAAGGAAGCGGGCAGGCTGCCTTGGAAACGGGAAATGCTTATCTTTCTTTTATTGCCTTTTTCTTTGTTTTTATCGGCTTGAAGGCAATCACCGATGGGGTGCTTCGGGGAGCAGGAGATGTATTGGTTTTCACCCTTGCTAATCTGTTTAACCTGAGTATCAGAGTGATTGTGGCATTTGCTTTTGCGCCTGTCTGGGGTGTACAGGCCGTGTGGATAGCGGTGCCAATCGGATGGGCGTCTAACTTTATTATATCCTTTATCAGGTATTTATCAGGAAGATGGAGCAAAAAGCAGTTGATACAGGCAAAGCAGCAATGAAAAATAAGAAATGCTTTATATTATCAGGAAATGATTTCATATTATAAAGAGGGTACCGAAAGGTACCCTCTTTGTTAGATATCTCTTGTTTTATTTAGTTTACACCGCCATTGCTGTCATCCATGGGAGCAGCAGCTTCTGCAGGGGCAGCGCCTCCTGCGGCAGCATTATCAATCGCCTGTTGCTGCAAAGCAGCCTGCGCAGCGGCAATTTCATTACGCTGCTGGTCAATAATTGCATCAATATTAGGCTGCGACATAAATTCGTAGGTATGCGGACAGGTGTTGGTGGTCTGACCGGGAACTACAACGGTGGAAGTACTGCCGTCCTCATTGGTTACCTGTTGGGTGACAGAAGAACCCTGCTGCAACAATGGATCTTCCACAGGAGTCAGCGTTAATACGCCGTCAACTCTGAATGGACAGGATTCACATGCAGGCAGATTGGTATACTGACAGATAGCTCCCTGATAGTGAACATCACAGCTTTCCGTAGGAACCGTTCCTTCTGCAAAATATTCTGTTTTAAGTGTGCCGTCACACAGACCGGCAATGGGAAGCTTACCGGAGCTTGCGCATACGGTTGCCTGTACAATACCGCTTGCGGGCATCTGGAAGGATGCGCTGGGCAGATCTTCGTGAATGCGGGACATTACCGCGCGCCAGAGCTTCTTTGCAACGTTTCGCTCGTCACCCTTGCGCAGCTTGGTGTTATTGTCATATCCAGCCCAGGTAGTAGCGGTATAATAAGGCGTGTAGCCTGCAAACCAGATATCGTTGTAGTCGGATGTGGTTCCTGTCTTACCTGCAATTGCCATATTTCCGAAATTAACGGAAGCACCGGTACCTTGTGTTACCACATCCTGCATGGCATCGGTAAGAAGCCATGCGGTAGTTTCCTTAATAACCTGTCTGGAGACAGGTTCGGTATTATCTAAAATTACATTTCCGTCATGATCCACCACCTTGGTGTACAGCTTAGGCTTAATGTAGGTTCCGCCATTGGCAATGCAGGCATAAGCGGCATTCAGCTCTTCGTTGGTAACACCGTGTGTAAGACCGCCCAGAGCCAGTGACTGCTGGATATCGGAATATATTTGAACTTCACCGTTAACAGTGATTTCTTCCCTGTCAACTACTGTGGTAAAACCAAAATTCTTTACATAGTCATATCCAAGCTGCGGTGTGATCAGGGTCAAAGCCTTGACGGTCACTACATTCATGGATTGAATGATACCCATTCGCAGGGAATTCATTCCTCTGTATTCGGAACCCCACCAGTTATTAACAGGACGGCCGTTTGCGTAGTTAAAAGGCGCATCGTTAATCATGGTAGCCAGTGTAAGTCCGGCGCTGTCAAGTGCAGGAGCATATACGGCAACAATCTTAAAGGTGGAGCCAGGCTGACGAACGGCGTCGGTTGCCCTGTTCAGGGTTCTGCTGCCTTCCTTGGTTCCGCGGCCGCCGACCATGGCAACCACGTAGCCGGTGTGCTGATCCTCCACGGTTAGAGAAACCTGAGGCTGGGGTGTGAGAGAAATGCTCTCGTCAAAAACCTCATCACCGGAGTCAAGCACCGCTTCCTTGTAAGATTCAATATCTGCGTAGGCCTCCTCCGCAGAATCGTAAATCAGATTGTAGGAGGAATTTTGTTCCTTGAAGAAAGTGCGGAGCATTTCTGTGCTGTAGTTTTCATAATCACCGCTGGAATTCTTGACGGTAAGCGCATAATTCAGATACCACCGTGTGTTGTCGGGATAATTCTCTTCATTGGAAAATACCTCGTCGCAGATAGCCTGAATATGGGGGTCCTGGGTGGAATAAATCTTTAATCCGCCACTGTAAAGTAAAGTAAAAGCCTGAGTTTCGTTATAGCCGGCTTCAAGAAGATCGTTCATGACATCTTCGGTTAATGCGTCCACAAAGTATGTATTAACCAGAGTATCTTCGGAGTCCTCATTTACTACCTGAATGCGGGAATAAACATCATCTGCCATGGCTTCATCATATTCTGCCTGTGTAATATATCCCTGCTCCAGCATATTGTTCAATACCTTTTTACGCCGATCGGCATTTTCTTCCGGATGGGAAATGGGATTGTATCTGGAGGGGTTCTGTGTAATGCTGGCAATAACAGCGCATTCCGACAGGGTAAGGCTGTTTACCGATTTGTTAAAATAGCGAAGCGAGGCTGCCTGAACGCCCAGTGTATTCTGACCAAGGTTAATGGTATTCATGTAATTCAGCAGCACCTCATCCTTGGACATGGATTTGCTTAACTCAATGGCAAGATATTGCTCCTGAATTTTACGTTTGATCTTTTCGGCATAACCGCTTTCGCTTGTCCAATCGGTAAAAACGTTGTTTTTAAGCAGCTGCTGGGTAATGGTGCTGGCACCTTCGGTACGCTTAAAACCGGTGGTAACGGCAACATAGCCTGCACGGATAATACCCTTGATATCTATTCCGTTGTGTTCATAGAAACGTGCATCTTCGATCGCCACAAATGCGTGTGCCAGATCTTCCGGTATCATATCCTGTGTAACCGGAATACGGTTGGAATTCTGCGAGATTAATTTTGCAATTTGATTGCCTTCCAGATCATAGACAAAGGTGGAAAATCCGGTAGGTGTTACTTTAACATTTTCAATGCTGGGAGCAGTGTCAATAATGCCCTTGAAAATACCAAACCCCATGCTGATGCCAATGACGCCTACGGCAACAACGAAGAGAAGGGAAAGGTTTAAAATAGCAAGAAGCAGCTTTTTTCCCAGTCTGGTGGACTTTGCATTCAGGGATTTTTGCTTGGCACGTATTCCCCGTTTTGTGTAATTCATTTATGTGCCTCCATAAAGCTTGTAGTTTATTTCTTGTTTGCAATATATAGAGTATACCAAAATGTGGGTTGGAAATAAAGTTTTTTAATGATTTATTAAGAATTGTTCACAAATAGATACACTTTTATTCTGGGGTATGCTAAACTTTTGACATGGTTATAAAATCAAGCCGGCAGGATGCAGAAAGGGCAAATGTAATACGATGGAAAAGGAAAACGGAAGGGAAGAACATCCTTCTTACAGGGTTGTATGCAGGAAGGGAAGCGGAGAATATGAGGAAAAGAAATCCCGCTTTATTGCCAATGTGGTTTCGGTGTCCTCTCAGGAGGAGGCGGCGGAATTCATTGAAGCCATGCGGAAGAAGTATTATGATGCCAGACACAATTGCTCAGCATTTATAATAGGAAGAAACAGAGAACTGACCAGATGCAGTGATGACGGTGAACCCAGCGGTACTGCCGGAAAGCCGATGCTTGAGGTGCTGCTTTCGGCGGAGGTCACCAACGTGGCGATGGTGGTTACCAGATATTTTGGCGGAACGTTATTAGGAACAGGCGGACTGGTTCGGGCCTATACCCAGGCGGCCAAGGAGGGGCTTTCTGATGCAGGGATTGCCACCATGCGATATGGAACAGAGCTCACCGTGGCAATTGACTATATGGATGTGGGACGGATACAGCATCTTTTGGGAAACAGGCAGATTGAAATTGCAGCCTCCAGATATACGGATAAGGTTGAATTTGATATCTGCGTTCCTGCCGCGCAGCAGCGGGAGATCGAGAAGGAGATCACCGAAAAAACTGCGGGGCGTGCAGGAATAATAATTACGGGGGAAGGGTACTATATGGAAAACTGAAGATGCGGTATAGAACGTAAAGGATAGGTAAAATGCGTTGACAAAATTACCGCTTCTGGTCTAAAGTAGAGGGGTGGAAACAAAAGCAATTTTCTGAAAGGTGGTGGTTTTTATGAAAAAGAGTATAGCTGGCAGCAGTACTGATATTCCTCCTCATGAACGGAGCATAAAAATCACATATAAAGGAGAATTGCAATGGAAGAGATCAGAGACCTTGAAGAAGTAAGACAGCTGCTTGAAACCAAGCAATACACCAGGCTCCGTCAAAAAATGGAAGAGATGAACACTGCCGATATAGCAGTGATCCTGGAGGAGCTGGAAGAGGAAGAATTGTTAAAAATCTTCCGAATTTTGCCAAAGAGTATGGCAGCAGATGTTTTTTCTTATCTGGAGGTGGACAACCAGCAGTTTATTATCACCAGCCTGTCCGAAAGAGATGCGGCAGGGATTATCAATAACCTGATGGCGGACGATGCTACCGACCTTTTGGAAGAAATGCCTGCCAATATTGTTAAGAAACTGCTTGCAAACGCAAGTCCGGAAACCAGAAGAGATATTAACCATCTGCTTCGTTATCCGGAGGACTCTGCCGGAAGCATTATGACGGTGGAGTATGTGGACTTAAAGGAAAATATGACGGTTCAGGATGCCATTGACAGGATCAGGCAGATTGGACTGGACAGTGAGACAATTAATATCTGTTATGTTCTGGATGCCAAGAGAACGCTGGTTGGAACTGTGGCGCTTCGCTATCTGCTCACTAATTCTCCGGACGAGATTATCGGAGATATTATGCATGAAAATGTCATTTATATCAATACGCTGATGGATCAGGAGGAAGTAGCAAGGCAGTTTCAGAAATACGATTTTACCGCAATGCCGGTAGTAGATAATGAAAATCGTCTGGTGGGAATCATCACCGTCGATGATATTGTGGATATCCTTCAGGAAGAGGCTACGGAGGATATGGAAAAGATGGCGGCTATTGTGCCTTCGGACAAGCCATACATGAGGACGGGGATTTTTGAAACATGGAAAAAGAGAATTCCCTGGCTGCTTCTGTTGATGATATCCGCTACCTTTACAGGAAGCATTATCACGTCCTTTGAGGATGCCCTCAGTGTCTGCGTGATTTTGACGGCCTACATTCCCATGCTGATGGATACCGGCGGAAATGCAGGCGGGCAGGCAAGTGTAACGATTATCCGCGGACTTTCCCTCAATGAGATTGTATTTTCGGATATTTTAAAGGTTATCTGGAAGGAAATTCGGGTAGCTGTTTTGTGCGGAGCAACTCTGGCAGCGGCTAATTTTGTCAAGCTGCTGTTGTTCGATAAGGTAACCATTCCGGTGGCGGCTGTGGTATGCCTTACGTTGATGGCGGCCGTTTTAATTGCTAAAATCGTGGGATGTATTCTGCCTATGCTGGCAAAGAAGATTGGTTTTGACCCGGCGGTGATGGCAAGTCCTTTTATTACAACCATTGTAGATGCGCTGTCGCTATTAATTTATTTCAGAATAGCCACTGCAATACTGCACATTGGATAGCGGAGATTTGCAAAATATGAAAATAAAATAAGCTTATATCAAGAAACGACATAGCAGCTTTTGCCATGTCGTTTCTTTGTTTTCCGATTGGAAAATATTTTCTATTTCTGATTAGCTCTCATAGCCGCCCTTTTTCTCAGCGTGGGGTCTAAAATCTTCTTTCTGATACGCAGGGATTTGGGAGTAACCTCCAAAAGCTCATCGGTATCGATAAATTCCAGAGCCTGCTCTAAGCTGAGAATCCTGGGAGGGGTCAGGCGCAGCGCCTCATCTGCGCTGGAGGAACGGGTATTGGTGAGCTGCTTTTTCTTACATACATTTAATTCAATATCTTCTCCTTTGCCGTTCTGTCCGACAATCATTCCGGAATAAACTCTTTCACCGGGGCCGATAAAGAGAGTACCCCGCTCCTGTGCATTATACAGACCATAAGTGATTGCTTCGCCGGACTCAAATGCAATCAGAGAACCCTGCTTGCGATACTGAATATCTCCCTTGTAAGGGCCGTATCCGTCAAAAATGCTGTTCATGATACCATTTCCCTTGGTATCTGTCATAAATTCTCCCCGGTAACCGATCAGTCCTCTGGAAGGGATGGAGAATTCCAGTCTGGTGTAACCGCCGCTGGCGGTTCCCATGCTGCGAAGCTCGCCCTTTCTTTGGCTTAGTTTTTCAATGACGGAACCGGAAAATTCATCGGGAACATCAATATAGCAAAGCTCCATAGGCTCCAGCTTTTTGCCGTTTTCATCGGTATGGTAGAGAACCTCCGCCTTGCTTACCGCAAATTCATAGCCTTCCCGCCTCATGTTCTCAATAAGTACGGAAAGGTGAAGCTCGCCACGTCCGGATACCTTGAAGGCTTCCGTGGTATCAGTTTCCTCCACACGGAGGGACACATCCGTATTCAGTTCCCTGAACAGACGGTCACGCAGATGTCTGCTGGTTACATATTTGCCCTCCTGCCCGGCAAGCGGTGAGTCATTGACGATAAAATGCATGGCAATGGTAGGCTCCGAAATCTTCTGGAAGGGGATAGGAGTCGGATTGTCAGGGGAGCAGAGAGTATCACCGATATGAATGTCGGAAATACCTGAAATGGCCACAATGGAACCGATCTGTGCTTCGGTTACGTCGATCTTGTTTAGACCGTCAAATTCATAAAGCTTGCTGATTTTAACCCTTTTCTGCTTATCAGGCTCGTGGTGGTTGACAATTACCACCTCCTGATTGACCTTAACTACTCCGTTATCTACCTTTCCCACACCGATCCGGCCTACATATTCGTTGTAGTCTATGGTGCTGATTAAGACCTGGGTGCCTGCCTCGGGATCACCGACAGGGGCAGGAATATAATCCAAAATGGTTTCAAATAAGGGAATCATGTTGACACCGGGCTCGTCCATATTCAGGGAAGCGGTACCGGTTTTGGCGGAGGCAAACACAAAGGGGCAGTCAAGCTGGCTTTCGTCCGCATCCAAATCAAGGAACAGCTCTAAAACCTCGTCTACTACCTGGGCAGGACGGGCTTCCGGCCGGTCAATTTTATTTACGCACACAATAACAGGAAGCTTGAGCTCCAGTGCCTTGCGGAGTACAAATTTGGTTTGGGGCATGGCGCCCTCAAATGCGTCTACGACCAAAATGACGCCGTTTACCATTTTAAGAACACGTTCCACCTCGCCGCCGAAATCGGCATGTCCCGGCGTGTCAATGATATTGATTTTGGTGCCTTTATAGGTAACCGCGGTATTTTTGGAGAGAATCGTGATTCCGCGTTCTCTTTCAATATCGTTGGAATCCATGATACGTTCCGCTACTTCCTGATTTTCACGGAATACACCGCTTTGTTTCAGCAGTTCGTCCACCAGCGTGGTTTTGCCATGGTCTACATGGGCTATGATTGCAATGTTTCTTACATCTTCACGTTTCTGATTCATAATTTTATTTTTCCTCGTTTAATTCTTTCATTCGCATAAAGAGGCCTGAAGGGCTCTTTATTTTTCAAACCGCTTAAGTATAGCACTATATCCCTAAGCTTGTAAATACAAAAAGTATAAAGTAAAAGGTCGGAATTTGCGGCCAATAAATGTTCTATCAGAAAAAAGCATTCATATAAATAGTAATACATGACAAGATAGAAAAATTCTTAAGGAGTAAGAAGGGAGAAACAAAATGACAGATAAGGTAATTGAAAACAACCAAGTGGTAATCATGGGTGAGATTGTAAGCAATTTTCAGTTCAGCCATGAGATTTTCGGAGAGGGCTTTTACATGATTGATGTGAAAGTACCCAGATTAAGTGAGTCCAGTGACATTATTCCACTGATGGTATCGGAGCGTCTGATTGACGTTACCATGGACTACAAGGGGCAGAATATCATGGTTTCGGGACAGTTTCGTTCCTATAACCGCCATGAAGAGAGGAAAAACAGACTGGTGCTTTCCGTCTTTGCAAGGGAAATTGAATTTGTTGATGAAACACCGGAAAGCTCCAAAACCAATCAGATTTATCTGGACGGGTATATCTGTAAGGAGCCTATTTACAGAAAGACGCCTCTGGGCAGGGAAATTGCCGACCTTTTGCTTGCAGTAAACAGGCCCTACGGAAAGAGTGACTACATACCCTGCATCTGCTGGGGAAGAAATGCAAGATTTGCCAGCAGCTTTACGGTAGGAACCAGATGTGAACTGTGGGGAAGAATTCAGAGCAGGGAATATATTAAGAAGGTCTCCGAGGAGGAAGCCCAAAAGAGAGTGGCCTACGAGGTGTCGGTAAGCAAGCTGGAGTTAATCGAGGAGATATAAAAAGTTGATTTTCCCTCACTTCTATGATATGATAAGCAACATACTTTTAACTTTTGCATAAAATACATGCAGATCATACATATGAGGTAGGGTATGGAACAAGGACTGATCTATATATACAGTGGAGACGGACATGGAAAATCTCCGGCTGCACTGGGGAAAGCCGTGCTGACAGCAGCGCAGGGAAAAAGTGTTGTGATTATTCAGTTCCTGAAAAAAAAGGGACTTGCGGATTCTGAATTCCTGCACAGGCTGGAGCCCGAAATCAAGGTATTCCGGTTTGAAAAATCGGATCTTAATTTTTTTGAGCTGCCGGAGGAAAAGCAGACAGAAGAGATTATTAACATCAAAAACGGGATTAATTTTGCCAAAAAGGTTTTGGCTACGGGAGAATGTGACCTGCTTATATTGGATGAGGTTTTGGGACTGATAGACAGCGGTATCATTTCGGTTGAGGACTTGAAAAATCTTCTTGATGCGAGAGATGAAGAGACCGACATAATTATGACGGGAATCTCCTTAAATGACGAGGTATGTATGCTGGCAGATGAGGTGTCCCGAATAGAAACTTTGAAGTTTCGATGTGAGTAGCATTTTTTGCAATATTTTAAGCATAAAATCATAGCATCTATGCATTGACAGCTCTAATGCATGGTGCTATGATTGTTTTATGCAGTAAGATAATTTCATAGGATCTAGAGGTAGAGGTTGCGTGTTTTATGAGTAATTTTTTGGATGTGGCAGGCACAGGAGAAGAAAGATGAAAGGAAAAAACGCCGAAAGGATTTGTGTTCCTGAAAGCAGACCCTTGGGCATACAGTTAAGAGCTGTATGACTGTCATCAGAAATGATGGGGCGCTATCCGATGAAAAGGGAATCACAGTAATCGGTGCGCAATAATGTGCATCGATTTTTTTAAAGGAGGAAAAGCTATGGCAATTTTTACAGGTGCAGGTGTTGCAATTGTTACACCGTTTCATGCAAACGGAGAAGTGAATTATGAGAAATTTGCGGAGCTGATTGAGGATCAGATCGCAGGGGGAACGGACGCTATTATCGTGTGCGGAACCACAGGTGAATCCTCAACACTGACACATGAGGAGCATTTGGATGTAATCAAATACTGTGTGGAAAAGGTTGCGGGAAGAATCCCGGTTGTAGCAGGAACCGGCTCCAACTGTACGGAAACCGCAGTTTATCTTTCAACGGAGGCGGAAAAGTTCGGCGTGGACGGCCTGCTTCTTGTAACTCCTTATTATAATAAAGCAACTCAGAACGGTCTTTATGCACACTTTAAGAAGGTTGCGGATTCCGTTAAGGTTCCCTGCATTCTTTATAATGTACCCAGCCGTACAGGCTGTAATATTGCGCCGGAGACTGCAGTGAGACTGTGCACGGATGTGGATAATATTGTGGGAATTAAGGAAGCCAGCGGCAACATTTCGCAGGTGGCTAAGCTGATGTCTCTTGCTGATGGCAAGGTAGACTTATATTCCGGTAATGACGATCAGATTGTACCCTTGCTTGCTCTTGGCGGAAAGGGAGTTATTTCCGTTCTTTCTAACGTGGCGCCCAGACAAACACACGATATTTGTGCGAAATTCTTTGCGGGAGATTTAGCTGGAAGCTGTGCGGAGCAGCTGCGTGCAATTCCCTTATATGACGCTCTTTTCTGCGAGGTAAACCCTATTCCGGTGAAGATGGCTCTTAACCTGATGGGGAAAGAGGCAGGCTCCTTAAGACCACCCCTTACGGATATGGAAGCGGAACATGTGGCTAAGCTTGAAAAGGTAATGAAGGAATACGGAATACTGTAGGAGATCAGGAGGCTATCGGATTATGATAAAGGTGATTATGCACGGATGCAACGGAAAGATGGGTAAGACCATAGCAGGCCTTATCGCTGATGATGCGGAGGTTACTCTTGCAGCCGGTGTGGATGCTTATGATGAAGGGAAAAATTCCTTTCCGGTTTTTAAAGATATCAGCGAATGTAATATTCCGGCAGACGTGATTATTGATTTTTCGGCAGCTCCGGCAGTAGACGGTTTGCTCGATTACTGTGTGAAGGAGCAGGTGCCCTGCGTGCTTTGTACGACAGGCTTGTCGGAACAGCAGCTTAAGAGGGTGGAAGAGGCATCAAAGAAGGTTGCAATTTTAAAATCAGCCAATATGTCATTGGGAATCAATATGCTGATGAAGCTTTTAAGGGAAGCGGCATCCGTCCTGGTTCCGGCAGGTTTTGATGTGGAGATTGTTGAGAAGCATCATAAGCTGAAAGTGGATGCGCCAAGCGGTACTGCCCTTGCACTGGGAGAAAGTATTAATGAGGTGCTGGACAATGAGTACAAATATGTTTATGATAGAAGTACAAGACGAGAAAAGCGTCCTCAAAAGGAAATCGGTTTTTCAGCGGTCAGAGGAGGAACTATTGTGGGAGACCATGATGTAATCTTTGCCGGGGCCGATGAGGTGATTACATTTTCCCATACGGCATATTCTAAGGCCGTTTTCGGTAAGGGAGCCGTTCAGGCGGCAAAATTCCTTAAAGGGAAACCGGCGGGAATGTATCAGATGAGTGATGTGATCGGCTAATTTGTGAAAAGGGGCAGACCGGAATGAATGAACTGGAATTAATGGAACTGAAATATTTAAAAACACTTGCCAATCAATATCCCAATATTGCAGCGGCTTCCACGGAGATTATTAATCTTCAGGCAATCTTAAATTTACCCAAGGGAACAGAGCATTTTCTGACGGATATTCATGGTGAGTATGAGCAGTTCAATCATGTGCTGAAAAACGGTTCCGGAGCGGTACGCCGCCAGATTGACGAGGAATTTGGCAATACGCTGAGCAATAAGGACAAAAAGTCCCTTGCTACCTTGATTTATTATCCGAAGGAAAAGCTTGATATTGTACTGCAGGAGGAGGACAACATTGAGGATTGGTATAAGATCACTCTTCACAGACTGGTGCAGATTACCAAGAAAGTTGCCTCCAAATATACCCGTTCCAAGGTGCGTAAGGCGCTGCCCAAGGATTTTGCCTATATTATTGAAGAGCTGATTACGGAGAAAGCGGAGATATCCGATAAAGAAGGATATTATAATGAGATTATCCATACCATTATCAGAATTGACAGGGCACCGGAATTTATTATAGCCCTCAGTAATCTGATTCAAAGACTGGTAATCGATCATCTTCATATTGTAGGAGATATTTACGACAGAGGACCGGGACCGCATATCATTATGGATACACTGATGAATTATCATTCGGTGGATATTCAATGGGGAAACCATGATATTGTCTGGATGGGAGCTGCCTGCGGGCATCTTCCCTGTATTGCCACAGTGCTGCGCATTGCGGCCAGATACGGAAGCCTAGATACCCTGGAGGAGGGATACGGCATTAATCTGATTCCTCTGGCAACCTTTGCGCTGGATACTTACCAGAATGTAAACTGTGATGCGTTTGCCATTAAGTTTAATACGGATTATAACACCAAGGACTTAAGTCTTGATATGAAGATACACAAGGCAATTGCGGTGATCCAGTTTAAGCTGGAGGGTCAGGTGATCAAAAAGCATCCCGAATTTGAAATGGATGACCGGCTTTTGCTTGATAAAATTAACTACGAAAAGAAGACAGTGACAGCCTACGGTAAGGAATATGCCATGAAAGATACGGAATTTCCTACTGTGGACCCGGCAGACCCTTATAATCTGACACCGGATGAAGAGCAGGTCATGGACAGAATCAGGCAGGCATTTTTAAAATGCGAAAAGCTGCAGCGGCATGTGCGATTTTTGTTTACCAACGGCAGTCTTTACAAAATCCATAATTCCAATCTGCTTTATCACGGCTGTGTGCCTCTGGATGAAAACGGTGAGTTTAAAGCGGTTAATGTGGACGGGAAGAAGTACAGAGGGAAAGAACTGTATGACGTTTTGGATAATCTTGCCAGAAAGGGCTATTACTCCAAAAATGATCCTGCCGGAATGAGAAGGGCACAGGATTATATCTGGTATATCTGGGCAGGTCCCAATTCACCTGTCTTTGGCAAGGATAAGATGACCACCTTTGAGCGTTACTTTATCGATGACAAGGAGACTCACAAGGAAACCAAAAACAGTTATTATTCTCTGCTTGATAATGAAGATATTCTTAACAAAATTTTGGAAGAATTTGGGCTTGATACCAGCAAATCTCATATTATTAACGGGCATGTTCCGGTGGAATTGAAGAAGGGAGAAACGCCGATTAAATGTGGCGGAAAGCTGCTTATTATAGACGGTGGATTTTCCAAGGCATATCAAAGCAAAACCGGTATTGCAGGCTATACGCTTGTGGCTAATTCCCATGGAATGCGACTGGTTGCGCATGAACCGTTTGAGTCTATGGAATCGGCTATTTTGCATGAGTCGGATATCTTTTCGGACTCTACAGTTGTTGAGGTGGCGCCTACCAGGATTCGGGTATCGGATACCGATATCGGACGGGAGCTTAGGGAAAGCATTAAGCAGCTGGAACTACTGCTGCAGGCATACAGAGACGGCACTATTATCGAAAAATAAGTTGTTTTAACAAACAAGGAGGGCAGATGAAATCTGCACCTCCTTATTTATGCGAGCAAAGAGCCGGGTAAACTTAAGGGTATTATCTGGCATTGGTTGTGTTGTTGCTGCCATTTGTGGTGGTTCCGTTGCTGTTTGTGTTATTTGTTCCGTTGCCCACTACATCATCCGTGAGATCGGAAACACCGTTGGCAATATCATCTACCACATCCCCAACTGCATTGCCGGCATCCTCCAAAATAGAGTCGCCGTCATGGTCTGTTCCGGCAGTTGCATCATTTACATTGTCACCGACGGTTCCCATGTCATCGTCAGTTCCAAGATTGTCGGTAACGGTGGCGCCGTTCGTGTCTTCACCGGCCAGATTTCCGGCGTTGGTACCGTTATCGTTGACACCGTTGTTTGTGGTGCCGCCGGTTGTTGTATCATTTCCGGCAGCTCCGTTCTCCGTGGTTGTGTTGTTGTCGGCAGCTCCGGCCATGTCATTTGCATTGTTGTTTTTGTCAGTTCCACAGGCAGTAAAAACGCAAAGCATTGCAAGGACGAGAGATACCGAAATAAGTTTTCTCATTTTTTTCATAATGACCTCCTTATAAAAGAACCGCATTTTATCAGTTCTTTGCTATTATGTGCAGAAACAGTGAAAATATACTTTACAGGAAAAGAAACATATCTGAAATAATTTTTGGTGGAAGAGGAAAGATATGTTATACTATTTAAAAGAGCCTTATGAGATAATATGAAAAGGCATTTTTTATTTTTTGGAAAGGTTTACAGTTATCAGCATGAAATTCAGACCCTGTATTGATATTCATAACGGAAAAGTGAAACAAATCGTAGGAGGAAGCCTTGCGGATCGGGGGAATTGCGTTGCGGAAAACTTTGTAGCGGATCAGAACGCCGATTTTTTTGCCGATCTCTATCGTCAAAGAGGACTTTCGGGAGGACATGTGATTTTGCTGAATCCGACCGGAAGCGAATATTATGAGCGCACAAAGGCACAGGCACTTGCTGCTTTGAATGCTTATCCCGGCGGCTTGCAGGCAGGGGGAGGAATTACGCCCTATAATGCGGAGAAATTTTTAAAGGCAGGAGCCTCCCATGTGATCGTCACCTCCTATGTATTTCAAAACGGAAGGATTGATGAGAGCAGGCTGAGGGAAATGCAGAGCGCTGTGGGAAAGGAGCATTTGGTGCTGGATCTCAGCTGCAGGAAGAAGGAGAAGCATTATCATATTGTTACCGACAGGTGGCAGAAATATACGGATGTGCGGCTGAATCAGAATACGCTGCAGGAGCTTGCCGACAACTGCGATGAATTTTTAATTCATGCGGTGGATGTGGAAGGCAAGGCAAACGGAATAGAGAAAGAGCTGGTGGAATTGCTTGGAAGGGCGTGCGGGATTCCTGCAACCTATGCAGGCGGCGTACATAATTTTCAGGATTTGGAGCAGCTTAAGGAATTGGGAAGGAACAGAATCGATGTGACCATTGGAAGTGCGCTGGATTTGTTTGGCGGGAATATGAAGCTGGAAGAGGTGCTTGCATTTATTTCTGAAAAATAGTTTCCGGCGGATCGGTGATCTGGTTCCGGTTCAATAAATATAGTAAAAAGAGGGTGCCTCGTAGTCAGCTAGTGACTTGGGAGACACCCTCTTAGATTAATCCGATAAAACAATATTGCTAATCCTAAATAAAATGAAACATTTATATTAAGAAAAGGCACATCGTGTTACTGATTAATGCGTTATAGTCAGTGTTCTGATTATAACTTAGTTACGTTTACGGCCTGAGGTCCTTTTTCACCATTTACAACTTCGAACTCTACGGCAGCTCCTTCTTCAAGAGACTTGAAGCCTTCCATGTTAAGTCCTGAGTAGTGTACGAAAACATCGTTGCCTGATTCATCAGAGATGAAGCCGTAACCCTTTTGGTTGTTAAACCACTTTACTGTACCTTTGTTCATTGTAGATACCTCCAAAAAAATAAATAAGTAATAGAAACTGTTACAAATTTCTGTAACAAATTCAGAATAGCATAGTCGTTTCTAAAAGTAAAGTAAATTCTTATGCCTTTGTGTAAATTCATTTACAATTCCTGAAAAGTAACAGTTCAGCCATGCCATTCATAAGTCACCAGTATATACATTATTACCAAC
>CAYMUW010000016.1:0-63811 GCA_964393865.1 uncultured Lachnospiraceae bacterium
ATATTGGCACAGATGAAATATTCTGAGAGTATATTTGCGAGGTGCTGCGCTTGTATTTTGTTAAAACAGTTTGATGAATTTTATATAAATATACAGCAATTATCTGCAATAGAAAAAAATTTTATAATTGGCCGATTGTTTCTTTATTACCAAATGTAGAAAAAAATAATACAGAGATTAGTGCGACAGCCCCTTTTTGTCTACAGTCTGACAGCACCATCGGTTAAACCGATGGTGCTGTTCGTGTATGGGGATAGAGTACCCATAATACTTATTTAATCACAAGGGCAGCCTCCTTTTCCGGTGGAGTTATCAAAGCCGGGATTAAATGCATAGAAATTTTTGGAATCCAGTCTGTCCTGTACGATGCGGAGCGCTTCGCCGAAATTAGCAATTTAAGTAACTGCCTTTAAAGCCAGTGTTAATCAGGGTTTTCATTGGTTTGTATTTTTTGAAAAGATGTGGTATGCTAAAGGAAAAATAGTGTGAAAAGATGGTGTGTTGTATGTTATGAATATGGAACAGATAAGGAGATAGTCGATATGTCTAATATTAGTGAAATTCAAAAGGTTGTTGTACCGATAGCACGCCATTATGGTGTAAAGAGATTGTATTTATTTGGCTCTTACGCAAAAGGTACAGCGAATGAAAAAAGTGATATAGATTTGTTGGTAGAAAAGGGAAAGCCAATGTCCTTATTGCAACTTTCGGGAATGCGCCAGATGGTTCAGGAGGCTTTGCAGCTTTCGGTTGATTTGATTACAACGACAGGGGTTGGAGAGGATTTTAGAACAGAGATAGCAGGAACGGAGATATTATTGTATGAAGAATAGGGATGTTATCATTCTTAAAAAGATTCTGGATTATTGTGTGCAAACGAGAGAAGCATGTGATATGTTTGATAATGATTATAATTCATTCAAGGGTAATTCAGTTTTTCAAAATGCCTGTTGTATGTGTATCTTGTAAATAGGAGAGTTATGCAAGGTAATTTCGGATGAATTAAGGATGCAGGAGAAGACAATCCCGTGGAAAGAATGGTGCGGAATCAGAGATGTTTTTGCACATCAATATTCTAATCTGGATTATGAATCGCTCTTATGCTAATCAAGGGAACTGATCAGGATACATATTTCACAGTAATTGATAAAAGTGGAAAAACCCTATTTGAACCCAAAGAGGGTTTTGACGATGTATACATGAGCAAGGATGGGAAATATTTAACTGCGGTTAAGTGGCAGAATCTAATAGTGTTTGATATCAAGGGAAACGCACTGGTTAGTGTAAGTAATAAGCAAATTGATCCGGAAGATGGATTACTTATGCGTCATGAACATCTGCCTTTGCAAGATAGATATGTTGTGTGTGATGGAGTAATCAGATTCAGAGATTTTTATGTGAACGTTGAAGAAAAAAAGGTCATTGGAGTAAGTTACGATACCGACGTTGAGTTCTAAGCAATAGAATATTAGGATGATTTTTGAAGTATCAGATTAAACATCATACAAGGAAATGATGAAGATTTCATATGAAAAGATAACAGATTGAAAATGAAAAGGAGTATGAGTACAAACAATGACTACATATGATATTTCTGGAAATATTGTCACCATTTCTACGGAAGTGGAAAATGAAAGGTATTTAATTAATGAAACGGATGAATATATTGATTCTGTTGGGAAGGATTTTGATTCTTGGTATTCATCGCAGGGTAGTTGCTATTCTGTAGTGGAAAATCAGGAAAGTGTGCTAAGCGTTATTGAGTGGCCTCTTCTCCAAAAAGCAACAGAAATTTTGAATGCACAGGGAGTATATTCTTTAGACGAAATGGCTTTTTATGATAAGTATGTTGTAGATTCTTGCTTGGATGACAATTTCCAGCGTACGATAGATGATATGGAGCGGGAGATAGCCGCAGTTGATATTCGTAAAGAAGAAGAGGAGAAGTATCGAGAGGCAAGAAAAGCGGGCCGGGGAAGGGTCATAGGAGGTGGTTTTGGTTTCGGAGGAGCGATAAAGGGAATGGCGCAGGCTGGAATGATGAATGCGGCTACTGGGATTGCGCATTCTGCTGTCAATGTAGTTGGAAATATTGGTTCCGGCATTTCTGCCAGTTCAGATAAAGCGGCACTCTTTAAACAATATAGAGAACCTTTGAAAACAGCACTTATGAAAGATTTGTATAATATTCGCAATGCAATTAGGATTGCGTTAAAGAAAGAAGCCGGTATCGTCTGCAAATATGTAACCGTTTCCGAGAGTGACAAAGCAAAAGCAATATGGAATAATTACAGGCTTGGCAGGATTCCGGTAGAGAAGAAAAAAGAGCAGATCATAGAAGCTTTAACGTTAAATCCGTATAACTTAAAGATCTATCTTTCCATATGGGAGGATTATGGAGATGAAAATGGCGAATTGCGAAAAATGGCCACATATTTCCGTGCCCCGTTGGAACAACAGATTAGCCAAACAGCAGAAAAATATGGGAATGATTTATTTACTAAGAACTGTGGTTTATATGAAGAGGCGTTCAATAAAAAAGCAGCTGCCGTTCAGAGCGAGAGTCAAATTAAGCGGACACTTGATGATCTGGTTCAATATTGTCAAAGCCAAGCAATATCGGAAGACAATATATCTAAGATTGCACAGTGCAAGCATCTTTTAGAAGAAATTGACATTGAAATCAGGACTGTTAGGGGAATTACTTATGATACAAGAGAATTGGCTGAAAATATTAGAAAGGATTTTAACACTTTTTACCGTACTTTGGAGGGAAAGAATATTTTTGAAAGCGGAGCATTTGAATATGTAGAATCTGCCGAGTATCTTACAGAGGAATTTAAAAGTATTCTGGAATCTGTATTTGGAACAGAATATGGATTAAGGACTCCCGAAAAGATTTATGACAATATGGAAGAGGTCATGAAAGAATCCTTAGGCGATGCGATAATTAGTCAAGGTTGGATTCATATACCGGGTTATATCGGTTCTTTTCAGAATATAGAGCCTATGATAAATAACATATTGGGAAACTTGGGAGAAGAACTTGTATTAGCATTTTTTGATCGTTCTTCTAAAGGAAAATCGGGGGTGCTGATTACGAATCAGTTCCTGAGGATTTATGCGAAGGGTTTTCTCTCAAATGAAAATGCGGCATACTCGATTGAGCAGGTTGAAAAAATTGAGTGTCAGGAAGCGGATACATACCTTGTTACCCTATATAACCAAAATCCTGTAAGCTTTTCTATGAAACGGGGAGATATGGCAGTAGAAGAGCAGATCGCATTTGGAAATGTACTAAATGACTTGGTGCGAATAGTGAATAATCTATCTACAGAAAGCAGAATGCAATTATTCAGGCTTTATAAGCATACGAAAATCTGTAGATGTGGAATGCTTCTTTTGCCAGATGAAAGAATATGTCCATCATGCAAGTGGATGATAAAAGAAAATGGCGAATTTGTGGAAACGCAAATTTGTCCTAATTGCAATAATTATATTCAAAAAGGGAAAAAATTCTGTTCGATTTGTGGATACCAAATAGAAGGGAATGGAAATCCTTCAAATGTTACAGATGCCGGAGATATGCAGGAGGAGATGGGCGAAAAAGCCGTTTCGGTGAGTCCGGAAGAAAGAAACACGGATATGGTGTGTCCGAACTGCCATAATATGGTAAAACCTGGTAAAAAGTTCTGCTCAAAATGTGGAGCTAAAATACAATAAAGGAGAATAAAAGGATGAGTAAGAAATGTGTTCAATGTGGTGCAGAATTAGAAGATAATGCACTTTTTTGCGATGAATGCGGAGCGCAGCAGACGACGCCGGAATCGGCGACCTCTTCTGCACAGGGGCAGGTATTACAGGGGAATGCCAAGATTCCATCTACGAACCAAATAGTACAAGGCGTTGAGGGACTTGTGAACCGGATACCTATTAATTCAGGAACCCCAAATGCAAATTTGTCTCCTGATATGATCAAAAATTCTGCTGGAGGAATTGCATCTTTTGTTTTAGGAATCATAGCGATTTGTTCGTTAGGAATGTCTGTGATTCCGGCTATTTTAAGTATTATTATGGGAATCATTGCAATCAAAGACCCATGTGTGAAGCACGGCCTTCCGGTTGCCGGGTTACTTATGTCTGCTATTTCATTTGTTATTTTAATCATTTTACTAATCTTGTGATTATTTTAATTCTGAGTTAGTTGGCAAGGGAGTATTCTGTGTGAGCAGGATGCTCCCACACTCTATATAGATAAAAAGCATCAGGAGAAACAAACAATGGAGGATTTAGTTACTAAAATTTTTAAATTTTTATTTATTGTATCATTTATTATTGCAATCCCAGTTTCTATTATAAAAGGTCATATAGAGGATATGACATTGGATACGACATACATGAATAAAACAGATTATGATATAAGGTTAAAATTTACGAAAGATATTGCGAAAAATAAAGATTTTCACGTGGCATTTTTATATGCGGACGGTGGTGAGTACCGCGGTTATTATAAATTTGAAATGGGTAAAAAATTAGAAAAATATATTACCGTGTATTTTAACGAATATCCGAAAGGTGAAGAAAGTGATTATTCGACGACATTACATATGACATTAAAATATAGTAAGAGAAAACTTACTGTTGTGGAATCATATGGAGGCGATACGGATAATGAGGGAAGCCCTTTTGCACCTAATCAAATATTTACAAAGAGGACGTGGTGGCATATATGGGGTAAAAAATTGTGTATCATACTTATAGTTGCTTTAGTAATTTGGTTGTTAAGAATTCCAGAAATTATAATGAATAAGAATACCGCGAAAAAAGCATAAACGATTTTAAGGAATCGAAAAAGGAATATGATAAGGAAAAAGAAAAAATACAAAAGGATTATGAAGAAGAAGCTTCAGAATATATGGATTTAATGAGAGGGGATTAATGACTTCAAAGATGAAATGAAGAATGTAAAAGAGGGAGTTAATGAAATGAAGGATACTTTAAAAAAAGGTTTTGAAGAATATAAGAAGAATAAAAAGAAAGATTAAGAAAGGAAACATTCCAGAAGAATATAGTAAATAAATAGTGATAGCTATGTAAATCAATGTATGGATTATTTTCGCTTAAAGATAACGCTCTTTAGAATAGGGCGTTATTTTTATATCACTTTGCAAAAGAATTGTCGTATATACAGAATATATACTGATATATTCTCATAATAGCAGTAAGCGGATCAGGTGCAGATATATCAAAGGAAGAAGGGAGATTGGGGTGAAAATACTGAAATTATTTGAGAGCATCTTAAAAGCAGCTACAGCGTTGGTTGCTGCAGTTATATCTATTGTCAAAATTATTAACAATGCGGAAACAAAAAAGGCATAACAGTGGCTGTGTGTATTTTGTGTGGAAAGTATATGTAAGAGTATCATCAGTGTACGAGCCGGACGAGATAGTGCTTATCAGCGGGAAAATATTGTAATAAGGGTATAGTAGGGACTTCCTGAGAGGGAGTCCTTTTTTTTTATGAAATTTTATGCAATGCCGCATAAGGTGAGCTTTGGGCAATGATATAAATATTATGAGGAAACAAGCATATAAATACCTGTTTCCTCATGATCTTATGATTTACATCTGTCAAACTCAGGGTTAAATGCATAGAAATTCTTGGAGTCCAGCCGGTCCTGTACGATGCGGAGCGCTTCGCCAAATCTCTGAAAGTGTACGATTTCGCGGGCACGTAAAAATTTGATGGGTTCGCAGACATCAGGATAATCACGCACTAGTCTTAGAATATTATCATAGGTTGAACGCGCTTTTTGTTCTGCAGCCATATCCTCGAACAAATCGGTAATTGCATCGCCCTTGGACTGGAATTCACAGCTGTTAAAAGGTATTCCTCCGGCAGCCATGGGCCAGATACCTATAGTGTGGTCAACATAGTAATTGGCAAATCCGGATTCCTCGATTTCTTCCATGGACAAATTCTTGGTAAGCTGGTGAACAATGGTGGATACCATTTCAAGGTGGGCTAATTCCTCCGTGCCGATGTCCGTAAGGATGGCGGCTACCTCGTTGTAAGGCATGGAATATCTTTGTGAAATATATCGCATAGAAGCTCCAAGCTCACCGTCGGGTCCACCGTACTGTGTCAGGATGACCTGTGCAATCTTGGCATTGGGTTCTTTGATATTAACGGGGTACTGCAATCTTTTTTCATAACTCCACATAATCTAACATCCTCCTTCCCAAGGCCAGGGCTGGGTTGCCCATTTCCACTCATTTTGATTACATCCGTCTGCATCAGATATGCGAAGAGGACCATACTTCATGGCATATTCCCGCATTGCCTGATTTTGCATACGGACATAATGATTTAAATATTCCATGGCTTCCCTGTCGGTGGGATGAGTGTCCAGATACTCGTTTATTTCTGTGACTACAAAGGAGATAACTCCGATATCGTGGTAAAGCTGCTCACGTTCTGAATTCATTCGATTATTCATTTCACACATCTCCTTCCGGTAAAAGGCTTTTCAAGTTCGGGAAAAATGGTGCCTATATTGTATGCTTCATCCAGATTTTCAAAGATATTGGTAAGATGCTGCCAGGGAACATATGCCATTGCAACCGGGAAACGGTCAAAGTATTCGTTAAAGCTGTAATCCTGCATAATTCTCCTCTCATAAAAAGGTAAGTGTTTTAATATTATAGTATGATAGATACTTAGTGCAGTTCTTGATGGACATAAAATTTTCACACTTTTTTTTTCATTAGAACACATTTTTAAACTAAATTGGTATAGGCAAGTTGAATAAATCAGATGGGAGGATAAAAGATTGATAGAAGCGGACAATCTGGTGAAAAGATACGGACAACATATGGCAGTGGATCATCTCAGCTTTCGGATTGAGGCCGGAAAAATATACGGCTTTCTGGGGCCTAACGGAGCAGGCAAAAGCACTACCATGAATATCATGACCGGTTACATAGCGCCGACGGAGGGGAGTGTAAAAATTAACGGTTATGACATTGTTAAGGATGCCGAAGCGGCAAAAGGGTGTGTTGGATATTTACCCGAAATACCTCCTCTTTATATGGATATGACAGTAAAGGAATATTTGTACTTCGTGGCGGAACTGAAAAAGATACCCAAAAAGGACAGGAAAGAAAAGATTGCAGAAGTGATGGATATGACGATGATTGCCGGGATGGAAGGCAGATTAATCAAAAACCTGTCCAAAGGATATCGGCAGAGAGTGGGACTTGCCCAGGCAATATTGGGCGATCCGGCAGTTATCATTTTGGATGAGCCTACAGTAGGTTTGGACCCGAAGCAGATTATAGAAATTCGCGGGTTGATCCGCAAACTTGGTGAAAAGCATACGGTAATTTTAAGCTCTCATATTTTATCGGAGGTTCAGGCGGTTTGTGATGAGGTTATGATTATTTCCAGAGGACGGCTTGTAGCCTGTGACACTCCTGACGGACTCACGGGACTTATGAACGGAAACAGCAGACTGGAGCTTACTGTTTTGGGTACAAAGGATCGTATGGAAAAGCTTTTGTTACAATTTCCGCAGGTAAAGGAAATACTTTGCGAGGAAAGCAGCGAAAGCGGATGCGTTAAAGTGATTTTGGAGACAGATCAAAGTATCGATATCCGTCAGGAGCTGTTTTATAAGCTGGCGGAAGCAAAGCTTCCGATTATGGCTATGAATCGGCCGGAGCGGTCTCTTGAAGATGTTTTTCTTGAATTAACCGATGAAAAGGGGGTAGTGGACAATGAGAGCGATTTATAAAAGAGAATTGGAATCTTATTTCCATTCCTTTATTGGCGCGTTGTTTATAGGGGCAACGCTTTTTCTGCTGGGAATTTATTTTTCGGTTTTTAATCTTTTCATGGGATATCCTTATATCGGATATGCATTGTCTTCTGTAGTTTTCCTGTTTTTAATCAGTGTTCCACTTTTGACCATGAGAATACTTGCCGATGAGAGAAAGCAAAAGACCGATCAGTTGATTTTGACAGCGCCCGTAAGCGTAAGCAAAATTGTAGCCGGGAAATTTTTGGCGCTGGTAACGATCTTTGGCATACCGGTAATAATAATCAGTATTTATCCTGTTATTTTAAGCATTTTTGGCGAGATTGCCTTTGGGGAGAACTATTTGGCCATAGCAGGCTTTTTTCTGTATGGAGTTGCCTGCATTTCCATCGGGGTTTTTGTTTCGTCTTTAGTGGAAAGCCAGGTGATTGCGGCAGTTCTTACCTTTGGCATTTTATTTCTGGGATATGTCATGTCGGGTCTGTGCAATATGATATCATCCACCGGAAACTGGCTTACGAAGATACTTTCCGTATTTGACATGGTAGGGCGGTACGATAACCTTTTAAACGGCTCCTTACAGGTGGGCAGTGTTGTATATTATCTCTCCGTAACAGTATTGTTTTTAATTTTTACGGTGCAATCCATACAGAAAAGGAGATACAGTGTTTCCGTTAAAAATGCAGGTATCAGTGCTTATAGTGCGTCGGTAACGGTTATCAGCATTGTGCTTGCGGTGTTTGTGAATATCATTGTTGCACAGCTCCCCTCCAAATATACGGTATTTGATGTTACCAGTCAGAAGCTGTATACCCTCACAGAGGAAACAAAAAGCTTTGTGGCGGATATTTCGGAGGATATCAATGTATATGTGCTGGCCAATGAAAGTCAGGCGGACATGGTTCTTGACACTATGTTGAAAAACTATGAGGAATTGAACTCTCATATCCAGGTGTCCTACGTGGACCCGGCGGTCAATCCCAAGTTTTTTACCAATTATACGGATTCCGTTGTTTCTTCAAACAGTGTAATTGTGGAAAGTGCTCAAAGAAGCAGAGTAATTGATTATGGAACGCTTTACCAGACGGAATTTGATTACACCACCTATTCCTCCGTGGTCACAGGTTATGACGGCGAGGGGCAGATTACCAGCGCCATTGCCTATGTGGTCAGCGATGATATGCCCAGGCTTTATATATTGGAAGGGCACGGAGAGCTTGCTTTTGACACGGCCTTTGAGGAGGTGATTTCAAAAGCAAATATAGATTACCAGACAATCAATCTGATGAATTATGATGAGGTCCCTGAGGATGCCGATTGTGTTGCTATTAATGCGCCTACGGAGGATTTATCATCGGATGATACGGACAAAATGTTAAGCTATATGGAAAAGGGAGGATCGGTGCTTTTGGTGTCCACCTATACCGGCAAAGCGCTAGAAAACTTTAACCGGCTTCTTGATTATTACGGAGTAGAGGTGACAACAGGACTTATCATAGAAGAAGATCAGAATTATTATTATCAAAATCCGTTTTGGCTGCTGCCGGAAATCGGCTATGATGAGGTGACGGAAAAGGTATACGGAAACGGAAGCTATGTTTTTGTACCTTATGCCCAGGGGTTAAGCTATACGGAAAATGATGATGTGGAGGTATCTGTGTTGTTAGAGACCTCGGAGAACTGTTTCGTCAGGGAGGATATTGAAAATGCGGTGGATTACACCAGACAGGAAGGGGATTTGGAGGGTCCGTTTAAAATAGGCCTTAAATGTGTAAAGCAGACTTCGGAGGGCACTTCTACGGCGTTGATTTATTCCGGAGAAAATATTTTTACGCAGGAGGCGGACGAAATGGTTTCGGGAAGCAATCAAAAGCTGTTTTCCGGCACACTTGGAGCCTTTGCCGATTACACGGACAGTATCACAATCCCTGTAAAGAATTATGAGATCAGTTATTTGACCATATCTCAGAAAAGTCTGATACTGATAGCTTTTTCTACTGTTATTCTTATTCCGTTTATCTTTTTGATAGGGGGCTTTTTTGTCTGGTTTAACAGAAGAAAATTGTAAAGGAGTATGGTATGAATCAAGCAAGAAAAACGAGATTAATCATTATGGTTCTCTGTCTGCTTCTGGTTGTGGCGGCATATTTTGCACTCAGCCGGAAGCAGGAGAATGAGGGAGAACCGGAACCTGAGGTTTACACTGTAATAAACATTGATACGGACAATGTGACGGAAATAGGGATTATAAACAGCAACGACACAACCAATCTGATTTTGAAAGAGGGTCAGTGGAAACTGTTGGAGGATGATACCATAGCAATAGACAGCACCAGTGTAGACAGCTACTTGAAAGCGGCCGGGAGCATTACCTCTGAAATCATGATTGAGGATGTGGAGGATTTTGAGCAATATGGTTTGGAGGAACCGATTTTAAACATTACCCTTCAGTGGGACAGCAACATGTACAATTTAAAGGTTGGAGATTATAATTCCATGATTAGCGGCTACTACATCAGAGTAAATGATGCAAGCACGGTTTATACTGTCAGTTCATCGGTTTATTATTCATTAAATAAATCGCTGGAGGACTTTGAGGCAATTGTGACAGAGGAAGAGGAATAAAGGGAAGTTTATAGTCAGTTTCTTTCACTTAGTCATGCTGTGTGGTGTTGACTTCCATGACTGTTTGTGTAAAAATATACAAGAACAAATTTAAGTGTTGAGCACAGGGAGCACAGGTATCAGTATGAGAGGAATTGACACCCAGGTACGCAAAAACAGAAGACGTATATTTAAGGAAGCGGCCAATCTTGCATATAATTCTCAGAATTTGAAGGATGATGTGGAAGCGCTTCCCTATAAAATTGTAAACTATGATGAATCCGAATATGACAGCATTTACCGGGAGCGGGCTATTGTCCGTGAACAAATCAGACTTGCTATGGGGCTTTCCTTAAGGCCTGAAAATGCACCTGTTCATGTGACGCAGGGTCTTGAGGAAAGCAACATTGATGAAAAATATTATGAACCGCCTTTGATGCAGGTTATTCCTTCTGCGTGCAATGCATGTCCGGAAAACAGATATGAGGTAACGGATAAATGTATGGGCTGTGTGGCTCATCCCTGCAGGGAGGTTTGCCCCAAGGGGGCAATTTCCATGAAAAACGGACACTCCGTGATCGATCAGGAAAAGTGCATCAAGTGCGGAAAGTGTAAAGCGATCTGCCCTTATGATGCCATATCCCATCAGGTAAGGCCCTGTCTGGCACACTGCGGTGTGAATGCAATCAAAAGCGACAAAAAAGGACGGGCTTACATTGATACGGATTTGTGCGTATCCTGCGGACAGTGTATGGTCAGCTGCCCTTTTGGAGCTATCGCAGATAAATCCCAGATTTTCCAGTTGATTCGCGCTCTGCAGTCGGGCAGAAAAATTATTGCCCAGGTTGCACCGGCTTTTGTGGGACAGTTTGGTAAGGACGCAACACCGGATAAGATCAAATCGGCGTTAAAGGACCTTGGCTTTTATGATGTATATGAGACCGCCATCGGGGCGGACATGGGCGCTATGGCGGAAGCGGAGCATTATGTGAAGGAAGTGGCTACTGGAAAGCTGCCTTTTCTGCTTACTTCCTGCTGTCCGTCATGGTCTGTGCTTGCGAAGAAATTTTTCCCGGAAACCATTGATAAAATTTCCAATGCACTGACTCCTATGGTAGCTACCGCCCGGAAGATTAAGGAGGATCATCCTGATGCCAGCGTGGTGTTTATAGGACCCTGTGCCTCCAAGAAGCTGGAGGCATCCAGAAGAACGGTTCGCTCTGATGTGGATTTTGTCATTACCTTTGAGGAATTGGCAGGAATGTTTGAAGCAAGAGGGCTTCTGCCGGAAGCCGTGGAGGCTCACGATCAGATGAACGATGCAACCGGTGCAGGAAGAGGCTATGGTGTGGCAGGCGGTGTGGCAAGTGCTATCGAGGAATGTATCTTGGAGTATTATCCTGATGTGGAGGTCAACATTGAGCATGCGGAAAGTCTCACGGAATGTAAGAAAATTCTGATGCTTGCCAAGGCAGGAAAGAAAAACGGATGTCTGATTGAAGGAATGGCATGTCCGGGCGGCTGTATTGCCGGAGCGGGTACCAATATTCCCATTCCTCAGGCAATGAAGGAAGTGGCAGGCTTTAAGAGTGCTGCAGACAGAAAAATTCCCGATATGGAACAGAACGATTGAGAGGAGAATAGAGTTTACAATGACGAAAATCAGAACCAGATTTGCCCCAAGTCCTACAGGAAGGATGCATGTGGGAAATTTAAGAACAGCGCTTTATGCATACCTCATTGCCAAGCATGAGGGCGGGGATTTTATTCTCCGTATTGAGGATACGGATCAGGAACGCTATGTGGAGGGCGCTGTAGATATTATTTACAGAACTCTTGAAAAGACAGGTCTTATCCATGATGAAGGACCGGATAAGGATGGGGGTGTAGGCCCCTATGTCCAGTCGGAACGCCAGCAGACGGGAATCTACCTGGAATACGCCAAAAAGCTGATTGAAAAGGGACAGGCATATTATTGCTTTTGTGATAAGGAGCGTCTGGCCGGTCTTAAGACGCAGATCGTAGAGGGAAAGGAAATTACCGTTTATGACAAGCATTGTCTTTCCTTATCCAAAGAGGAAGTGGAGGAGAAGCTGAATGCGGGCATTCCCTACGTAATCAGACAGAACAATCCCACGGAAGGAACCACAACCTTCCATGATGAAATTTATGGAGACATTACGGTGGATAATGCGGAGCTGGATGATATGATCCTGATTAAGTCCGACGGATATCCCACTTATAATTTTGCCAATGTGGTAGACGATCATTTGATGGGAATTACCCATGTGGTCAGGGGAAATGAGTATCTGTCATCATCTCCCAAGTATAACCGCTTATATGAGGCCTTTGGATGGGAGGTTCCCGTTTATGTTCATTGTCCTCTTATTACGGATGAGGAGCATCACAAGCTCAGCAAGAGATGCGGACATTCCTCCTATGAGGATTTGATCGAACAGGGCTTTTTGACGGAGGCAGTGGTGAATTTTGTGGCGCTATTGGGGTGGAGTCCTACGGACAGCAATGAAGAAATCTTCACTCTGAAAGAATTGGCCGAGGCTTTTGATTATCACCATATGTCCAAATCCCCGGCGGTATTTGATTATACCAAATTAAAATGGATGAATGGGGAATATATGAAGGCCATGAAGGATGATAAATTCTTTGAGATGGCAGAGCCCTACATCAGACAGGTGATTACCAGGGATTTGGATCTTCATAAGATCGCAGCGATGGTGAAGACCAGAATAGAAATTTTCCCGGATATCTGTGAGCTGATTGATTTCATGCAGGAACTGCCGGAATACGATACGGCTATGTATGAACATAAGAAGATGAAAACCACTAGGGAATCTTCTTTGGAGGTTTTAAAAGAGCTTCTTCCTCTTCTGGAAAGCCAGGAGGATTACAGCAATGATGCGCTTTATCAGACGCTGATCTCTTATGTGGAGAAGAAGGGCTGCAAAAACGGTTATGTATTATGGCCGGTGAGAACTGCGGTGTCGGGAAAGCAGATGACCCCGGCAGGCGCTACCGAAATTATGGAGCTTCTCGGCAAGGAAGAGTCCTTAAACAGAATTAGAAAGGGCATTGAGCTTCTTGAAAGCGCCCAGTAAATACCAGCAAAAAGCAATTACGCATCTGTCAGGACCGGCGGAAGTGATCGCCGGTCCCGGCAGTGGAAAAACAACAACCATCATTCAACGCATTCTGTATCTTGTTTATCAATGCGGGATTTCTCCCCGCAAAATCCTTGTAATAACCTATACAAAAGCCGCTGCAGAGGAAATGCAAAACCGTTATGGGAAAGCGGCTGCAGAATTTGTTCATTTGGACAGGGCTTCCCCGGAAAGTACAATAGCATATGAAAAGGTGAATTTTGGAACCTTTCACAGTATCTGCTTTCATATACTGCGCAGTTCAAGTCCCAAGCAGCTTTCCTTAATCGGTGAAAGAGAGAAAAGGGAACTGGTGCAAACTCTCCTTCGCAATATGGGCATTGGCGGAAATCGTCTGTATGATACGGTATCGGCGGTTTTAAATGAAATCAGCTGTGAAAAGAACCTGCCGGAAAGACGGAGCCAAAAGGAGTGTTCTGCGGTTGAGATAGCTGAAGGGGTGACATATGAGAAATACCTGAGAATCAGGGCAGGGTATGAGCAGTATCTGAAAGAACAGGGAATGGTTGATTTTGATGATATGATTACGGAATGCCTGAAGCTTTTTATATCTCATCCTGAAGTGCTGGGAAGCTTCCAGCAGCAGTTTGAATATATTCTTGCCGATGAGTTTCAGGACATTAATTTTCCCCAATATCAAATTTTAAAGCTTCTGGCGGCTCCGAAAAACAATCTTTTTGTGGTGGGAGACGACGATCAGGCTATTTATGGCTTTCGGGGCGCTTCGCCCGGAATTATGCAGCAGTTTTTAGCCGACTATCCATTGGGAAAGAAAATCATGCTGACAGAAAACTATCGAAGCGGGGAGGCGATCGTTTCCCTTGCAGGAAAGGTTATCAGGCGTAATAAGGAACGTTTTGAAAAAGAGTTTCTTCCCATCAGGAAAGGAGGCAGTGTCCGGATTTTGTGTTTTGACGGAAGAAAGCAGGAGGAGGATACGCTTGTTGCGGGTCTGCGAAGGCTGAGCAGGGAGGAGCAGAAAGAGAGTGCGGTTATTTTGAGAACCAACCTGGCTGCCACACAATATGCGGAGCTTCTGACTATGTCCGGTATTGCGGTAAGAGGAAAATCGGAACGGAACGGGGATATGTTCCGAAGCTTTATTATGGAGGATATTTTAGCCTTTCTGTCCTTTATTTATCTGGGAAACAGGCGCCGTGATTTGATTGCATTTATGAATAAGCCAAACCGTTTTCTGTTCAGGGAAGCGCTTTCGGATGAAAAAGTTACTCTTTTTCAGTTGCAGCGGTACTATGGCAATAATCCTGAATTGCTGAGAAAAATGGAAAGCTTTTGGAACCGGCTGATGCTGGCGGGCAGGCTGCAGACCTTTCTGGCAATATCATTGTTTAGAAATGCATTGGGCTACAATGGCTATCTGTCGGAAAAAGCGGCAGATACAAGGCAGGAGTCAGTGTACCTGCGGCAGGCGGATCAAATACAGGAGTGTTTAAAGGATTATGTACCCGGAACAGATTTGCAGCGGTTTGTGGCACAAAAGGAGAAAAGCCTTGGAGACAAAAGCTGCCGTCCGGCGTCTGAGGAGGGCGTTCATGTGCTTACCATGCATGGCGCCAAGGGACTGGAATTTGACAGGGTCTGGCTGCCGGATGTCAACGAGGGAATTGTGCCTGCTAAGAAATGCATTACGGAGGCCTCTCTGGAGGAAGAAAGAAGGCTCCTGTATGTTGCCATTACAAGAGCCAGACATGAACTTACTATTTATTATACAAAAGAAAGGGGGAGAAAACTGTCTCCATATTTAGAAGGGCTTATTCTTCCTCAATAAGCTCGTCAAATTCCACATTGTCCAGATATTCGTCAAAGGCGTCCGATACCATCTCGTATTCTTCGTCGTCCTCGATGTATTCCAAAACCGGTTCTTCGTTGGGATCTTTTTCATTTTCGAAGTAACGATAAAACCACACCATGCCGTCATGGTTTTCCCCATCCTCCTCAAGAGGGAGAAGAACAATATAATCCTTTTGATTTACCGTTAGAATAGTGACAATTGCACAGGTTACACTGGTTCCGTCCTCCAGCTCCAGGGTGACGGTCATTTCCTCATCCTGTTCTTCCTGCTGCCTGTTTAAGTTATTTTGATCCATATCCTTTTTGCTCATAAGCGTCTCCTTTTGGGGTGGAATAGTTGAATGCTTTTATATATTTTACTAGCATAAACGGTACTATGCAATAGCTGATCGGACAAGTTTTTTACACAGCCCCCGTTATTTGTGTTAGAATAAAAAACATAAAAGAGGAAAAAATTGTAATACCACATAAGGAGGACTAATGAATACAGAGTGGAAAGCAAGCTGTTTCAAACCGGAGGAACCGGGGGTATTCCCTGTTCCCAATGGCATGAGATTTGCGGCAGAATTTCCCGGCAACAGGGAATGCGGTATTATTTTATATGACGGACAGGGACGAAAGATAAAGCTGCCTTTTACCGAGGAGAGCAGACAGGGAAGGCTGTATGGCATTCAAATAGAAGGGGAAGGCATTGCGGAGTGTAAATATCAGTATTATTATGGCGAAGAAATCATAACCGACAGATATGCCATGGGGATATCCGGTCTGGAAAAATGGGGTGCAGGAAAAACAAGAACCAGAGCGGTTTATGGCAGCTTTCAGACAGAGGATTTTGACTGGGAGGGCGATGCCCCCCTGATGGTGCCGTATGAGGATACCGTTATTTACGGATTGAATGTCAGAGCTTTTACCATGCATAAAAGTTCAGGGGTCAGGAACAGAGGAACCTTTGAAGGAATTGTAGAAAAGATTCCGTATTTGAAGGAGCTGGGAATAACAGCTCTCCTTTTGATGCCCTGCTATGAATATGAGGAATGCATGCATCTGCCGGTGTGGGCAAAGCAGCAAAGGCCGGAAGAGGAAAATGCTTTTCATGATCCGGCAGAACACGTGAGAGTAAACTGCTGGGGATTTCAGGAGGGATACTATTTGGTGCCCAAGGCGTCTTACAGTGCAGGAAGTTCTCCAGCCATCTCCTTTAAAACAATGGTAAAGGAGCTGCACAGGAATGGGATTGAGGTAATGATGCATTTCTATTTTCCACCTCAAATTTCACAGCTTTACATGCTTAAGGTGCTTCGGTACTGGGTGAAGGAATACCACATTGACGGTGTCAGGATCAGCGGTTTCCATATCCCGTATCGGATGCTGGCACAGGAAGGCTTTCTGGGAAGCACGAAGATTTGGTGCAGTGATCTTCCAAAGGACGAGATAGAGGAAGCGGGAACCGTTTTCAGAAATTTTGCATGTGATAACGGTAACTACCGAAATGATATGAGGCGTTTCCTGAAGGGCGATGAAGGAATGCTGAATGATATGCTGCAATATCAAAGACGAAATCCCAAGGAGCATGGAGTAGTCAATTATTTTGCCGATTATGACGGCTTTTCCCTGTATGATTGTGTTTCTTATGAGCGGAAGCATAATGAAGCAAACGGTGAAGACAATCGTGACGGTACGGATATCAATTATACATGGAACTGCGGCGTAGAGGGAGCCACCAGGAAAAAGTCCGTTCAGGAGCTTCGCCTGAAGCAGATGAAGAATGCTCTTACATTTTTGTTTCTTGCGCAGGGAACTCCCTTTTTGTTCAGCGGGGATGAGTTTGCCAACACACGTTTCGGAAACAATAACTGCTACTGCAGGGATGATGCGGCAGGGTGGATCAAGTGGAAAGAAACGCAGTTTTCTAAAGAGATTTTTTCCTATACTAAGTTTCTGATCAGCCTTCGGAAGGCCCATAAAATCTTTCATATGAAACAGGAACTTCGGGTAATGGACAGCCTGGGCTGTGGTTATCCCGATATTTCCTACCATGGTACGGAAGCGTGGAGGCCTGATTTAAGCTTTATCAGCCGAATGGTGGGAGCAATGCTTTGCGGGCAGTATGCGGGTGAGGAACAATTTTTCTATCTTGCATGTAATATGCATTGGGAGCCCCACAGACTGGCGCTTCCCAAGCTGCCCTCCGGCCAGATATGGGTTAAAATTACAGATACCGCATGTTGTACGGGAGAGAGCATGAAGCCGGATGAGAATCTTAAGATGGAGGAACCGGTAATCATTCAGGAAAGAAGTGTTGCCGTATATCAGTCCCAGACAATTGAAAAGTCGGCAGAAAAGGACGGACACGGAAGACGAAAAGGAAGCGGACGGAAGAACAAATGAAAGCCTGGAAACATTTCAAAACCATTACCTACCATAAATACCTTGTTATGAAAGGCTGTTTTAAAGTGGGATTGTATAAGCAGGGGCTTTTGCATGATATGTCAAAATACAGTCCTACGGAATTTCTGGTAGGAGTGAAGTATTATCAGGGGAACAGAAGTCCCAATAATGCGGAGAGAGAGGCCATAGGGTATTCGTCCGCATGGCTTCATCATAAAGGAAGAAACAAGCACCATTATGAATATTGGATTGATTACAGTACCAAAGCAATAGACGGAGGCATGGCCCCTGCGCCTATGCCTGTCAGGTATATTGTGGAAATGCTGATGGACCGCATTGCTGCGTGTAAAGTGTATAACGGCGATCGCTATACAACGGCGTCTCCTTGGGAATATTATGCAAGCAGCAGAGAAAAAGCACCCTTGCATCCGAAGACGAAGGAGCTGCTTGAGGAGCTGCTTCTTATGCTTGCTGAGCAGGGAGAGGAGAAGACCTTTTCCTATATCAAAATGGAACTGCTTCGCAAATCCTGATAAAATAATCGGACAGTAATAACTCTTTTTTCTTTTTTGCATATGATAAAGCATAGAAAAAAGGAGTGATACAGGTATGAATTGTCTGATTTTAGTATTATTGCTGTTATGCTGCGGAAATGACGGTGGCTGTCAGGACAGCGGTTTTATGTGCGGCAACGGAAGAATGAGTGACAGAAGATGCGGCGGCTCGGATAGAGACAGAGGCAGAGACAGAAATATGGATTGCGGCTGCCAGGATAGAGACAGGAGTTCAAATGACGGATGTGACAGAGATAGAGACCGGGACAATGAGGATTGTGGCTGCAGAACCGAGTCCAGATTCGATACCAGACCATTTATTTCTTATCCCGGATCAGGATCAACATGCGGCTGTGAGGAGTCCAGAAGTACTTCCGATCGTAATTAAAAATTTATGATGAAAAAAGTAGAATTGTCATGTATAATACACTATGTGGCAATTCTGCTTTTTAATTATATTTTGGAAAAGGAAAGAATGAAATATGAAACAGCTGTTGGAACAGATTATTAAATTTGGTGTGGTAGGAGCCTTTTGCTTTCTGATTGATTTTGGAATTACAATGGGGCTTACTAATCTGATAGGAGTTCATTATCTGGTTTCCAAGTTCTTAGGATTTGTGATTTCGGCAATTGTAAATTATCTTTTGAGCATCAGGTTTGTATTTACGCACAAAAAAGATATGGACAAGCGCAAAGAGTTTATTGTCTTTTTGATTCTGTCTGCAATCGGACTTGGAATCAATGAGATTGTTATGTACGGCTGTGTGGATGGTGTGTACCGGCACAGCAATGCTCTGAAAGCGCTGCTCACCGAGGATATGATGATTGCGGTGAGCACCATTATTGCAACCGGTGTGGTTATGGTTTATAACTTTATTTCCAGAAAGCTTTTTCTTGAAAGGAAATAACGCTAATGGATGAAAAGCGCTTTGAGGAAATCAGAAGCAGTGTCATAGGAAGCGAACGGCAGAGGTACGGTATCGGTACCTATCAGGAAAAAACCCTTCATGCGGTTTTAAAGGATTACTATGCGCCGGACAAGGACATGCAGGAGATTCCCATAGACGGTTACGTGGCGGATATTTATACGGGAACCGAGATCATTGAGATTCAGACCGGAAATTTCAATAAAATGCGGAGTAAGCTGGAGCGATTTTTGCCCAATTATCCGGTGACCATTGTTTATCCGGTACCCAAAATCAAGTATTTGTTATGGGTGGATGAGGAGACCGGAGAATGCTCCAAGCCCAGGAAAAGTACGGTGACGGGTTCTGTTTACCGGGCTTTTTATGAGTTATACAAAATCAAACAATTTTTGCCTGATCCCAATTTGCGTCTGTGCTTTCCCCTTCTGGAGGTGGAGGAGTACAGGCTTCTCAACGGATGGAGCCGGGATAAGAAAAAGGGTTCCAGCAGGTATGACAGGATTCCGACAGCGCTTTTGGATGAAGTGCGCTTTGAGCGGGTGGAGGATTATGTGCAGTTGATTCCTTATGAGCTTACGGAGCCTTTTACCGTAAAGGAATTTGCAGGAGCCATAGGCGAGCGTAAGGAAATTGCAAGTAATGTGCTTCATATTCTGAACTATCTGCAGGTGGTTACAAGATGTGGGAAATCGGGAAAAGCCTATCTTTATGAGGTAAGGGAAATCGGATAAAAAGCATAGCCGCATTGTAAGAAGCGGTCATACGGAGGCTGGAATGCAAATTACGAATAAATTAACAGGGGCGGAGGAAACCGCCCGTCAGTTTGTCTATATGGATCAGGCAAAGGAATATGTAGAAAGGCTTGGGGCGGAGCTTGGCCGCAGGCCTACCTGCTGTGTTACCACCTTTGGCTGTCAGATGAATGCCAGAGATTCCGAAAAACTGGCAGGAATTCTGGAAAAGGCAGGGTACGAGCTGACGGAGGACGAGAATGCGGACTTCGTTATTTATAATACCTGCACGGTAAGGGACAATGCCAATCAGAGAGTTTATGGGCGCCTGGGCCATTTGGGCAGCATGAAAAAGAAAAATCCCCATAAGAAAATTGCGCTTTGCGGCTGCATGATGCAGGAGCCTTCCGTCATTGAAAAACTGCGGAAGAGCTATCGGTTTGTGGATTTGGTTTTTGGCACACACAATATTTACAAGTTTGCAGAGCTGTTGGTGCAGATGTTTGAAGCGGATGGCATGGTTGTTGATATCTGGGAGGATACGAATCAAATCGTGGAGGATCTGCCTGTGGAGCGCAAGTATCCATTTAAATCTGGGATTAACATTATGTTCGGCTGCAACAATTTCTGCAGCTATTGTATTGTTCCCTATGTACGGGGAAGAGAGAGAAGCCGTAATCCGGAGGATATTCTGCGTGAGATCAGAGCATTGGTGGATGACGGTGTTGTAGAAATTATGCTCCTTGGGCAGAACGTAAATTCCTATGGAAAGAATTTGGAGAAGCCCATGAGCTTTGCCCGGCTTCTTCAGGAAGTGGAAAAGATCGAGGGACTAAAGAGAATTCGTTTTATGACCTCTCATCCCAAGGATTTATCCGATGAGCTGATTGAAGTGATGAAGCATTCTACGAAAATCTGCCGTCATCTTCATTTGCCGCTGCAGTCCGGTTCTACAAGGATTCTTAAGGCAATGAACAGGAATTATACCAAGGAGGATTACCTTGCGCTTGCCGCCAAATTAAGGAAAGAAATTCCCAATCTTTCCATTACCACCGATATTATTGTGGGCTTTCCGGGAGAAGAGCCCTGTGATGTGGATGAAACCATTGACGTGGTGAAGCAGGTTCAATATGACAATGCGTTTACCTTCATTTACTCCAAAAGAACAGGCACACCGGCTGCTGCCATGGAAAATCAGGTTCCTGAGGAGATTGTCAAAGAAGGCTTTGACAGACTGCTGAAGGTTGTGCAGGACACCGCAAGGGAGCGTGTGGCACTTCTTGAGGGCCAGACTAGGGATGCGCTGGTGGAAGAGGTGAACGAGCAGGACAGCACCCTGCTGACGGGAAGATTGTCCAACAATACCATTGTCCATTTTAAGGGAGATCAAAGCTTAATAGGGAAAATAGTACCGGTTTATTTAAAAGAATGTCATGGCTTTTATTATATGGGGGATGCAGTACGGTAATAAAAAGCCTGCAGAATATATTTACTTATGAGGAAGAGGAAATAGTATGGAAAAATTGAAGCCGAAGTTTTTTCAGTGATGAAAACATATTCAAAGGAACAGTTCGTTTGCCTGCAATTGCCGCTATTTTGTTCATGGTGGCATATAATATGTGCGGCTTCAGGGAATTTATTTATGCAAACACATAGATGACGCCCTGATGTTGGCAAGGGCATACAATGAAACAGTTTAAAAGGTACAGGTAAGAAAATGGCTGAATTGACACCAATGATGCAGAAGTATCTGGAGACGAAAAACGAGTACAAGGACTGCATTCTCTTTTATCGTCTGGGAGATTTTTATGAAATGTTCTTTGATGATGCCATTACGGCATCCAAAGAACTGGAAATTACCCTGACAGGGAAAAGCTGCGGGCTTGAGGAGCGGGCGCCTATGTGCGGCATCCCTTACCACGCAGTGGACGGATATTTGAACAAGCTGGTATCCAAAGGCTATAAGGTTGCAATCTGCGAACAGCTTGAGGATCCTAAGCTTGCCAAGGGACTTGTAAAAAGAGATGTGGTCAGAATTGTCACACCGGGAACCAATCTGAATGTTCAGGCGATGGACGAGAGCAGGAATAACTATTTGATGAGCATTGCTTTCTTTCAGGGGAAAACGGGTGTCTCTATTGCGGATGTTACAACGGGAGATTACTACCTGACAGAGGTTGAAGATACCAAAAAGCTTTTGGATGAGATCAACAAATATCATCCTAGTGAGATTATCTGCAACGATGCGTTTTTGGTCAGCGGTGTTGACGTGGAGGATTTGCGTGGAAGACTGCATATTGCAATTTATCCTCTAGAGCCTCATTTCTTTGACGAGGATCGATGCAGAAAGAGCCTTTTAAAGCACTTTCATGTAACCACGCTGCAGGGAATGGGGATTGAAGATTTCCCTTCGGGACTGATTGCTGCGGGAGCGCTGATGCTGTATCTTACGGATACCCAGAAGACTTCTCTGGATCATTTTACACACTTATATCCATATCTGACCAGCAGATATATGCTTCTGGACAGCTCCACCAGAAGAAATCTGGAGCTTACGGAAACCCTTAGGGAAAAACAGAAGAGAGGCTCGCTGCTGGGCGTTTTGGACAAGACGAGAACCGCAATGGGAGCCAGATGTCTGAGACAGTATATTGAGCAGCCTCTGATTGACAAGGAACAGATTATCAAAAGGCTGGACAGTGTGGAGGCACTGTCAAAGCAGGCTATCAGCAGGGATGAAATCCGGGAATATTTAAATCCCATTTATGATTTGGAAAGACTTTTGGGAAAGGTAAGCTATAAAACCGCCAATCCCAGAGATTTGATTGCTTTTCGCAATTCGCTGCAAATGCTGCCCCATATCAAAACCCTTCTGGCGGATTTTGATGAGGAGCTTTTAAAGGAAATCAGTGCGGAAATTGATGATCTTTCCGATATCTGTATGTTGATTGAAAATGCGATTATGGATGAACCTCCCATTACCATTAAGGAGGGCGGAATCATACGGGATGGCTTTGACGAAACCATTGATAAGCTGCGCCATGCCAAAACGGAAGGAAAGGACTGGCTGGCAAAGCTGGAGGAGGAAGACCGGGAGCGGACGGGAATTAAAAACCTTCGCATCCGTTACAATAAGGTATTCGGCTATTATTTTGAGGTGACCAATTCCTTTAAAAAGCAGGTGCCGGAGGATTATATCCGAAAGCAGACCCTGACCAATGCGGAGCGTTACACCAATGCCAGATTAAAGGAGCTGGAGGATACCATTTTAAATGCGGAGGACAAGCTGTACGGTCTGGAATACGATATGTTCTGTGACATCAGGGATGCCATTGCAGGTGAAATGGAGCGTATTCAGCGTACCGCCAAGGCGATCGCAAGGCTGGATGTGTTTGCATCCTTTTCCACTGTAGCGGAGCGCAATCATTATGTGAGACCGTCCATCAATGAGAAGGGAATTATCGACATTAAGGGCGGACGACATCCGGTGGTGGAGCAGATGATATCGGGAGAGATGTTTATTTCCAACGATACTTATCTGGACAATCATAAATTCTGTGTATCAATCATTACCGGTCCCAATATGGCGGGAAAATCCACTTATATGAGGCAGGTGGCGCTGATTGTGCTTATGGCGCAGATCGGCTGCTTTGTGCCTGCGGAAAGTGCCAATATCGGTATGGTAGACCGAATCTTTACCAGAGTAGGCGCCTCCGATGATCTGGCCAGCGGGCAGAGTACCTTTATGGTGGAAATGAATGAGGTGGCTAATATTTTAAGGAATGCCACTTCCAACAGTCTTCTGATCCTTGATGAGATCGGACGGGGAACCTCCACCTTTGACGGACTTTCCATTGCCTGGGCCGTGATTGAGCATATCAGCAACAAAAAGCTGCTTGGCGCCAAAACCCTGTTTGCAACTCATTACCATGAGCTTACCGAGCTTGAGGGAAAAATGAGTAATGTAAACAATTATTGCATTGCGGTGAAGGAAAAGGGAGACGATATTGTCTTTCTGCGCAAAATTATCAAAGGCGGAGCAGACAAGAGCTATGGTATTCAGGTTGCAAAGCTTGCGGGAGTACCGGATATGGTTATTGACCGTGCTAAGGAAATTGTGGCGCAGCTTGTAGACAATGATATTCTGGAAAAAGTGCAAAGCATTGCCATCGATCAGAAGGAAGGGAAGCATAAGCCGGTTAAGTATGACGAGGTTGATTTGTCCCAAATGTCCTTATTTGATACGGTGACGGATGAGGATGTATTAAATGAGCTGAAAGAGATCGATGTGTCCAATCTGACGCCTCTGGATGCCCTTAACACACTATATCGCTTACAAAACAAGTTAAAGAACAGGTGGTAGAACAGGAGGTTTTTATGCCCCGGATTAATCTTTTGAGCCAAAATACAATAGACCAGATTGCCGCAGGTGAGGTGGTGGAGCGCCCGTTAAGCGTTGTCAAAGAATTGATGGAAAACGCAATCGACGCAGGGGCAAAGGCTGTAACCGTAGAAATCAAGGACGGCGGCATTTCCCTGATTCGTGTGACGGATAACGGATGCGGAATTGAGAAGGAGGAGATTAAAAAGGCCTTTCTTCGCCACGCCACCAGCAAAATCAGCTCCATTGATGATCTGATATCCACGGCAAGCCTTGGTTTTAGAGGGGAAGCATTGTCCAGTATCGCAGCGGTTTCCCAGGTGGAGGTGATTACCAAATCCAGAGATGCGCTTACCGGTATCCGGTATGCCATTTCCGGGGGCAGGGAGGAGGAGCTTACAGAGGTTGGCGCTCCCGACGGAACTACCTTTTTGGTGCGTAATTTGTTCTTTAATACGCCTGCCAGAAGAAAGTTTCTGAAACAGCCTCAAACGGAGGGAAGCTATGTGTCAGATATGATGGAGCATCTGGCTTTATCACATCCTGACGTTTCAATCAAGTTTATCAACGGAGGACAGACCCGTTTTCATACATCAGGCAACGGAGATTTAAAGGAAATCATTTACCGGATTTACGGAAAGGAAACGGTGGATGCGCTGGCTCCCTTCCAATATCAGGGCAGCGGTTTTTCTGTCAGCGGATATCTGGGAAAGCCGGAGCTTAACCGCTCTAACAGAAATTTTGAAACCTGCTTTGTGAACGGAAGATATGTAAAAAATGATACGATTATCAAGGCAATGGAGGAAGGGTATCGGGCTTATCTGATGCAGCATAAATTTCCGTTCTATGTGCTTCACCTGAGTATGGACCCCTCCACGATTGATGTAAATGTGCATCCTTCCAAGATGGAAATAAGAATTCATCATGGAAATGAATTATATGAGGAGCTTTCGACAGCGGTTGCAGGCTGCCTTCATGAGGTGGAACTGATACCGGATGTGAAGCTGGTTCAGGAGGAGGATAAGCCGGAGCCTCCCTTAAAAACGCCGGAACCCTTTGAGGTAAGGCGTACCGCTATGCTTCGTGAGGAGGAAGCCGATTATCATACGAAAGCAGAGCAGCCCAAAATGGCGGATTTTTTGCAGAAAATGGCCTTAAATCGCGTGATTGGGGAGACCAATACCGTGAAAACCATGAAAAATGCAGGAATTCATGCAAATGTCATTAAGGCAGGAGAACACATTCTGGTGGAAAAGCCTGTTCAGTTGGATTTGTTTGAGGAGCGTTTTCTGTCGGAGGATGCCAGAGAAAATTATCAAATTCTGGGACAGATTTTTGATACCTATTGGCTCATTGCATTTAAGGATAAGCTTTTTATTATGGATCAGCATGCCGCCCATGAGAAAGTAAAATATGAACGCCTTGTGAAAGAGCTGGAAGAGAAAACTGTTTCTTCCCAGATGCTAAATCCTCCGGTGATTTTATCCCTGACGGGAAGGGAGGAACAGCTTTTAAAGGAATTTGCAGACAGCTTTCGGGAGCTTGGCTTTGAACTGGAAGAATTTGGGGCGGGCTCTTATGCAATACGTTCCATGCCGGTTGATTTGTATGGCTGCAATGAAAAAGAATTTTTCATGGATATTTTGGATGAAATTGCAGAGAATCCTATGAAGGGAAAGCCTGACGTGATTTTACATAAGCTGGCATCCATGGCTTGTAAGGCGGCGGTCAAGGGCAATATGCATATGACGATTGAGGAAGTGGGAGCACTCCTTGATGCTCTTTTGGAGCTTCAGGATCCTTATCATTGTCCTCACGGAAGACCAACCATCATTTCCATGACCAAATATGAAATAGAAAAGAAGTTTAAAAGAATTGTTTAATGCGGACGAGTTCGATTATGAATGATAAGAAAAAACTGATAATTCTCACGGGACCGACAGCGGCAGGCAAAACCTCACTTTCCATTGAACTGGCTAAAAGACTTGACGGAGAAATTGTCTCTGCGGACTCCATGCAGGTATACAAATACATGGATATCGGATCGGCTAAGATCACCAGGGAGCAGATGAACGGGGTTCCCCACCACCTGATAGATGTGCTGATGCCGGATGAGGAATTTAATGTATTTCGTTTTCAGCAGATGGCCAAGGAAGCCCTGTCCGGTATCTATAGCAGAAACCGCGTTCCTATTGTAGTTGGGGGAACCGGCTTTTACATTCAGGCCCTATTGTATGATATTGACTTTTCTCAGGAAGAGGGAAAGGAAGAGATCAGAAAGAGACTGGAGAAGGAAGGGGAAACCTGCGGAACCTTATATCTCCATGAAAAATTAAGAGAAATTGACCCTGTATCCGCAGAAAGCATTCATCCCAACAATGAAAAGCGGATTATCAGGGCGTTGGAATTTTTTGAGCTAAACGGATATCCCATTTCCCTTCACAATGAAAGGGAGCGGCAGCGCACCTCGCCATATGACTTTCGTTATTTTGTACTGACCGATGAAAGAGACCGGCTGTATGAAAGAATTGACAAAAGAGTAGATCAAATGCTGGAAGAGGGATTGGTGGAGGAAGTAAAAAGGCTGAAAGAGATGGGATACCACAGGCAGATGGTGTCCATGCAGGGCCTGGGCTACAAGGAAATTCTGGATTATCTGGACGGAAGCTGTACTTTGGAGGAGGCAGTTTACCGCATTAAACGCGATACCAGACATTTTGCCAAAAGGCAGCTTACCTGGTTTCGAAGAGAGCGGGATGTGTTCTGGCTGAACAAAAAGGATTTTCAGTATGATGATCAAAAGCTGCTTAATTATATGGTAAATGATAAGGAGGAGAAGTAGTTGAACCTGAAAGGAAACGGAAGCATGTATGAAAAGCTGGGCATATCCGGGGAAGTTTATGATTACTGTGAAGAAATCTGGAACTCCTTAAGCCCCAGATGGGCACAGATTGATGCACTTTCGGAGTTTAATCAGCTTAAAGTAATAGAAGCCATGCAGAAAAATCAGGTCAGTGAGGCCTGTCTTTTGGGTACCACCGGCTATGGCTACAATGATTTAGGGAGAGAGACGCTGGAAAAGGTTTATGCGGATATCTTCCATACGGAGGATGCGCTGGTGCGTCCCCAGATCACCTGCGGCACCCATGCACTGGCGCTGACGCTTATGAGCAATTTAAGGCCGGGAGATGAGCTGCTTTCACCGGTTGGAAAGCCCTATGATACTCTGGAGGAGGTTATCGGAATACGTCCTTCCAAAGGCTCCTTAAAGGAATACGGCATCAGCTACAGACAGGTAGAGCTTCTGCCTGACGGAGGCTTTGATTATGACGGGATTAAAGCGGCTGTAAACGAGCGCACAAGGCTGGTAACCATACAGAGGTCCAAGGGCTATCAGACCCGGCCAACCTTGTCGGTGAAACGAATTGGCCAGTTGATTTCCTTTATTAAGGGGATCAAGCCGAATGTAATCTGTATGGTGGATAACTGCTATGGAGAATTTACTGAAAACCTGGAGCCCACTGATGTGGGAGCAGACCTGGTGGTAGGTTCTCTGATTAAAAACCCCGGCGGCGGGCTTGCGCCTATCGGAGGTTATCTGGCAGGCAGAAAGGACTGCATTGAAAATGCAGCGTACAGATTGACTTCACCGGGCCTTGGGAAGGAAGTGGGTGCATCCCTTTCGGCGCTTCCGGCCTTTTATCAGGGCTTGTTTTTGGCACCTTCTGTTACGGCAAATGCATTAAAAGCGGCAATCTTTGCGGCAAATCTTTATGAAAGCTTAGGCTTTTCCGTGATGCCAAACGGACAAGAGAGCAGACATGATATTATTCAGGCGGTTACCTTTGGAAATCCGGAGGGCGTGATTGCTTTTTGTCAGGGTATCCAGCAGGCTGCAGCGGTAGACGGCCATGTGACGCCGGAACCGTGGGATATGCCGGGATATGACAGTCCCGTGATTATGGCTGCCGGAGCCTTTGTGTCAGGGTCCTCTATTGAGCTTTCCGCAGACGGACCGATCAAACCGCCCTATACGGTGTATTTTCAAGGCGGCCTTACCTGGCAGCACGGAAAATTTGGCATTATGAAAAGTTTGCAGAAACTGGTTGAAAAAGGGATAATTCTGGAGGATTTTGCCAAACGAAACTTATAAAAAATCCATTAAATTTGTATACATAAATTTCCAACTGTGTTAATATAAATGGTGGTTTACAAAAGATTTACTGGAGGTACTTGGATGCGCAAGAATAATTGGGCATGCTTTCTTTTGATCCTTGCGGGGATTGTGATCGGCGGGTTTATCGGGAGTCTGTTTCCCAGTACATGGCTGAATTATGGACAAACCTTTGGACTGTCGAATCCGATTGTTTTTGATATTGGTATTATGTGTATTACCTTTGGGCTGACAATCAAAATTACCGTGGCAAGTATCATAGGTATTGTAATAGGCATAGTCGTATATCGATTTATTTAAGCAGAACTGTTTTCTTTCACATTCCGAATGAGAGAAGGGATAAGAAAGGAAAATAATGATTAAAAAAGAAGTTATGCAGGAATCTCTTCCTTATGAGAAGTTTCTTACTCTTGGGCCGGAGGCGCTTACAGAGGCGGAATTGATTGCAATTATTTTAAGGACGGGAACCAGAAACTGCTCCGCGCTGGAATTGGCCAATGAGATCCTTTCAAGAGCCAAGGGACCGGAGGGAGGACTTAATTCCCTGCATCATTTGTCCCTGCAGGAATTAATGGAAATTCCGGGAATAGGACAGATTAAGGCTGTTAAGGTAAAATGCTTGGCTGAAATGGCAATCAGAATGGCCAGACAAAAGGCGGCTAAGGCGCTTCGGTTTGACACGCCGGAGACGGTGGCGGATTATTACATGGAGGAGATGCGCCATCAGGAAAAAGAAAAAATACTGTTGCTGCTATTGGATAATAAGCTGCAATTGATTGAAGAATATATGATATCGCTTGGTACGGTAAATGCCTCCCTGTTGTCTACCCGGGATGTGTTTATCCAGGCTCTCAGGTGCAGAGCCAGCAAGCTGATGCTGCTTCATAATCACCCCAGCGGTGACCCAAGCCCCAGCAGTCAGGATATCATAATCACACAAAAGATTAAAAATGCAGGCGAGTTGATGGATATTTCCCTTGTGGATCATATCATTTTGGGAGATGGATGTTATACCAGCCTTAAAAAAGAAGAGCTATTATAGAAAGAGGGGTATTTACTTTGTCAAACAATGCATTTGGTATTGATTTAGGAACCAGTAATATTAAGATATACAGCCGCAGCGATGACACCATTCTGGTGGAAAAGAATATGATCGCCATTGAGAACAAGGATACGCTGTTTGCTTACGGCGACTCGGCGTTTGAAATGTATGAGAAAGCGCCCGGCAACATTCATATTTCATATCCCCTTTCCAACGGTGTGATTGCGGATATCAAGAATATGGTGCTTTTAATCAAGTATTTTATCAATGATCTGACCAGAAGCAATATGAAGCCTGCGGATTATTATATTGCGGTTCCCACAGATGTTACAGAGGTGGAAAAGAGAGCCTTTTATGATCTGATTAAGGATGCGGGGGTAAAGGCCAGAAGAATTATGGTAGTGGAAAAGGCTGTTGCAGACGGTCTGGGACTGGATATTGATGTAAAAAATTCCCAAGGGGTATTGATTGTCAATGTAGGCTTTGATACTACGGAAATTTCTATTTTATCTCTGGGCGGAATCGTACTGAGCAGGCTGATTAAGGTGGGCGGACAGAAATTTGATGACGCCATCCGGGCGGCTGCAAGAAGACAGTTCAGTCTGATTATCGGCGGCAAGACCGCAGAAAGTGTTAAGATGTCGGCCGCTGAACTGGAAAAGGAAGGACGGGGTGCAGAGGTTTTCGGAAGAGATATTGTTACAGGACTTCCGGTTGCACGCGAATTGCCTACCCAGCTGATTGATGAAGCGTTGATTGAACATTTCTATACAATTATTGATAATATTAAGGTGATTTTGGAAAGAACGCCTCCGGAGCTTGCAGCGGACATCTACCGGCATGGTATTTATTTAACCGGCGGGGCATCGCAGGTGAACCATTTAGCCGCACTGGTACAGAAGGGAACGGGACTGAAGGTTAACGTTTCCGAAAATCCGGTTACCAGCGTTGCGTTAGGGCTTGCAAAGATTATTAAGGATGATAATTATAAATCAGTGGCCTATTCAATTGAAGGAATGAACAGATGAGTCCAATTGTAAAGAAAAAAGGAGAGAAGTTTACATTACCCGGTAAATATCTCCTTTTTATTTTAACACTGTTATGTACGGGTTTAATTGTATTGACATTCAGTACCGATTTTTTGAGCGCCCCTGTCAGTGCGGTGGGAGGTTTTCTGATTACGCCGCTTCAAAACGGGGTCAGCAAAGCGGGAAGCTGGTTAAATACTCGATCTGAGGAGTTGGTTCAGATCAGGTCGCTGATCAGCGAAAATGAAGAATTGAAAGCGCAGATTGACGAATTGACGATGGAGAACATTAAGCTCCAGCAGGATCGTTATGAGCTTACCAACCTGAGAAAGCTGTATGATCTGGATGCGCAATACGATGAATATGAAAAGGTGGGAGCGAGAATTATAGCCAAGGATTCCGGCAACTGGTTCCACTCCTTTGTGATAAATAAAGGCTCTTCAGACGGATTGATGATCGACATGAATGTGATGGCGGGAAGCGGTCTGGTTGGAAGAATTGTGGACGTGGGACCCAGTTGGGCAAAGGTGATGTCTATTATTGATGATAATTCCAATACCAGCGGTATGGTTCTTTCCACCTCGGACAACCTGATTGTCTGCGGCGATCTGGAGCTTTATGCCGAGGGAGTAATCCGCTTTGAGAAGCTAATTGACAGCGCGGACAGGGTTGTGGAGGGAGACAAGATTGTTACCTCAAACGTAAGCGATAAGTATCTGCCGGGAATTTTGATAGGGTATATTTCCAAGGTGAATGTAGATTCTAATAATCTGACCAAATCGGGGCTTATTACTCCGGCGGTTGATTTTGAGCATTTGGAAGAGGTGCTTGTGATTACGGAGCTTAAGCAGACACCGGAGGACTAGATAAGGACGGGAAGGCATGTTTGGCGGCATGAAAAGATTTTTCGTATCTCTAATATTGATTATATTATGCTTCCTTCTTCAAACCACTGTGTTTCAGTGGCTGGATTTTGGCGGTATTGTGCCTAATTTAATGATTGTGCTGACTGCTTCCTTCGGGTTTATGAGGGGAGAAAAGACAGGACTTCTTTTTGGCTTTTTCTGCGGTCTGCTTGTTGATATTTTCTTTGCCAATGTGCTGGGGCTGAACGCCATGATTTATATGTACATAGGATATGCAAACGGAAAATTTAACCGGATATTTTATCCGGAGGAAATTAAGCTGCCATTGGCGTTGATATTGGTCAGTGACTTATGTTATGGTTTGTTGTATTACATTACCATGTTTTTAATGAGGGGACGTTTTCAGTTTGGCTTTTATTTCATGAATATTATTCTGCCGGAAATGGTTTATACCATTTTAATCACACTGTTATTATATCCGTTGGTTCTGTGGCTGAATAAAAAGCTTGAGGAATCGGAACAAAGGAGTGCACGTAAGTTTGTTTGAGAATTTGAAAGAAAAATTTATTAATATTATAACCTCCAGAGCCTTTGTAATGGTGATAGTCATGGTCTGTATCTGCGGGTTTATGATTAACAGAATTTTTGACCTCCAGATCGTTCACGGGGAGGAGTATTTGGATTCCTTTCAGATGAAGATCATGAAAGAGCGCACCATCAAGGGAAGCCGGGGCTGTATTTATGACAGGAATGGGAATCTGCTTGCCTATAATGAGCTTGCTTATTCCGTTGCCATTGAGGATGTGTATGAAGGAACCTTCAAAAATCTGAATTTAAATACAACAATTTATAATCTGATCAGTATGATCGAGGCCAATGGTGACAATATTGTCAGTGATTTCAAGATTGTATTGGATAAAAATAACCACTATGCGTTTACGGTGGAAGGCACGCAGCTTCTGCGTTTCCTTGCGGATGTATATGGGCATACCACCATTGACAAGCTGGAGGAAAAGGAGCGTACCGCTACGGCACAGGAGGTTATGGATTACCTGTGCGGCTGGGACAGGTTCCGAATTGGGGGTTATGACAAGGATACCACCCGTGATACCTTTATTCCCGGAAACGGTTATACCAAAGCGGAGACTTTAAAGATCCTTACCATCCGTTATGATATGAACACCAACAGTTTCCAGAAGTATATTGCCACTACGGTGGCGACCGATGTGAGTGAGGAAACGGTAGCTGATGTTATGGAAAACAGTGCCCAGCTTGAGGGAGTATCTATTGTGGAGGATACTGTCCGTAAATATGTGGACAGCATTTATTTTTCACCGATCATCGGATATACGGGAAAGGTTTCTCAGGAGGATCTGGAGGAGCTTCAGGCATCGGATAGCGGCAAATCCTATGATTTGAATGATACGGTAGGAAAGCTGGGAATAGAAAAATCCATGGAAAGTGAGCTGCAGGGCACTAAGGGTAGCGAAACCATTTTTGTAAACAGCGTGGGAAAAGTAACGGAGACCACCAATTATGTAGAACCGATTGCGGGAAATGATGTATATTTAACCATTGACAGGGATCTGCAAATTGCAGCCTATAAGATTTTGGAAGAGCACCTGGCGGGTATCCTGTGCACGAATATTATCAATGCCAAAGAATTTAACACTGCAGAGGTAAGCAGCAGTAAGATTAAAATTCCCATTTATGATGTTTATTTTGCTTTGATTAATAACTCTGTCATTGACACAAAGCACTTTGCGGAAAAGGATGCCGGAGAAACGGAAAAGCAGGTATATGAAAAATATCTGGTGAGAAAGGATGAAGTGTTTGATACACTTTATCAGGAGCTTACGGAAACCCTGACGATTTACGATGATCTGGATATGGAATATCAGAATTATGAAAGCCATATCGCGGAAAAGCTTTATAGTAACGGTATCATTGTAAGGGATAAAGTAGATACCAAGGATGCTACCTATATTGCCTGGACCACCGATGAGGTGATCAGTTTAAATGAGTATTTGAAGTATTGCATTGCAATGAACTGGATTGATGTTTCTAAATTGGATTTACAGGAGCAGTATTCCGATTCGGAGCAGATTTATTCGAAAATTGTAGAATATATTTTGGAACAGCTTGATGAGGATTTGGATTTTACCAAAAAGATATATCGCTTCATGATTAAGAAGGATATTATTTCGGGGACGCAGATATGCAAAATTCTTTTAGAGCAGGGAATCGTTGAGATTTCGCCGGAGGAAGAGGATCTGTTTAACAGAGGCGGCGTGTCGGCCTATAACTTTATGATGGACAGGATACGTAATCTTGATATTACACCGGCGCAGCTGGCGCTTGATCCTTATTCCGCATCCATGGTTATTACCGATGTCAATACGGGAGACGTACTGGCGTTGGTTTCCTATCCGGGATACGATAACAATAAAATGGCTAACGGTGTGGATGCGGAGTATTTTTCGCAGCTGTTAAATGATTTGTCAACGCCTATGAGAAATTATGCCACATATCAGATGACTGCTCCCGGATCAACTTTTAAAATGGTATCTGCAACCGCAGGTCTTATGGAGGGGACAATCACAACCCAGACTCCTTTGGTGTGTACCGGAATATTTGAAAAGATTACCCCTTCGCCTACATGCTGGATTTACGGAAGAGGAAGCCACGGATCGCTGAATGTATCAGGTGCGATCAGAAATTCCTGTAATATGTTCTTCTATGAAATGGCTTATCAGATGGGAATGTCAGGTGCTTCTTACTCCTCAGAAGTTGGTTTGCAGAAGCTGGAAAAATATGCTGAAATGTACGGCCTGACAGAAACGTCGGGAGTTGAAATTGAAGAATCCTCGCCGCAGTTTTCTACAGAGGATGCGGTTCGTTCTGCCATAGGACAGGGCAGTCACAGTTATTCCACGGTAGGTCTTGCCCGTTATGTGACAACGGTGGCTAACAGCGGTACCTGCTACAATTTGACTCTTGTGGATAAGATTACGGATCACAGCGGCATTCAGCTAAAGGATAACAGCGCTGAGGTACGCAATGTCATTGAAATGGATACCTCTTACTGGAATGCTATTCATCAGGGAATGCGTCAGGTGGTTGAGGACAATTCCTATTACAAGGGGCTTGGCGTTAATGTGGCGGGCAAAACGGGTACTGCGGAGGAAAATAAGAGGCGGGCAAATCATGCGTTGTTTTTGTGTTATGCACCTTATGAGGAGCCCGAAATTGCCATTGCTACAAGAATTGCCTACGGATATTCCTCAAGCTATGCGGCTCAGACCACCCGTGATATTATTGAGTATTATTTTGACCTTGCCGATGAAGATGAAATCATTACAGGAACGGCATCGCAGATTACCGCAAGTACTACAGTTATGGATTAAAAGTCTGTTTGAAAAAGGAGTTCATAGAAGTTGAAAAATTATGAAATGAGAAATTCTGTTATCATTAAAAGCTTTCCCAATGGGATTGTGCTTCATCTGGATCCGGAGCTTCCTTTTGAGGAGCTGATTGTGGATGTGGAGGACAAGTTTCGGGAATCCAGCGGCTTTTTTAAGGATGCTAAAATGGCGCTTTCCATTAAAGGAAGAGTGCTTTCCGAGGAGCAGGAGCAGTGTATTCTTGATGCAATTTCACAAAATTCCAGTTTACAGGTTATTTGCCTGGTCAGTGATGATGAGGAAACCAATCAGCGTTTTGTAAAGGCGCTTCAGCAGACTGATTCAGGTCTGGCGGACGGTTCAAGTTCAGAAGGTCAGTTTTATCGCGGTACTCTGAAAAACGGCGAGGTTTTGGAGACGGAATCCAGCATTGTAATATTGGGAGATGTTTATCCGGGATCGGCAATTATTTCCGCTAAGGATATTATTGTACTGGGCGGATTGTTCGGGGAAGCCTACGCCGGCGGAAACGGCCGGCCGGGACATTTTGTGGCAGCGCTTGAAATGTCACCTTCCAAATTAAAAATAGGTGATTTCAAATATCATTCCAAAGAAAAGGGACCCAAGTGGTCAATTAAACCGAAGATACAGCCGAAAATTGCATATGTAAAGGATGAAACAGTTATCATGGAACCCATTACAAAAGAATTACTGAGTGAATTGCCTGTTTAAGGAAAGGCCATTCTCAGGGGACGAAATTAATTCATTATGGAGGCTTTGATATGAGTGAAGTAATTGTCGTCACGTCAGGGAAAGGCGGTGTGGGAAAGACCACCACATCAGCAAATGTAGGAACAGGTCTGGCAGCAATGGGGAAACGGGTAGTCCTGATCGACACCGACATCGGGCTGAGAAATCTGGATGTTGTGATGGGGCTGGAAAACAGGATTGTTTACAATCTTGTGGATGTGGTTGAGGGAAAATGCCGTGTGAAGCAGGCTCTTATAAAGGATAAGCGCCATCCAAGCTTATACCTTCTTCCTTCGGCGCAAACGAAGGATAAGACAGCCGTGAATCCGGAGCAGATGGTGAAGATGATTAACCAGCTTCGGGAGCAGTTTGATTATATTATACTGGATTGTCCGGCAGGAATTGAACAGGGATTTAAAAATGCAATTGCCGGAGCAGACAGGGCACTTGTGGTGACTACGCCGGAGGTTTCGGCTATCAGGGATGCGGATCGCATCATCGGTTTATTGGAAGCCAATGATTTTACAAAGATTGATTTGATTATTAACAGGCTGAAGGTAGATATGGTAAAAAGAGGCGATATGATGAGTGCCGCCGATGTGGTGGATATTCTTGCTATCAGCCTGATCGGGATAGTACCCGATGATGAAAATGTTGTGATTGCCACCAATCAGGGAGAACCGCTTGTTGGGAACAGTTCACTGGCAGGGAAAGCATATCAGAATATATGCTACCGGGTGGCCGGAAAAGAAATTCCGTTTTTGGAGTTTGAAAAGGGTGTTTCTTTCTGGACGCGAGTGTCAGGTATTTTCCATAAGAATTAGGGGGTGGCCACATGAGAATGACAAATTTTTTTAATCGAAAAAAATCAAGAGAAATAGCCAAGGACCGCCTTAAAATACTTCTGATTTCAGACAGGGTAAATTGCTCTCCCGAAATGATGGAAATGATTAAGACGGACATTGCCAAGGTTATTTCGAAATACATGAAGATTGATACGCAGAGTATGGAGATTCAGATTTCAAAGACGGACCGCAAAGGGCGGGATAAGGTTCCGACCTTATACGCCAACATTCCCATTCTGGATTTACATAAGAATGTGAATTGACTAAGCGGAAAGCAACCGAATAGTGTAAAATGATTTTTTACACACAAATTTAGGATGATGTCCAAATTTGCGGAATGGAGATTAGTATGTTAAAGCATTATAAGATAAGGCATTATAATTTTAAGCTGGTAATTATGGTGATTGCACTGGCCGTTATTGGAATTATTGCGGTTGGAAGCGCAGAGCCGGATCTGCAAAACAGGCAGTTTTTCGGCGTTGTGTTTGGCGTTTTTCTGATGCTGGTTTTATCATTGTTTGATTATTCGGTGCTTTTAAAGCTGTATTGGCTGATGTATGCCTTTAATCTTGTTTTGTTGACGTTGGTTATTGTCATGGGGGAAGAGGGAAAAGGAGCCCAAAGGTGGCTAAAGCTGCCGGGCATTCCGCAGTTTCAGCCGTCGGAGATTGCCAAGGTGCTTCTGATCCTCTTTTTTGCCCAGTTTCTCTACCTGCATAAGGAGAAGATAAATACGTTTCAGTATCTGGTCTTTTCCGTGGTTTTGTTTGCTGTTCCGGCTTATCTGGTATATAAGCAGCCTGACCTTTCCACTACCATTATGATTTGTTTGATTTTCTGTGTGGTTATGTTTATGGGGGGCTTAAGCTGGAAGGTGATAGGAGGCCTGCTTGCAGTTGCAATTCCAACGGCGGTTATTCTCTTTGTTCTGATTATGCAGCCGGATCAAAAGATTATCAATGATTACCAAAAAGGCCGTATAGTAGCATTTTTGAACAAGGAAGAATATGCTAATGCGGAAGGGTATCAGCAGGAATATTCGGTTATGGCTATCGGTTCCGGTCAGCTTACCGGAAAGGGTTACAAAAATAATCAAATCAGCTCGGTAAAGAATGCGGATTTTATTGCGGAGCAGCAGACCGATTTTATCTTTGCCGTTATCGGGGAGGAATTTGGTTTTGTAGGAGGCTGCACGGTAATTGTCTTGATCTTTTTAATCAGCGTGGAGTGCTTTATGATTGCTCAAAGAGCAAAGGATTTAGCCGGCACGATTATTGCGGCTGGAATGGGTGCTATGATAGGCTTTCAGGGCTTTATTAATATCGGTGTGGTAACCTACGTTTTGCCTAATACAGGGCTTCCGCTGCCTTTTGTCAGCTACGGCCTTACCTCTTTGGTTGCTTCCTTTATCGGAATAGGATTTGTTTTAAATGTGGGGTTACAATGCCAGGAAAAATGATGTATAATAGATACAATATAAGGGAAATGATGAGATAGTGGGAGGTTACATATGAATATTGCATTAATCGCACATGATGCCAAAAAGAAATTAATGCAGAATTTTTGCATTGCATACAGGGGAATCTTAAGTAAGAACGAATTATATGCGACAGGAACCACCGGAAGATTGATCGAGGAGGTTACCAATCTTAATATACATAAATTTTTAGCAGGACATTTGGGGGGCGAGCAGCAGATCGGAGCGCAAATTGAGCATAATCAAATGGATTTGGTAATCTTTCTTCGCGATCCTTTGACCTCAAAGGTGCATGAGCCTGATGTAAATAACGTTGTAAGGCTGTGCGATGTGCATAATATTCCGCTGGCAACCAACCTTGCTACGGCGGAACTGCTGATTAAATCGCTTGACAGAGGAGATTTAGAGTGGCGTGAAATGTACAAATAAGATCAGACCTCAAACCGCATGGGCACGGAAGATGGTTGCTTTGTCCGTAATGTTTATTATGCTGGTTTGCACCGGCTGCGGCAGGGCAGTGTATGACATGCCTTATACTGCGGATTCAGAGGTAAGTAGTTTCAGAATTGTAAACATAGAGGAGAATAACGGTATTGCAACCTCCTTTGCAAATGATTTGTGCGTGGTGGATAATGATATTGATTCTGAGGGTGTTGATATGTCAAGAGCTTCCGGAGCAGCATTGTTTGACATCAATAAAGGGGATACTTTGTATGCCAAGAATGTACATGAAAAGCTGTATCCTGCCAGTCTGACCAAGATTCTGACAGCGCTTGTGGCGATGAAATATGGTTCCACCGATATGAAACTGACGGCTTCCGCCAATGTGAGGCTTCAGGAGCCGGGTGCGCAGGTGTGCGGCATTAAGGAAGGGGATCAGATGACCCTTAATCAGGCGCTTCATCTTCTTCTTATCAATTCGGCCAATGATGCCGCAGTTATGATTGCAGAGGGAATCGGAGGTTCCCTCGAGGAGTTTGCGGAAATGATGAATGAGGAAGCGCAGGCACTTGGGGCTACCAATTCTAATTTTGTAAATCCTCATGGACTGCCGGATGATAAGCATTATACCACGGTGTATGATATGTATTTGATTACCAATGCTGCCGTGAAATATCAGTTGTTTAATGAAATTATTCAGATGGATAGTTATACGACCGTTTATTATGACAAAAACGGTGCTGAGAAGGAAGTTTCGGTTAACAATACCAATGCATATATTCAGGGAACTGTACAGGCGCCGGGAGGCGTTACCGTTCTGGGAGGTAAGACGGGGACGACCAATGCGGCAGGACAGTGTCTGGTACTTGTTTCAAGAGATTCCTTCAGCAATCCTTATATTTCCATTATTATGCGGTCGGAGGGAAAGGATGCCCTCTATGAGCAGATGACAGATTTGCTGGATGAAATAGTTAATTAATAGTTGTTTTTTACCCTGCAATCACTTATAATATTTTTAGGCCATATTGAAGCGTTATACATAGCCAATATACTTCAGGAGGGATTACCAATGGTTCAATTAATCGTAGGAAAAAAGGGCAAAGGCAAGACAAAACATTTATTGGATAAGGTAAATAGTGAGATACTTTCGGTATCCGGAAACATTGTGTATCTGGATAAAAGTACCAAGCATATGTATGAGTTAAACAATAAAGTCAGGTTGATTGATGTTTCTTCTTACTTGATCGGTGACTCGGATGAATTTGTAGGTTTTATCAGCGGCATTATTTCTCAGGATCATGATCTTGAGCAGATGTATTTTGACAGCTTTTTAAAGATTGCATGTCTGGAAAATGAAAGCATTGAACCGATTATCAAAAAGCTCGAAAAAATCAGCGAAGTATTTGGGGTTGACTTTATCCTGAGCGTTTCTCTGGATGAAGAGGAGCTTCCGGCTTCTGTTAAAGATAAAATTATTGTTTCTTTATAATTTACATAAGCCCCGGAGTTATCCGGGGTTTTTTATGTTGCAAGCATAATATCGGGGAGTTTTGGTTTGGATAAGAACGGAAATAATAAAATTGTAAAATACAGGAAACCGCTTAATATTAATATCGGCATGATCATCTTTGCCGTTATATTTATTTATATCGTGATTTGTGTTTTTATGTATTTTACACAAAAGCATATAGAGGCACATCAGGTTAAGATGGGGTCTCTTTCAACCAATAACATATATAAGGGAATCGCTCTTCGGGATGAGGAGATTATCACTGCGAATCAGGCCGGTTATGTGAATTACTATGCCAGAGAGGGTGAGCGGGTCGGTGTCGGAAATCTTGTGTATACACTGGATGAATCCGGAAAGCTTGCGGATTATTTAAACACGGAGGTTTCGGGGACAACCCTTACTTCTAAGGACTTAACGGAACTGAAAACGGAAATCCTTGGGTTTGTGAACAGCTTTGATCCCGAATATTTTTCATCAGTGTACGATTTTAAGTATAATGTTCAGGGAACCGTGCTGAAACTGGCTAACGCCAATATTCTTGAAAACATAGATTCTATTAACAGTTCAGGAATTTCAGAGCTGATTTCTTTTTGCAATGCGCCGGATACCGGAATTGTTGTATATTCCATTGACGGTTATGAGGATATGACCATAGAACAGCTGACGAAGGAAAGCTTTGATACGAAGAAGTATGAGAAAACCCAGCTGATCAGCAATGAACTGATTGCACCGGGAGATCCTGTCTATAAGCTGTCTACCAATGAGGACTGGTCCATTGTGATTCAGACCGATAAGGAAAAGGAAGAGGAGCTTCTGGAGGCAGAGTATGTAAAGGTGAAGTTTCTGAAAAACCAGCAGACCTCCTGGGGAGAGGTATCCAGCTATACCAATGCTGACGGGGATATTCTGGTCAAGCTTACCTTCAATAATTCCATGGTTACCTTTTGTACCGACCGTTTTATTGACATAGAATTGATTTTGGAGGATGAGACAGGGCTTAAAATTCCCAATTCATCAATTGTTGAGAAGGAGTTTTTCATTGTTCCCAAGGAATATGTCACACAAGGTGGAAACGGAAGCGGTTACGGCGTTTTAAAGGAAACCTATCTGGAGGATGGCACGGCTACCACGGAATTTGTGGAAACCACTATTTATAATGAAACGGAAACAGAGTATTATCTGGATGATATGATATTGAGAATAGGGGACAATATTATAAAACCCGAATCGATGGAGAAATATACTATCAGTAAGAGAGGAAGTCTTACCGGGGTATATAATATCAATAAAGGCTATGCTGATTTTAAACAGATCAATATTCTTTATCAAAATGAGGAATATTCCATTGTGAAGTCCAATACACAGTATGGTTTAAGTGTATATGACTATATTGTTTTGGATGCGACTACAGTGGAGGATGACGAATTTATTTATGAGTAACGGGAGGCATTTTTATGATTAAGGAAAATCTCGGGCAGGTTCATGAAAACATAAAGCAAGCATGTCAAAATGCCGGCAGGAGCGTTGAGGATGTTACGCTAATTGCGGTAAGTAAAACCAAGCCGGTGTCTGCCCTGATGGAAGCATATAACTGCGGATGTCGTGAATTTGGGGAGAATAAGGTGCAGGAGCTGGTGGAGAAATATGAGGCTATGCCGTCTGATATCCGTTGGCATATGATTGGTCATCTGCAGCGCAACAAGGTTAAATATATTGTAGATAAGGTGGCGCTTATTCACAGTGTGGATTCCCTGAGGCTGGCAGAAGAAATCAGCCGTGAAGCAGTTAAAAAGAAGGTGGAGGTTTCCATTCTGATAGAGATCAACGCAGCCGGTGAGGATACGAAATTCGGAGTAAGCCCCGAGGAGGCGCTTCCTCTGATTAAGGACATTGCGGTTTTGCCCGGTATTCATATTAAGGGGCTGATGACAATAGCTCCCTATGTTGAAAATCCAGAAGAAAATCGTCAGTATTTTAAGCTGCTTCGGCAATTAGCTGTTGACATAAGTAGCAAAAACATTGATAATATTAATATGAATGTTCTGTCAATAGGTATGACAGGTGATTATATGGTCGCAATAGAAGAGGGTGCATCTTATGTTCGTGTGGGAACAGGCATTTTTGGTGAGCGACAATATCCAATATAAGGAGTGACATTAAAATGGGAGTTATGGACAAGTTTCTCAATTACATGAAACTGAATGATGATGATGATTTTTACGATGACGATTACTATGATGAAGAACCGGCAGAGGAAAAAATCAAAAGACAGCCAGTGACAAATGAGAATGCGGGTGCTGAGGAGGACAATAAGCCAATTAAAAAGACGGTTCCCAAGGTAACACCCATGCGTCAGACCAAGAAGACAGGAAACGGTATGGAGGTTTGCGTCATTAAACCCACTTCCATTGAGGATGCAAGAGAAATCACGGAAACCCTGCTTGCAAACAGAACGGTTGTATTAAATCTGGAAGGTCTGGATGTGGATATTGCACAAAGAATTATTGATTTTACATCCGGCTCTTGTTTTGCCATAAGCGGCAACCTTCAGAAGATTTCCCATTACATATTTATCATTACACCGGCAATCGTCGATATATCAGGCGATTTCCAAGAAATACTGTCAGGATCTTTTGACGTGCCGATTAATAATGGCATTTAATATTGCAAATTAGCATTTTAAGACTTCCTGTTTCTGACAGGAAGTTTTTATTTAACAGCGGAAAGGGTTGCCCCATGAGTACTCGAATGAATATTTTGTATGAAAAAAAGCCTTGTTATGATATTGTTTTTGCGGAGGATTTCGGTGAATTATGCAATGAGCTTGAAGGACTTGGCATTCAAAACAGAAAGGTCTGTGTGATAACGGACAGCAGGGTAGCATCTTTGTACGGTGATGAAATAATGACGCTTCTTAACGGAAAGTGCAGGAAGAATGTATTGTTTTCCTTTGAAGAGGGAGAGGAGCATAAAACGCTTGATACGGTAAAGGATATTTATACTTTCCTGATTAAAGAACAATTTGACAGAAAAGACCTTCTCATTGCGCTGGGAGGAGGCGTTGTGGGAGATATTACAGGGTACACAGCGGCAACCTATCTGCGGGGCATTGATTTTGTACAGATACCGACTACTTTGCTGGCACAGGCGGATTCCAGCATTGGAGGGAAAACAGGTGTGGATTTTGACGGATATAAAAATATGGTTGGCGCCTTTTATATGCCGAAGCTGGTTTATATGAATGTCGGCACCTTAAAAACGCTGTCTGACCGCCAGTTTTTCAGCGGCTTTGCAGAGGTTATGAAGCATGGACTGATTAAGGATGGCACTTTTTATGAATGGCTCCTGGAAAATATGTATGAGATATGCGACAGGGAAGTTGCAACATTGCTTGAAATGGTGCAGCGAAGCTGTATGGTTAAAAAGCTGGTAGTGGAGAAGGACCCTACAGAAAAGGGAGATCGTGCACTGCTGAATTTCGGACATACCATAGGACATGCCATTGAAAAGTACAAAAACTTTTCGCTATCTCATGGAGAGTGTGTGGCCTTAGGAGCAGTTGCAGCTGCGTTTATTTCATGGAAGCATGAATGGCTGTCCATGGAGGAATACTATGAAATCAGAGATATGTTTGTGCCTTTTAATCTTCCGATTTCTATTGAAGATATTGAGCCGGACGAGATACTCAGATTGACCAAGTCAGACAAAAAGATGGAGAATGGCCAGATTAAGTTTATTTTGCTGAAAAAGGTCGGAAAAGCAGTAATAGACAAGACGGTAACGGATGAGGATATTTTAAATGCCATTGCTGAAATTTATTATGTGGAAGAGAATGAATAGTTATGAATAAACACAAAATAAAAATGCTTATACTTGATTTTTTCTTATTGATTTTATTGATTTTTATCGATCAATTCACCAAATATATTGCGGTTTTAAAACTAAAAAATCAGCCTGCTTTCAATATTATTAACGGGGTTTTAGAGTTTAATTATCTGGAGAACAGGGGTGCAGCATTTGGTATGCTCCAAAACCAGAAAATTTTCTTTGTCTTTGTGGCGGTGATTTTTCTGGGGGTTATTATTTATGTACTTGCAAAAGCGCCGGAAGACAAGAAATACAATAAGCTGCATTTTTTGCTTGTTTTGATTGCAGGCGGTGCTATTGGAAATCTGATTGACAGGCTTCGGTTTGATTATGTGGTGGATTTTATTTACATTGTGTTAATCAATTTCCCGATTTTTAACATAGCGGATATGTATGTGACCTTTTCAACCGTGATACTGATTATTCAGGTGCTTTTTGTATACAAGGAAAATGATTTTAACTTTTTAAGCTTTAAGCAAAAGAAATTCAGAGAATTAAAATAAATTATGGATACCCGGAAAGAATTTGATTTTATAATAACTGAAGAGATGGAGGATGAGAGGATTGACAAGTGCCTGAATGTGTTTATGGAGGACTTGTCGCGGTCCTACATTCAAAAGCTGATGACGGAAGGGAAAATTACGGTCAACGGAAAGACCGTTAAATCCAGCTACCGGGTCAGTGTGGATGATGAAATAAGATTATTGCTTCCGCCTTCCGTTACGCCGGATATTCTGCCGGAAAACATACCCTTATCTATTCTTTATGAAGATGAGGATGTGATTGTTGTGAATAAGCCTAAAGGAATGGTAGTGCATCCGGCACCGGGACATTTATCAGGTACGCTGGTTAATGCGCTGATGTATCACTGTGGGGAGGAGTTAAGCGGAATCAACGGAGTTCTGAGGCCGGGAATTGTTCATAGAATTGACCGTGATACCACAGGCTCAATTATTGCCTGTAAAAATGACCGGGCACACAGTGAGATTGCCAGACAGCTTAAGGAACATACCATAGTCAGGCGGTATCAGGCGATTGTTCATGGGAGACTTAGGGAAGAAGAGGGAACGATTCATACACTGATTGGCAGACACCGCACGGACCGCAAAAAAATGGCAGTAGTTTCTGACGGGGGAAAAGACGCAATCACTCATTTTAAGGTTTTGGAGCGTTTTGAAGCATATACTTTTATAGAATGCGTTCTGGAAACCGGGCGGACACATCAGATCAGAGTCCATATGGCGCATATGGGACATCCTCTTTTGGGGGATGAGGTATATGGCCCCAAAAACTGTCCCTTTCGCTTACAGGGACAGACGCTTCATGCTAAAATACTGGGCTTTCAGCATCCATCTACGGGAGAATATGTAGAGACGGATGCGCCGCTCCCCGAATATTTTACGATGTTGCTCAAAACATTGTAACAAACAAGCAAAAAGCATTGAACAGAAACAAATTTCAGGTTATAATAAATGCAAATTAAGAGAACAATGATAGACAAAGCGGTCTGTTGTTGTTCTCTTTTTGCATTAAGATAGTGCACTATGACCGGCGATTGTGCGGTTAATAGTTCTACGGGAGGTCATCATGAGTATATTTGATATTTTAGGACCGGTTATGGTAGGCCCAAGCAGTTCGCACACGGCAGGAGCTGCAAGAATTGGTTATGTAGCACGAAGACTTCTGCAGGATGAGCCCTGTAACGTATCCGTTCTTTTTCATGGTTCCTTTGCGACAACAGGAGTAGGGCACGGTACGGACAGAGCAGTTATTGCAGGGCTGCTGGGAATGCAGCCGGATGACATTCGGATACCGGACAGCTTTCAGCATGCAGAAAAAGCGGGTTTAAAATTTGTTTTCGGTCAGACGGAAATCAGGGATGCCCATCCCAATACCGTTGTTTTAGACCTGGAGGGAGGAAACGGACGAAAATTAAATGTTCAGGCATCATCACTTGGCGGCGGACGAATTATGATTAACAGGCTGGACGGAATCGATGTGAATTTTACTGCAGAAAAACCCACTTTAATTGTACACAATGTTGACCAACCTGGTCATGTTGCCGAGGTTACCTCCATGCTATCCCATAAGTGCGTTAACATAGCAACCATGCAGTTATATAGAGATAAAAGAGGCGGTTATGCGGTTATGGTATTGGAAACAGATCAGGCAGTTCCAGAGGAATCCATCAAATGGCTTGAGCATCTGGAGGGAATTATTAAGGTTACTTATATCAATCTTGATGGGACGCCGGCATAAAGTGAAACAATGAAATAAACATGAAAATGTCAACAGTTTTGCAGTGGATAATCGGAGGGTATTATGTTTCAATCATTAGAGAAAATTGTAAATCAATGTAAACAGGAAAAGAAAGAATTTTGGGAAATTATCATGGAGGATGACGCACAGGAAAGAGGCGTGGAAGCCGCAGCCTCTTATGCCAAAATGATGGAAACCTGGGATGCCATGCTTTTAGCTGCAGCCAATTATGATAATAAGTTAAAATCCGCCAGCGGACTTGCCGGAGGAGACGGATACAAGATGGAACAGTATCTTGCAGACGGAGAAAGATTATGTGGCGAATTTCTTGGTCAGGTGATTGCAGGGGCACTTCAGATGGGAGAGTCCAATGCCTGTATGAAACGGATTGTTGCAGCGCCTACGGCAGGGGCCTGCGGTGTTATGCCGGCAATTTTGGTGCCTTATTTTAAAAGAATTGATAAAAATTCCGATTGTATTGTGCGGGCTATGTATGTAGCGGCAGGAATTGGTCAGGTGATTGCGTGTCGTGCATCTATCAGCGGAGCTCAGGGCGGATGTCAGGCAGAAATCGGCTCTGCCAGTGCAATGGCTGCCGGGGCGCTGGTTTATCTTGAAGGCGGCAATACCCTTCAAATTGTTCATGCTGCGGCAATGGCTTTAAAAAATCTTCTGGGGCTGGTATGCGATCCGGTAGCAGGACTTGTTGAGGTTCCCTGTGTGAAACGGAACGTAATCGGTGCGGTAAATGCTGTATCAAGTGCAGAGATGGCGCTTGCCGGAATTATAAGCAGGGTTCCACCGGATCAGGTCATTGATGCCATGAGAGAAGTGGGAGATAAGATGGATGTATCCCTGAGAGAAACCGGGCAGGGAGGTCTTGCTGCCACCGACTTTGGACATGAAATAGCCTCCAGATTATAAAAATGTATTAGAAATACTGTAAAATATCCACTAAAAAATCTGACAATAGATTGAATTTTTATAAATTTTGTGTATAATATATATATAATATCTATTATTCCAAACGAACAGGAGGCAAATATATGAATACGGTAATTACAATCGGACGTCAATTTGGTTCTGCTGGACGTGAGATCGGTGAAAAAGTGGCAGAATATTTTGGAATTAAATGTTATGATAAGGAGCTTCTTACAAGAGCGGCTAAGGAAAGTGGTTTTTGCGAGGAAATGTTTGAAAACCATGATGAAAGGCCTACTAATTCATTTCTTTATAATCTGGTTATGGATACTTATTCCTTTGGCTACAATGCTTCACATTTTGTAGATATGCCCATCAGTCATAAGGTCTTTCTTGCACAATTTGATACGATTAAAAAGATTGCCAAGGAAGAGCCCTGCGTCATTGTAGGAAGATGTGCGGATTATGCATTAAATGAAATGAAAAGCTGCGTACATATCTTTATTTATGCTGATGAGGATACCAAGGTAAAACGTATCATGAAAAGATATGATGTGGATGCTGCCAAAGCAAAGGATATGTGCATTAAGAAGGATAAGCAGCGCCAAAGCTATTACAATTATTATTCCTCCAAGAAGTGGGGACGTGCTGACAGCTATGATTTATGTATCAACAGCAGCATCCTTGGTGTGGAAGGAACAGTAAAGCTTATTATTCAGTATGTTGAAGATTTTGAAGCACAAAGTAAGTAATTTCCGTTACTAATAATATTGCCGAATAAAATTTTAATAAATGTAATTTGTCAATTATAATTTGGTTTTTCATAATCGTTTAAGAACCCTTTCTCTAATAGTTTCTGGAAAGGGTTCTTTTGTTTTTTCTTTTAAGTCATGCTTTGAAAATTTGAAAAAGGTTTGATGAAGATTGCTCTGAAGAACAAAAAGAGTAGTGTATTCCCGAAAATCAACTATTCGCAAAACAACAGTTTAACGAATAGTTAGTACCAAAAAAGCCCTGAAACAGGCATTTTAGGATTTGTTAATATTTAGAATTGTAACTGCTTTGGTTTATGTTTGGATGCAGGATTTTTCATTTCCTGACTTTCTTTTATTAATTCATCCCGTTCAATATAATCAAGTGTGCTGTTAAATTTGGTGATATATTTAACAGTTCCTTCATCGGTGTCTGGTTTTGAAGCTTTGGGTTTTTTTTGAATGTATTTATTCCGAAATTCTTCAACCAAAGGAACAGTTTGCTTTTTGCGTTTTTTGTACCTCACATAGGTATAGATATACATAATAACAAGAAAAATGATGATACCGACAAACAATAATTTCATAATCTTACCCTCAACGACATATTTCTGCTGAATCAAGTACAATGGTAAATGGTCCGTGATTATTTAGTGAAACCTCCATATGGGCACCAAAAATGCCGTGGGCCACATGGGGAACAGTTTCAGAGCATTTTTGGATAATATATTCGTACATTTCCTTAGCAAATTCAGGCTTTCCTGCATTAACAAAGGATGGACGGTTTCCCTTACGGCAATCTGCATATAATGTAAATTGTGAAATAATTAACAAATCGCCGTGAACATTTTCCAGACTTAAGTTTATTTTACCGTCTTCGTCCTCAAAAATTCGCAAATTAAGCATTTTGTGAATCATTTTGTCAGCAATTTCTATGGTGTCGGTATCGCATATTCCAACCAAAACCAAATATCCGTCTGAAATTTCTCCTACGATTTGATTATCTACACTTACATTTGCATGTGATACTCTCTGTATTACAAATTTCATATTACTGCTGCTCTCCTGTGTCCTTATGTGTTTGTGTCGGCGTCGGCATTGGTTCCGGTGTGGATTTTATTTTACGTTTTTTGCCAAGCTTGAAAAAGCTTTTCCGTTTGTGCTCGTCTTTTCGCGGAACAAATAAATTATCCTCAATATAGTCTACATCGCGGTATTTGGCCGTTTCCGTAGGTAATCCGCGTTTATGAAGCATTCTGTTGGTATGGCGTCTGGCAAGGGCATATAAGACCGCAAAAAAGGGAACGCCGATAATCATACCGGGAATGCCCATGAGACCGCCAAATATGGTGATGGAAAAGATAACCCAAAATCCGGATAAACCGGTGGATTCTCCTAATATCTTTGGTCCGATCAAATTGCCGTCAATCTGTTGCAGAACAATAATAAACAGAATAAAATAGAGACATTTGACAGGATTTACCATTAAAATCAATACGGCACTTGGAATTGCACCCAGATATGGGCCAAAAAAAGGAATTACATTGGTCACGCCTACAATTACGCTTACCAGCAGCGCATAAGGTGTTTTCATAATACTTGTACCGGCAAAGCAGATACAGCCGATAATAAAGGAATCTATAATTTTACCGCTGATAAAGCCGATAAAAGTATCGCTGGCAAAGCGGATATCCTTAATAAACTGATTGGCTGTTTTGGTATTAAACAATGCAAATACAATCTTTTTGGCCTGGCCGGCAAAAGTCTCCTTACTGCTGAGAACATAAATGGAAATAATAAATCCGATAATAAAATTCCACAGCATCTTTAACAGACTGAGCATACTTAAGGAAACCTGCTTTAAAATAGTCTCAAGCTGAGGCACAATGCTGTTGTTGAGATAGTTTGTAAACTCCTCCGAGTATGTGTCAAGAAAATGAACTACCATTATTTCAATGTCAGGATTATCTTCGAGAAATTTGGCGGACCATTTGGTCAGATTTTGAATATAGTAGGGGAACTGATAGGAAATACTTCTGATACTCTTAATAATATTGGGAATTAAAATAGAGAAGAATCCATAAATCAAAAGTCCTACAATAATCATGGTTGCCAAAATAGATAAAAAACGCATATATTTCTGTTTCTTGGCGGTCAGCTGTCGGTTATTGAAAGTAAACAATGGCAGCAAAAAATGGATTTCAATACTATTTACAAGGGGAGTAAGCAGATAAGCAATGATAATACCATATATAACCGGACTGAGTATTTTGATTAATGCATTGATTTGATTAGAAAAGCGATCGCCATGGAAAATCAAATAGTAAAAACAAATAGATGCTGCAATAACAATAAATGAGGTAATGCCGATACGCAAATATTTTTTGTTAATTTGAAATTTCATATTTTCGTGGGAACAGCCCCATCCTCCTTTTGAATGTTATGTTATAAGTATAACATTTTTTTCTAAAAGATACTATGGTATAATCACGAAATATGTTAGAATAAATTGAAATTGAAAAGGTGTGACGGAAAGATGGAATTACAACGGGTACTGAGTTATATACGCAAAGCGGTTGATGATTATCAAATGATCGAGGCAGGTGATCATATTGCAATCGGAATATCAGGCGGTAAGGACAGTCTGACTTTACTGTACGGGCTTCATGGTCTGATGCGGTTTTATCCCAAGCCCTTTCAGATACATGCAGTGACGGTAGATCTTGGCTTTGATAATCTGGATTTAAGCCGAATTAAGGCGATCTGTGAGGAGCTTTCCGTTCCCTACACGATTGTAAAGACGGATATCGCCGATATAGTCTTTAATCAGCGAAAGGAAACCAATCCCTGCTCTCTGTGTGCTAAAATGCGAAAAGGAGCTCTGAATGAGGCAATTAAGGCGGTAGGCTGCAATAAGGTTGCTTATGCACATCATAAGGATGATGTTGTTGAAACCATGTTAATGTCATTGATTTATGAGGGAAGATTTCATACTTTTCTGCCGGTAACTTATCTGGATCGTATGAATTTGACGGTTATACGCCCGCTTATATACATGAATGAGGTTGATGTGATCGGCTTCGTCAATAAAAACCAAATACCCGTAGTAAAGAGCCCCTGCCCTGCCGATGGACATACCAAACGGGAATATATCAAAAATCTTTTAAGAAAGCTTAATCAGGAAAATCCCGGAGTAAAAGAAAGAATGTTTACCGCAATCCAAAGCGGAACATTGAGAGGTTGGCAGAAGGAAGATGGAAAACAGCAGAAATTATCATGATGAACAAAATAATATCAATACACTGAAAATGCGACAGGTGGTTGCCACTCTTCCATCCTTTTGCAAGCAGTTTTTCCGGGGAATACAGGAATACACTTCATCCAGAACCAGGCTTGCATATGCATACGATTTAAGGGTGTTTTTTGAATTTATACACAATAATAACAGTGTACTTGCAAAGAAGGAAATCACGGAATTTCCTATTTCTGTTCTTGATCAGATCAGCCGTGAGGATATTGAGGAGTATATGGATTACATTAGTTACTATATTAAGGATGGCAAGGAATATAGTAATAATGAGCGTGGAAAAAAAAGAAAGCTTTCAACACTAAAAAGTTTTTACAATTATTTCTTCTGTGCAGAATTGATACAAACAAATCCGGCGGCGCTTGTTCCCCTGCCTAAACAGCATGAGAAGGAAATTGTGCGTCTGGATGCGGATGAGGTTGCAATTCTGCTGGATCAGGTTGAGGAAGGCGATAAACTTACCAAAAACCAGTTAAAATATCATAATAAGACTAAAATCCGCGATGTGGCGCTGCTAACGCTTCTTCTCGGAACCGGTATCCGTGTTTCAGAGTGTGTAGGGCTTGATATCAATGATGTGGATTTTAAAAATAACGGAATTAAAATAAGACGAAAAGGCGGTTATGAAACTGTTGTTTATTTTGGTGATGAGGTTGCGGACGCACTTCATGATTATCTGGAAAAAAGACATCATATCATACCGTTGGAGGGACATGAGGATGCATTGTTTTTGTCCATGCAAAACCGTAGAATAACAGTGAGGGCCGTGGAAAATCTTGTAAAAAAATATGCATCAACCGTAACCGGATTAAAGAAAATAACCCCTCATAAGCTTCGCAGCACCTATGGTACTGCATTGTATCAGGAAACCGGTGATATTTATCTTGTGGCGGATGTGCTTGGACATAAGGATGTAAACACAACCCGTAAGCATTATGCTGCACAGGAGGATGCAAGACGCAGAAAGGCGGCTAAAGCGGTTCAGCTTAGAGAAAAATAGTCAGGCATTTACATAAACTCCGGGCTGTAATAAGGAAGCACAATGTGCTGTCCTTCCGTAATCTGGTCATCATACAGTCCGTTCATCTGCATAACCTCATTAATATAATCCTGATGGCTGTCATAATATTCTTTAGTACCATATTCATCTGCGTAGTCCCACAGGGTGTCTCCTGCTTCTACTACTACACTCTTGTAATATTTGTATAAAATATCCTCATCATTGCCCTGGGCTTTGGTTCTAAAACCAAAGAACAGGAAAGAAAAGCCGACTGCTAAGACAAAGGTAAAAATACATGTTAAGAAGCGGTGCCTCAATTCACGGCTTCTCCTCATGCGATTATTTCTAATTCGGCGTTCGCTTACAGATGCATTCATGATGATAATCCTCCGTATTATAACATTTGCCGAACAAACGTTGCAAACATTTGTTCTTATATTTGCATTATATCGAACAAACATTCTGATGTCAATAGTTTGAAACAAAAAAATCGAACAAATATTTGGAATATACGTTTGCTTTTTACAGTTTGCTATGATATAATTTAATCAAATAAAGCATATCAGGGAGGAATTTCATGGGATACGGAAAAATCAGCGCAAAACAACAGGAAATACTTGATTATATTAAGGAAGAAATATTAAATAGAGGTTATCCGCCTGCGGTCAGAGAAATTTGTGAGGCGGTAAATTTAAAATCCACATCTTCTGTTCATTCTCATCTGGAGACTCTGGAGAAGAACGGATATATCAGAAGGGACCCTACGAAGCCCCGTGCGATTGAGATTTGTGATGATAGTTTTCAGATGGTTCGTACAGAGATGGTCAGTCTTCCCGTAGTTGGACGTGTGGCTGCCGGCTCTCCTATTCTTGCAGAGGAAAACATCGAAAGCTATTTTCCTGTTCCTGCAGAAATCATTCCGCATGGCGAGTCTTTTATTTTGAATGTTAAGGGAGATTCCATGATTAACGCTGGAATTTTCAGTGGCGATCAGATTTTTGTAAATTCCTGCAATACTGCCAGAAACGGCGATATGGTTGTTGCTCTGATTGATGATTCTGCTACGGTAAAAACTTATTACAAGGAGGATGGGCACATTCGTCTTCAGCCTGAAAATGACACCATGGAGCCGATTATTGTAGATGATTGTCAGATTTTGGGAAAGGTATTTGGTGTGTTTAGACTTTTTCATTAATTTAGATAAATTAAATAATTAGATATTTAAATAATTAGATAATTAGATATTTTTATAATTAAAAAATAAGCGTTGGTTTACATAATTTACTTATGTAAACCAACGCTGCTTTTATGTGATAGAATTAGCTAAACCTTACATTCATGTATGAAATAATTTCATCTACGCATCTGTCATATCCAAGCTTTGAACTGTCCAGGCACAGATCATAATTTCTGGCATCCGTCCACACTCTTCCGGTGTAATATTTATAGTATTCTGCCTTATGCTTGTCTGTTTTCAAAATGAAGCGCTCAAGCTCCTTAGAGGTCATGCTGTGCTTCTTTGCAGCCTGATTCATGCAGTATTCATGAGGTGCATGAATAAATACACTGAGCACATTGTCATAGTCCTTCAGGATAAAATCGGCACATCGGCCGACAATCACGCAAGACTCCTCTTCTGCCAGACGTTTGATAATCTTAGCCTGATAGTTAAACAGATTTTGGGTGGAAACAAAATCATCACTTTCAGGGGGAATTAATTCACCATGATAAACGCTGTGGGCAATTTTGAATAATTTTGTGCTTTTAAGCTTTTCATCGGCATTTTCAAACAAGGCTTCGTTAATTCCGCTATCCTCGGAAGCAAGTCTTAACAGCTCCTTGTCATAATAGTGAATTTCCAGCCGTTCAGACAACATTTTTCCGATAGTGCGACCACCGCTTCCGTATTGTCTGGCTATTGTAATCACGATTTTGTCCTTCATAATGCATACCCCCATCTTACAATTTTTATCTTGCTGAATATTATTAGTTTATTCACCTAAATATGCCTTTTTAATGGAATCGTTATTAAGCAGATCTTTGGAGTTACCTTCCAAAACAATTCTGCCCGTTTCAAGAACATAGCCTCTGTCTGATATGGAAAGTGCCTTTTTAGCATTTTGTTCAACCAAAAGAACCGTTGTTCCGCTGGCACTTACTTCTTTAATAATATCAAAAATTTCATTGACAAAGATGGGTGACAGCCCCATGGAAGGCTCATCCATAAGAAGAATACGGGGATGAGACATTAACGCCCTTCCCATAGCAAGCATCTGCTGCTCACCGCCGCTTAAGGTTCCGGCCAGCTGATTTTGACGTTCTTCCAGACGGGGAAAGCGTTTGTAGACCGTCTTAAGGGTCTCCTCAATCTCCTGCTTATCCTTGCGGGTATATGCGCCCATTTTCAAATTCTGGTATACAGAAAGGTTGGCAAAGACACGACGCCCCTCCGGCACATGAGCCATTCCCATAGAAACAATTTTATGGGCGGGAATTTTAGTAATGTCATTTCCATCAAAAACGACAGATCCCTTTTTGGGCTCTAAAAGGCCTGTGATTGTATGCAAAATAGTGGTTTTTCCGGCACCGTTTGCACCGATCAGAGCAATAACCTCTCCTTCGTTTACCTCAAAGGATACTCCTTTAATGGCCTGTATCATTCCGTAATAAACTTCTAAATCTTTTATTTCAAGCATTGCCATAGCTTAATTCCTCCGTTTTTTCACTCTGATTACTCGCCAATATATGCGGTGATAACCTGAGGATCATTGAGAACCGTACTGGTTTGTCCCTGAGCCAGAATACGTCCGAAATTAAGAACCGTAAGCTCCTCGCAGATACCGGATACAAGCTTCATATCATGCTCAATCAACAAAATTGTCATATCAAAGTTATCGCGAACGGAACGGATGGTATTCATTAGTTCAATGGTTTCGTTAGGGTTCATGCCGGCTGCCGGTTCATCCAAAAGAAGGAGCTTCGGCTCTGTGGCAAGCGCTCTTGCAATCTCAAGCTTGCGTTGCTTTCCGTAAGGAAGGTTGGAAGCAAGAAGGTTTGCTTCTCTGTCCAATTCAAATACCTTTAAAAGCTCCATTGCCCTCTCGTTCATTTCCTTCTCTGTTTTAAAATATCCGGGCAGCCTGAAAATGCCTTCAAAAGTGGAATATTTATAATGATTGTGGAGGCCGGCTTTTACATTGTCAAGTACGGTAAGTTCTTTAAAAAGTCGAATATTTTGGAATGTTCTTGCAATTCCCGCTTTGTTGATTTCTATGGTCTTTAATCCTGTGATATTAACACCGTCAAGCTTGATAATACCTTCGTTGGGCTTATAAACGCCTGTAAGCAGATTAAATACAGTGGTTTTTCCGGCGCCGTTGGGGCCGATCAGGCCATAGAGCTGTCCCTTCTTGATAGATACATTAAAATCGTCTACCGCACGAAGGCCGCCAAAGGAGATACCCAGATTTTTAACCTCTAATAAAGCTGCCATATTATTGCACCTCCCTGGTTCTGTTTAATAGCCGCCTGGGCGAAAATCGCTTACGGAGTTCCACCAGCTTGGGACTCCAGTTAAAGAGCATCATTACAATGAGCACAATAGCATAAATCAACATACGATAGTTGCTAAGGCCTCTGAGAAGCTCGGGAAGCAGGGTAAGCACAACTGCGGATATGATGGAACCGCGGATATTGCCTATGCCTCCTAAAACCACAAATACCAGTATCATAATGGACATATTGTAACCGAAGTTTTTGGGCGTAGCCATTAAGCTGTTGAGATTGTGGGAGTAAAGCACTCCTGCTATTCCTGCAAGGGATGCGGAAATGGAAAAGGCCATCAGCTTGTATTTGGTAATATTGATACCAATAGATTCTGCTGCAATCAGGTTATCACGAATTGCCATAATTGCACGCCCGTCTCTGGAATGGATCAGATTAAGAACAATTATCAATGTGATAATAATAAGGATAACACCTATGGTAAAAGTAGAATCCTTAGGCGTTCCGGTAATTCCCTGCGCACCGTTAATGATAACCTTTCCATCCTCTTCCAGTCCGAGTGATAAGGAATCCTTCATGGAAAAATGCAGGCCGTTACTGTCCTTCCCTATATATAAAACATTAACAATGTTTTTGATAATTTCACCAAAAGCAAGAGTTACAATAGCCAGATAATCTCCCTTCAGGCGAAGTACAGGCATGCCAATCAAAAAGCCGATGACGGCTGCGCTGATACCGCCGATTAAAATGGCTAAGATAAAACGTAAGAGTCCTACGGTAATTACATCCTCCATACATTTGGAGAAAAATGCACCGGTAAAGGCACCTACACACATAAATCCGGCATGGCCAAGACTTAATTCACCCAGAATGCCCACTGTAAGATTTAAGGATACTGCCAGAATAACATATACGCACAGCGGAACAAGAAGTCCCTGCATAAGGCTCGACATGTTTCCGCTGCTTACCATAATCTGTACAATGATATATGCAATAATCACAATACCGTAGGTGATGAGATTGTCCTTTAAATTTTTTCTGATATGTAACTTTTTCACTGTCATCCCCTCCTTATACCTTTTCCTGAATTTTCTTGCCAAGAATACCCGTAGGTTTTACAAGAAGGATGATGATCAGAACCAAAAATACTATGGCATCTGCCATCTGGGAAGATATATACGCCTTGCCCAGAATTTCTATAATACCAAGTACCAATCCTCCGATGAGAGCTCCGGGAATGGAACCGATACCTCCGAATACCGCAGCTACAAAGGCCTTAATACCGGGCATGGAGCCGGTATAGGGAGTCAGGGACGGATAAGCGGAACAAAGCAGCATACCTGCAATGGCGGCAAGCGCCGATCCGATAGCAAAGGTAAGGGATATGGTTCCGTTTACGTTAATGCCCATAAGCTGTGCAGCTCCTTTATCCTCCGATACGGCCAGCATGGCCTGTCCTGCCTTGGTTTTATTGATAAACAGAGTAAGTCCTATCATAATGATAATACAGGAAATAATCGTTACAATGGTTTCTCCGGTTATGTTGATCTGACCATCTGCAAGTTTAATAGATGGTATTGTCACTACAGAGGAAAAAGCCTTTGTGTTTGCACCAAAAATAAGCAGCGCAAGATTTTGCAGAAGATAGCTTACGCCAATAGCTGTAATCAGAACCGCCAGAGAAGATGCAGCCTGTCTTAATGGTCTGTACGCTATGTATTCAATGGTAATTCCCAGCAATGTACAAAGCACTACCGCTAAAAGAATTCCTAAAAAGGGAGGAAGTCCCTGCATACTGACTGCGAAGAATATGGCATAGCTGCCTACCATAATAACATCTCCATGGGCAAAATTAAGCATTTTGGCAATTCCGTATACCATAGTGTAGCCAAGCGCAATAATAGCATACACGCTTCCTAAACTTATTCCGTTAATTAAATAGGATATAAAACTCATAAAAGACACCTCTGTGTAAAATTTGTCTATTAAGTATAGCAGATAAACAATGGTACTTGCAAGTATTTAAACTTACAAGGAAATAGGGGCTGCATGATCTATGCAACCCCCATTGGTTACTTTAAAATATGGTAAACCGTGTTACTGTTTTACTGGATCAATGAATAGTTGCCGTCAACAATTTCCATAGCCTTGGGAGCCTTGTTTACTGCACCGTCAGCATCCCATGTCATTGCTTCGCCGGTAAGACCGTCAACAGAAATTTCAGCCATAGCACCTTTCAGCTTTTCGCAGATATCAGATACGCTGTCTGCAGGTATTGCACCGCTCTTTTCAATAGCAGCCTTAATAATATAAACCGCATCATATGCATCAGCTGCAAACTGGTTAGGTGTTTCACCGTAAGTTGCTTCATAAGCACTTACAAATGCTTTGGTTGCATCATCCTCTGCATCAGCTGCGAAAGGTGTCAAAAGCATAACGCCTTCAGCAAGTGCAGTGTCAAAGTTTTCAACACTAAGAATACCGTCAAGACCGTCGCATCCAAAGAACTTGGGAGCATATCCCATGCTGTCTGCCTGTTTAAGAATTAAGGAAGCCTCAGTATAATAAATAGGAAGGAATATAAGCTCTGCACCTGCATCCTTTGCCTTCTGAAGCTGTACGGAGAAATCGGTCTTATTATCTGCTGTAAATGCTTCTGCAGATACGATTTCAAAAGGCTGGTTTGCTGCTTCCTGTGCAAATTTCTCATAAATACCTGATGAGTAAACATCGGAGCTGTCATAGATAACTGCAACCTTAGAGGCTACACCGTTTGTTCCGATATAAGTAGCTGCACCAATACCCTGGTTAGGGTCTGTAAAGCATACCTGATAAACATTGTCATTGCCTGAAATACAGTCAACGGAAGATCCTGAAGGTGTGATCTGGAACATGTTATCGTTGGATGACTCTGCTGCTACTGCAATACAGCATCCGCTTGTTGTAGTTCCCACCAGCATCTGCATACCCCAGTCCTTTAAGATGTTATATGCATTTACGGATTTCTCGTTATCGCACTCATCATCCTGGAAGTTGTATTCGATCTGAATGCCGTTGATACCGCCTGCAGCGTTGATTTCCTTAACGGCAAGCTCTGCACCGTTCTGTACCGCAATACCATATACTGCTGCACCGCCGGTAGCAGGACCGATTGCACCGATTTTGAAAACAGCGCCATCTGCTGCTTCAGTACTGTCTGCTGTTTCAGCGCCGTCAGTTGTTGTTTCTGCTTGTGCGTCACTGTCAGCAGCTGCATTGTCAGAACTGCCACAGCCTGCAAGTAATGACATGGTCATTGCTGCTGCAAGCATGCAGCTCATTACCTTTTTTAAATTTTTCATAATTTTATCCTCCTCAAAATTATTTGTATACGATTATACTCAAAAACAAAGTTATTGTCAACTTAACTCAGGTAGGTATATTTTTTTGCAATTGGTTAAAAATAAAACTGAAAGCTTATAAACGGCTTTAAAATGAATATTGGGAGGTGGATATTATGAATAATAAATGTTTGGACTGTATCGCACTTACCATTGCCATTATAGGTGCTGTCAACTGGGGATTGATTGGATTTTTCGGATTTGATTTGGTGGCTTTCATCTTTGGAAACATGTCCTGGTTGTCAAGAATCATCTATGCAATTGTAGGTATCTGCGGCCTGTATTTGATTACTTTCTATATGTACGCCGGCGGAACAGAAAAAACAAGAAGTTAAACGATAATATATGATAAAAGGAACCAGAAGTAAAATCTGATTCCTTTTATTATATATCTTCATAAATACATACCTTCATAATATATTCTTCATTAAGATAACGACGATCATTTTAATTCGTCAGGATCGATCAATGTTCCATCTCTCCAGATACGTTCCAGATCATAAAACAAGCGGTTTTCTTTGTCAAAAATATGAACAATGATATCTCCGAAATCCAGAAGCACCCAGTTGGCATGGGCATAACCTTCCTTCTGTTTAATGGGATATCCTGCCCTGTGAAGACACTCTTCCACTTCGTCTGCCATCGCCTGAATTTGGCTGATATTGGTTCCGTTTGCAATAATGAAATAATCGGCAATTACGGAAACCTGGCTAATATCGATTACTCTTATGTCTTCTGCCTTCTTCTCTTCCAGCGCAAGGATGGCTTTCCCGGCCATTTCCTTTATGGAATCCGCAGATAGACGGTTTGCTGCCGTAATCTCTGTCATATTATTCCTCCGTTTCTGCGCCTGCATTTAGAAAAATGTTTTTTACACAGTTTTCTCTGCGCAATAAAAATCATAGGTTTTTTGTGTCATAATGTCTATAGGAGCGTTGATGCTCTTTAAATAATGAAGCGTATCCTCCAAAATACGAATGAGCGCCAGATCAAGATTCTGAAAAGCAAGCTTTCGTATCTGGATAAGATTAGGCGCCTGCTTTCTGCCCGGTTCAATATAATCCGCAATATAGATAATTTTTTCCAGCTGTGACATTCCCGGTCTTGCGGTGGTATGGTTTAATATGGCATTGATAATGTCCTGATCATGGATGTTGAACTGCTTCATGGCCATATAGCTTCCCACCTTTGCGTGAAGAAGAAAAGGATTTTTTCTTTCCACTTCATTGATGAGAATATTATGCTTTTCACATATGGAAATCATCTTTTCGTCACTGATACACTTTGCGCAGTCGTGCAAAAGTCCTGCCGTCATAGCTTTGCTTAAATCGGTATCGTAGCACATTGCAAGACTGCATGCGGTATAGGCCACCCCCAGAGTGTGCTCAAAGCGTTTGGGGTCAAGAGATTTTTCCATTTTTTTTCTGATTTTTTTGATGTCAGCAGCTTTCATACAGTTACTCCCTATCTGATTTTTCCCGATACAGTTGATTTTTATCAATGTAATCTATTAGCTTGTCGGGGAGCATATAGCGGATAGATTTTCCGGAGGCTGCCCGGCTCCTAATTTCAGAGGAAGAAAGATCAATAAATCTGGCGGGAAGAATCCGAACGTCTGCCTGATATTCATAAATCAGATGAGATGCAATTCTCTGCAGCCGGTCTTCTGTGCCGGTTCCTCTTACAGAGACGACAACAATACAGTTTTGCAGTATGATTTCAGGATTTTTCCATGTTTCCATAATCAGGAGGTTGTCCGCTCCCATAATAAAGTAATAAGTATTATCAGGATTTTCTCTGCGAAGGGTTAAAAGAGTTTCACAGGTATAGGTAGCTCCTTCTTTTTCGATTTCCATAGTACTCATATGAAAAGCAGGATGATTTTCAAGCGCAAGAGCTGTCATTTCGGCTCTGACTTTTCCGTCAAGAACCGAAGCTGTGTTTTTCATATAAGGATTACCGCTGGGGATAAAAAGAACCTCGTCCAGTCCAAAAGTGTCAGCTGCCTGTTCAGCCAAAAGTAAATGGCCAAAATGAATGGGATTAAAAGTTCCGCCCATAATACCGATTTTCTTTCCCATAATTACCTCTTTACATTCCCTATGTGGGAAGCTCTATCTTTTTATGATCTTTATTTTCCTTGTACAATACAATTTTTTTCCCGATAACCTGTACTACCTGAGAACCGGTTCGATCTGCCAGCATGGCGGCAATTTCTTTCGGATCATCCATACAGTTTTTCAGTACCGCAACTTTAATCAGTTCTCTGGTATTGAACGCTTCGTTGACTGCATGAGTCACCTCAGGAGTAAGCGAGGCTTTTCCGATTTGAAAAACCGGCTCTATATTCATTGCCAGACCTTTTAAATAGGCACGTTGTTTACTGGTCATAACATTCTCCTCTATTTATAGTAATCAAAGGATAAGCCGTACATTCGAACGGTATCGCCTTCCTGAATTCCAAGTTCCTCCAGCTGTTCCAAAATTCCGTTTAATTTCAGAAAATTCTGGAAGAAGGTAAATCCCTTTTCGGATTCCAGATTGGTATATCCAAGCATTTTTTCAATTCTTGGTCCTTCTACCACATACTCATCAGCATCTTCATCGTAGATGACAGTGTAAGGTTCGTTGGTGCCTCCGAGCATATATTCGGGATAAAATTCCTGCTCGAATATTACCGGTTTGTCAGGAACTGCATCCAGCATTTCTCTGACATGATAAAGAAGCTGTCTGATCCCTTTTCCGCTGATTGCCGAAATAGGAAATACCCTAATGCCCTTTGGCTCAAACTCGTCCTTTAGTTTTTGCACCGGATCATTTCCGTCCCCGGAAAAGATCATATCTATTTTGTTGGCGGCAATTACCTGAGGCCGTCTGGCAATATCCGGGTTATAGGTCTCCAATTCCTTATTGATGGCGTAGATGTCCCTAACGGGATCCCGCCCCTCGCTGGAAGCAGCGTCCACAATGTGAATAATTACCTTGGTTCTTTCGATATGGCGAAGAAATTCAAAGCCCAGTCCAACGCCTTCCGAGGCACCTTCGATCAGTCCCGGAATATCTGCAATTACAAAGCCCTTTGCGTCGGGAATATCCACCACACCCAAATGAGGATTTAAGGTGGTAAAGTGATAATTGGCCACTTTCGGTCTGGCATTGGATACCTGTGTTAAAAAAGTGGATTTACCCACGTTGGGGAAACCTACCAGCCCTACATCGGCAATGACCTTAAGCTCCATTAAAAGCTCCAGCTCGCGGGCAGGCTGCCCAGGCTGCGCGTATTTGGGCGCCTGCATGGTGCTTGTGGCGTAATGCTGATTTCCGTTGCCGCCATGTCCGCCCTTTAGAAGCACAAAGCGCCTGTTTTCACCTGACATATCGGCAATGATTTTGCCGCTTTCGGCTTCTTTAATTACCGTTCCCTCGGGAACCTTCAAGATCAAATCACCGCCGTTTTTGCCGCGGCAATTGCGTTTGCCGCCGTTTTCCCCGTCTTCGGCATGATATTTTCTTACATGACGATAATCGGTGAGGGTGTTTAATCCGTCATCCACTTCAAAAATTACGCTGCCGCCATTACCGCCGTCCCCGCCGTCCGGGCCGCCGTTAGGTACATATTTTTCACGACGGAAGGAAACATGTCCGTCTCCGCCTTTTCCGCTGCGTACATATATTCTCGCTCTGTCTGCAAACATGATGCTATCCTTTCACAAAGTGGAATTTCATTTCCTTACAATTTTAAAAAAGGCTTCAAACAAACAGGATGTTTGAAGCCCAAGCATAATTCGTACTATTTCTCTACCGGATATACGGAAGCCTGCTTTTTGTCTCTTCCTACTCTTTCGAATCTAAGTACACCATCGACCAATGCGAATAATGTATCATCACCGCCGCGTCCTACGTTAATACCGGGATGGATCTTTGTTCCACGCTGTCTGTATAAAATGTTTCCGGCTTTAACAAACTGACCGTCAGCTCTCTTTGCACCAAGTCTCTTGGATTCGGAATCCCTACCGTTCTTGGTAGAACCAACACCTTTTTTATGAGCAAAAAATTGAAGGTTTAGCTTTAACATGGTTTACACCTCCTTGAATTTGAGTTCTACATAACTTTTGCCGTATTCCTCGGCAACGCCTTGTAATCCAAGCACCAGTGAATCCATAAGAAGTCTGCCGTCCTCTTTCAAATCCTCTGAAAACCGTACATCAATCTTTCCGGAATTTTCATCGGTATCTACCTGCATCATAGTCTCAGTCAATGTTTCAAGAGAATTGATAGTATTGATAACAAGTACGGATATGGCAGCACAGACAATATCTTCGCCGGAATCGGCATAGTCTGCATGACCTGAACAGGTCATCTGCTTATAGTTCCCATTTTTGGATTTTTTAATCGTTATGGTTGTCATATTTCTTTGAGCATACCTTTATGCGTTGATCTTATCAATCTTAACCTGTGTGTATGCTTGTCTGTGACCGTTTTTCTTGTGATAACCGGTTTTTCTCTTATACTTGTAAACGATAACCTTGCGATATCTGCCCTGTTCCATAACAGTTGCAGTTACACTTGCATCCTTTACATCACCGGCAACCTTAAGCTCCTTATCGCTTACGGCGATAACCTGATCAAATGTCACAGTTGCTCCGGGCTCAACATCAAGCTTTTCAACCTTGATTACATCACCCTCGGAAACCTTATACTGTTTTCCACCTGTTGCAATGATTGCGTACATATGGGATACCTCCTTCTCATCAGTATCACTGATGTTTCTCGCTAACTGTGGCGGCGCAAAAGTGCGCACTTAGGCCTCGTTATGCGGCATACTCATATACTATAGCATCAGGCGAATGTCTTGTCAAGAAATTTTGCTAAATTTTGCTGTGATTTTG
>CAYMUW010000017.1:0-60336 GCA_964393865.1 uncultured Lachnospiraceae bacterium
TAGCATCAGGCGAATGTCTTGTCAAGAAATTTTGCTAAATTTTGCTGTGATTTTGGATTTCTCTTCTGTCGCTTCCTTCCCGCAGCCACAGAGCATAACTGTGCAGAAGGCCAATATAATCAATAGCTGATGTTTTTTCATTCCAAATTTTCCTCTTTTAATCCGTCACGAAATTCCCAATGACTGTTTGTGCTAAATTGAATCAGATAGGTGCCGTCATTTTGATCTGTTAAAATCCATTGATTATTTTCATCTAACGTACAGGTCGCATTTTGAAAAAGTATAAAGATGCTATCTTCGTCTGATGTGTCCTGATATGCAATATTAATATTCAATTCGCCGTTATCACGCAAAATAAATTGAGTGCCTGCAACCTTATTGATTTCATCACCCTGCAGCATTTCTTCTACCTCGGCAGGAAAAGATGATATTTCGGCGGCTTCCTGCCGGGTAATTTCATGTGCGCCGATTTCTGTCAATTTTCCGTTTTCAAAAATAAACGGATATTCTTTCCAGGTATGGCCGTAGTACATAACGTTTCCGGTTTGCAGGTTTTCCTCGTAAAAATGGTCATAGGCGCTTTGCGTTACAAGAACCTGCCCATAATCATCTACATATTTGACTGTATCATCATCTATGGCCATTACAGCCCTGCCGTTTTCAACCGTATACACATCCGTTACATAGGGAATTCCGATATCATGTGTAAAGAAGAAATAGATTTGTTTCCCTTCTTTAATGTATTGCTGCGTTTCAGTGATACGTGATAATTTTTCCAAAAGAACGGGTGTTTTATGGCTGTCAACAAACCAGATATCACCGTAAAAATAATCGGAAGCCTTTCCAATGATAACAAAGGCCTCTTTGCCTCCGTCGCCGTCAAAATCAGCTTCGTAGGTGTGGGAAACATAATTTTCGTCATAGTCGCCTTTTTCCCGGATGGCATCCACATATTCATTTTCAAAAAGATCCGGTTTCCAATAGGCTTCCTGATAGCCGTCATCTGGCTGCCCGGTGGGAGCCGGACTTGGGGAAGCGATCTGGGCGTCGTCAAGGATAGCGGTGTTCGCGGAATTTTCTTCTACCGCTTCCTTCCCGCAGCCACAGAGCATAACTGTGCAGAAAATAGATATAAGTAAGCCTTTTATGATGCATATGATATGGGTTTGATATGACTTTTGTTTCATTCCTCTTGTCCTGACGCTTTCACAATTTCCTCATTGATTTCTACTTACAAATTTTCCGTTTTGGTCTTTTTTCAAAATATCACATAAAGGACTGCTCTCCTTCTTCCTCGTGATTTCAACAATTCCCAGAGCAGTCATGTCCACCAGCCTTGTCTTTACAGGATCTGTGCTCAGCCATTCAGCGAACAGTAATAAAAGCTTCTGATTATCTTCCTCCTGTTCCATATTGATGAAATCCACCATAATCATACCCGATAGATTGCGGAGGCGGAGCTGTCTGGCGATCTCCTTTGCTGCCTCTAAATTCGTTTTTAGATACAGGTTATGCTTCGCAGCGTTTTTGAGATTGCTTCCTTTGCCGGAATTAACGTCAATTACCGTCATTGCTTCGGTAGGCTCAATCACCAGATAGCCGCCTGAAGGGAGCCATACGGTTTTGGCAAGCGCCTGCTTTAAATGAGTTTCCAGACTGTACAGCTTGGCAAGAGGGAGAAGCGAATCCTGATACAGCCGAAGGCTTTCAGACGGAAGAAAGCCGGAAAGTTCTTCATAAACCGCCGGAAAATCCGTTACGATTTCGTCATATTGATTTAGAGGAATATCGTTGACCGCCTTAACCGTCTCGGGCTCTGTGCGGTACAGACAGCTGTATATGGTACGGTGGCAGCCGTTTTGCTGCAGGTCATCCAGAATTTGAATAAACTGTCTCATTTCCTGAAAAAGGGGTTCCATGTCTGTAAGCATTCCCACATTGGTTCTGACAGTAAACTGATAATTCTTTTTCCCCGGAATGTCTGCCTGGGAGACGGCCTGTTTCAGCTCCTTAGCCTGTTCGGAGGACAGCCTTTTGGAACAGGTTATTCCATGCCCGCTTAGATGGCAGACGCAGTATCTTCCGGTCAAACACAGCTTTGCGGAGGCTCCCGGCAGCTTGGTCTTAACGGCAGGACTTTTAATTTGAACCAGAAGCTCATCTCCCTGATGCAGATCCTCATCACACTCATGAAAGGGCAAAAAGACCTTTTCGCTGCTGCTGATGGATACAAAGGCGCCTGAAATGCCGGGCACTACCTGGCTGACTTTTCCTACATAAATATTTCCTATTGAATTAGTCTGACCGGCAGGAAGGGCTTTGATAAGCTGGGGATGATTTTTCTCATCCATTAAAAACAAAAATAATTTGTCCCATACTTCCGAAATAATTATTTTTCCCATATCAGCGGCACCAGCTTCCTTTCCTCTTCTGTTCCAAGATTACGGAAGGTATCCAGCCGATGTACCAGCATGGCAAAGGGCGGAAGTTCATAATCCATTGTTTTAAAAAAAGTTTCCAGCACAAATGCGGGCTTGATATTGCCGCCGCTGCTGGCGTTTAAAAGAAGATAAATTTCTGTCTCGGCTGCTCTCTCCTGCCCTTTATGGAGAATCCCCGGGCGAATTTGCAGATCATAAATGCTTTCCTTCAGATTAATCTCCTTTTCCCCCTTTTTGGTTTCCTTGATTACCGGAATAAGGGGCTGATTATAGAACCGAAGAAGCGCATCCTGCCATCCTGCCGGTAAAATGCTTTCATCCCGAAAGGATACAAGATAGGAAGCTGCAGCAACGCTGGCCATGGCATTTCCCTCTCCCTCGGAAAGCAGCTTTACCTTCAAAACATCAATTCCCTCCACCATAACAGCCTGCAGTCTTTGCTGCATATCGTCTTCGCCGGTAAAGGTATTCACTTCGATATCAAAATATTCTCCCTCGCTGGTATGCCCTACCGATAAGGGGGAAGCAAAAGACATAATCTGATGGGGGCTAAAGCCCTCCGTGTAAGCAATATCAATACCGGCGCGCCGGTTAGCCTTTTGAAAATAGCGCATAACATCCAAATGACCAATAAATTTTAAAGCGCCGTATTTGGAAAATTTAATTCTCACCTTCATGACAGCTGTTCCTCCTTTTTTTCAAGGCATACACCGGTTTGAAAGCGGGCCGCTCCGCAGGCGTTGCACTGCATCCGGCAGTTGGGGGTAACAACTTCTTTCTGGGCGTTGTGCCACTCTTTTAACAAAAACTGTTTGGTTACGCCGCAGTCCAGAAAATCCCAGGGGAAAATCTCATCGTCGGCTCTGGCCCTGGTGGTATAGAAGGAAGGATCAATGCCGCATTCGTCAAAGGTTTGCAGCCAGGTATCATTTTTATAATATTCGCTCCACGCATCGTAAATACAGCCCTTTTGATAGGCCTTTAAAATCACCTGATTTAAGCGTCTGTCACCCCTTGCAAGGATACCCTCCAACACGCTGACATCCGCCTCGTGCCAGTTATATTTGATGCTCTTTTGGTTCAGCTGGCCTGCAATGGCCGACCGGGTCAGATATGCTTTCTCAAGAAATTCCTCCTTGGTACACTGGGTAGCCCATTGAAAAGGGGTAAAGGGCTTGGGAATAAAGAAGGAGGTGCTGGCAACAATCTGTACCCTGCCTGTCCGCTTTTCCTTTGGAACAGTCTCATAAAATTCCGCCGCAATTTTATTACACAGCTCGGCAATGCCTCTGATATCCTCCTCGGTTTCCATAGGAAGTCCCAGCATAAAGTAAAGCTTTACTCTGGTCCAGCCGCCTTCAAAGGCAAGATGGGCGCCGTTAAGGATAACCTCTTCCGTCAATCCTTTATTGATGACATTACGGAGTCTCTGGCTTCCCGCCTCCGGCGCAAAGGTCAGACTGCTTTTCTTTACATCCTGCACCTTGCTCATTACGTCCAATGAAAAAGCGTCTATACGAAGTGAGGGAAGGGAAATGTTAATTTTCTTTTCTCCACATTTGGCAATTAAAAAATCCAAAAACTCAGGGAGCCGGGAATAATCACTGGAGCTTAAGGAGCTTAAGGAAATCTCCTCATGTCCCGTATTATCCAGCATTTTAACAGCATAATCCTGAAGCATTTCAAGGCTTCGTTCACGAACGGGACGGTACAGCTGGCCCGCCTGACAAAAACGGCAGCCGCGGATACAGCCCCTTTGGATTTCCAGAACCACACGGTCCTGGGTTACCTTGATAAAGGGAACGATGGGCTTTTCGGGATAATAAGTATGGGAAACATTTGCCACCATCTCTTTCACAATGGTCATGGGAAGATTATCTGCAAGCGGAATACGTTCCCTGATGGTTCCGTCCTCATTATAAGTCACCTCATAAAGGGAAGGAACATACATCCCGGGAATATTTGCAGCACGCTTTAAAAATTCCTTTCTGCCCAGCTTCTGCGCTTTGCACTCTTTATACAAATCCAAAAGCTCCCGATATCTGGTTTCTGCCTCACCGATATAAAACAAGTCAAAGAAATCGCAGATAGGCTCCGGATTGTAGGTGCAGGGGCCGCCGCCGATCACAATGGGATCATCATCCTTTCGGTCCTTTGATAAAAGCGGAATATGGGAAAGATCAAGAACCTGAAGGATATTGGTATAGCACATTTCATACTGAATGGTGATTCCCAGAAAATCAAAGTTGCGGATAGGGTTCTGAGACTCTAAGGCAAACAGAGGAATATTTTCCTTCCGCATGATCTGATCCAAATCCACCCATGGAGAATATACTCTTTCACACCACACATCCTCAAACTGGTTCAGCATATCATAGATGATCTGGATGCCAAGGTGCGACATGCCGATTTCGTACACATCGGGAAAACACATGGCAAAGCGGACAGCAATCTGATCCTTGTCCTTCATTACGGCATTTACTTCATTGCCTATATATCTTACAGGTTTTTCCACCTGCATTAAAATTTCATCATTCAGCGCAAGCTTTCTCATGTAATGTACCTCAAAACCATTTTTATTCTACCCTATTATACGGGTATGTAAATCCGGTTTGCAAGGGCAATTTTATGTACGGAAAAAGTACCCGGCAGTTCTTATGTTAAGGCTCAAACAGCTGAGGCAGCTGCTGGTTTTCGGTAATCAGCTGATGCAGGGTGCGGCTGGTTTGATCCCATACGGAAATATTTTTGACATCACAATATACGAATGCAATAAAAAGCAGCATGGCAATCGCAAAGCGGATACGAAAGCCCTTTAACATGTTCCCTGCCGTACCGTCTTTGGCTGGTTCCGTTCTGGTCTGCGGTAAATTTCCTGCAGGGTATGCGGCGGCCTCCAATCCATATATTTCTCCCCGTCTGTCCGGTTCATCCGAATAAAGAAGATTTTCTCTGGAGCGGAAAAGCTGCCTGTTATACTGGTTTTGCAGCCTGATAGTGCGTATCAGCTCCAGCTTTTTATCTGTTTTTACTTTACCCATTGATGAAACTCCTTATGCTTTGTCACAATATTTTAGTACATAAATATGCACCGTATAAAATGAATATGCGGTGCATGTCTGCTTTTTATTATCTTTTGTCCAACTCTTCCGTAATTTCTTCCCAGGTAACGCCCTTTTCCACCATAAGAACCATCATATGATACAAAAAGTCGGAAATTTCATATTTGATTTCGTTTGCGTTAGGGTTTTTGGCGGCAATGACAATTTCTGTTGCCTCCTCCCCAAGCTTTTTCAGTATTTTATCAATCCCTTTATCAAACAGATAGTTGGTATAGGAGCCCTCCTTGGGATGAACCTTTCGATCCTTGATGATGTTAAGAACGGATTCGAAAACCATAAGGGGATTGGTCTCCTGATATTCTTTCTTCATAATTTCATTGAAAAAGCAGCTGTAGCTTCCGGTGTGGCAGGCAGCCCCTACCTGGGAAACCTTTGCCAAGATGGTATCATTATCACAGTCTGCGGTCATTTCCTTTACATACTGGAAATGTCCGCTTGTCTCACCTTTAATCCATTGCTGCTGTCTGCTGCGGCTGTAATAGGTCATGCGGCCGCTTTTCAGCGTGTGCAGATAGGCCTCCTCATCCATATAGGCAACCATAAGAACCTGCAGGGTTTTGTAATCCTGAACCACAACAGGTACCAGTCCGTCGGAATTTTGGGTAAGCTCAGCCCACTTGATTTTCGGCTCAAAGGTTTTCACGGGCACACCATTTCCCGAGCATAAATCCTTGATGTCATTTAGCTCCTTTACGTTGGCATTGATTGCGGGACCTGTTACACCGGCTATAATCTGACAGGACAACAATTCTATGATCTTATCAAGGGACACCTCCGGCAGGGTAACGATTACGGGAAGCCTCGAAACCTCCATAGCCTGCTTGATTGTCTTTTCGTTAATCAGAATAACCTCATCCACAAATTCTTCCAAAAGTGAGGCGCTTTCCTGAATTTCATGTGCCTCTGCAATGCAGGCAAGTATTTTTTCTTTGCCGAATTTTAAAGACACCTCTTTGGTAATTTCAACATTGCTTTTTTTGGAGTAGTTCAGTGCAGCCTTCATACAGCCTGCATATAGAAGCTTCTTAATGTCCTCCATCCGCTTTACATTGCCGGCGCCGATCACAGGGATCTGTGCCCGGCTGCAGATTTCCTTAATTGTATCCAGGGCTTCCTCGTGGGAAGCGTCATCCGTAGATAAATCAAACACCAAAAGCTCATCGGCGTTGTTTTCTCCATAGAAACGCGCAAGCTCGGCGGGATCTTCACTGATTACGGAGTAATCCCGAAAGCCGGCAACCGCCTTTTTGTCCTTTAAGTATATACATGGAATAAATTTTTTGTATGTAGTCATGAGAATGCAATTCCTTTTCTGAAACTTCTGTTTCATTCTGCATTTTATCGTAATAGTTTATAAGCTTCCCTTGGTACTTAGAACATCGCTGATTCTTGGGTCTTTGGTGACCGCCTCGTCAAGAGCTCTGGCAAAAGCCTTAAACATTGCTTCAATCATGTGATGATTGTTGATGCCGGAAAGCATTTTAATATGCAGGTTCATGCCGGCGCTGTAGGATATTGCATAGAAAAATTCCCGTACCAGCTCTGTATCCAGCTCTCCTACCCTCTGGGAAGTGAAATGACAGTCAAAATCAAAATAGGGCCTTCCACATAAATCAACGGCGCACAAAGCCAAAGCATCATCCATGGGAAGAATGCAGGAGCCGTAGCGTTTAATGCCTACCTTGTCTCCTAAGGCTTCACGAATGGCTGTGCCAAGTACAATTCCGGCGTCCTCAACACTGTGATGTCCGTCCACATGAAGATCTCCCTTAAGCTGTACGGTGAGATCAAAAAAACCATGCTTGGCAAAGCCTTCCAGCATATGATCAAAAAAGCCGATTCCGGTTTCGATATGGCTCTTTCCTGTGCCATCTAACATGAGATCAACGGAAATGTCGGTTTCCTTTGTTTTGCGGTTAACTGATGCGCTTCGTTCCATAATGATTAAGCCTTTCTGTCAAAAATTACTTTTCGTTTTCAAATCTTACTTTAATGGAGTTGGCATGAGCAGTCAAGCCTTCTTTTTCGGCAAACAGCTCAATATCCTTGTGAACCTGGCTGAGAGCATCCCTTGAATAGGAAATAATGCTGGTCTTCTTCATAAAATCATCCACATTTAAGGGAGAGAAAAACCTTGCGGTTCCGTTGGTGGGCAAAATATGGTTCGGCCCTGCAAAATAATCGCCCAGCGGCTCGGAGGAATATTCTCCTAAGAAGATTGCACCCGCATTTTTGATTTTGGTCATAACCTCGTACGGGTTGGCAGTAAAAATTTCCAAATGTTCGGAAGCAATCTCGTTGGCGGCGGCAATTGCCTGCTCCATGTCCTCTGCTACCAGAATATAGCCGTAATGATCCAGGGACTTGGTAATGATTTCCCTGCGGGAAAGCTGGGCTGTAAAGGCATCTGCCTCCTTGGAAACCTGCTCGGCAAGTTCTCTGCTGGTAGTGATTAAAATAGCGCTGGCCATTTCGTCGTGCTCTGCCTGAGACAGTAAATCTGCAGCAACATATCTGGGGGTTGCGGTCTCGTCTGCAAGCACAAGAATTTCGCTGGGGCCGGCAATGGAATCAATGCTTACATAGCCGAAGCATGCTTTTTTGGCGAGGGCTACGAAAATATTTCCGGGGCCGGTAATCTTATCCACCTTGGGGATGATTTCCGTTCCGAAGGCCATGGCGGCTATCGCCTGAGCACCGCCTACCTTATATATTTCGTTTACGCCTGCTATGTGGGCAGCCACTAAGGTTCCGGGATTTACTTTTCCCGAAGCATCCGGCGGCGTGGTCATAATAATTCTGGAAACTCCCGCAACCCTGGCAGGGAGAACATTCATAAGCACACTGGAGGGATAGGCGGCCTTTCCACCGGGAACATAAACGCCGGATATTTCAATGGGCGTGATCTTCTGCCCTAAAATAGTTCCGTCTTCCTTTGGGATAATCCAGCTGCTGTGCAGCTGCTTTTCGTGAAAAGCGGTTATGTTTGCGGCAGATTTCTTCATGACCTCCACAAAGGCAGGATCAATCTGAGCGTAAGCCTCCTGAATCTCATCATCTGTTACCCGGATGGTATCCTTGGTGATGTCACATTTGTCAAAACGGCGGGTATACTCAAAAATCGCTTCATCCCGCTTTTCGCGCACCTGACTGATGATTTCATTTACAGTCTGCTCATATTGGCCGTAGCTGTTGGGACTTCTTTTCAGAAGCTTTTCCAACAGGTTGTTTCTTGTCTCTTCGGTTAATTCAACAATTCGCATGTCTATATACTTCCTTCCTGACATAATGTCTTTAACTTTGCAATCAGCGATTTGATTCTTTCGGTTTCCATCTGCATGCTTACCTGATTGACAATCATTCTGGCGGATAAAGGACAAATCTCCTCCAACACCTCCAGACCGTTTTCCTTAAGCGTTGAGCCGGTCTCTACAATATCAACGATGACGTCCGACAATCCTACGATGGGACCAAGCTCTACGGAGCCGTTCAGCTTGATAATGTCTACGGTTTGATGCTTTTTGTTGTAAAAATAGTCCCGGGCAATCAGGGGATATTTACTTGCCACACGGATACGCTCGTGATGCTGTAAAAGCTCTCTGGCAGAGGCAGGTCCGCAGACGCACATACGGCATTTTCCAAAGCCTAAGTCAAGAACCTCGTAAACTCTTCTGTTTTCCTCCATGATGGTGTCCTTTCCCACCACGCCGATATCCGCTGCTCCATATTCCACATAGGTAGGTACATCAGGACCCTTGGATAAAAAGAATTTCAGCTTTAGATCTTCATTTACAAAAATCAGCTTTCGGGAGCTTTTATCCTTCATCTCCTCACAGGTAATGCCGATCTGCTCCAAAAGCTCCAGTGTTTTATTTGCAAGCCTGCCCTTCCCCAGAGCAAAGGTTAAATATCTTTCCTCACTCATTTTCCTTCTCCATTCTCAGGAATCAATGCCACTTTTATTCCGCTTTTGCGAAGTCCTTTGGCCTCCGAAAGCCTGGTTTCATAATTCTCAGGGGTATAACTGAGGATTTTAAGTTCCTTCTCTGGCGGAAACGTGCCTTTTTGATGAGCAAGCGCCGAAAGCAGATCATCGATTGCCACAACGAAACCGATAGCAGGCGCTTCCTTGCCGAAATATCCGAGAAGACGGTCATATCTTCCGCCCTTGGCAATGGCGTCTCCCACTCCATAGGTATATACCTTAAAAATTACGCCGGTATAATAATTATATTTGCTCAGCATTCCCAGATCAAAGGAGACATATTTTTCCACGCCATAGCCGCACAATACCTGATACAGCTTTTCAAGGCGGGATATGGCATTTAAAGACCGCTCGTTTAAGTCAAGCTCCTTTGCTTTGGAAAGAACCTCCACAGAACCAAAGCAGTCTGAGGTTTTCAGGATCATGCTTTTATATTTGTCGGGAACACCCTTTTCGGTGAGAAGCTCCTCGGCTCCGAAAATATTTTTACCGGAAATCAGATCCCGAAGCTCCAGTTCTGTTTCCTCCGAAAGCCCTGCTTGGGAGCAAATTCCCTTAAAATATTCTACCTGCCCGATACTTACCTGAAACTCTTTAAGCCCTGCCAGAGAAAGCGCCTCCACTGCCATGGCAATCATTTCTCCGTCTGCCTCAACGCTTCCATCGTTCATCAGCTCGGCCCCCATCTGGGTAACTTCCTTTAGTTTGCCCTGCAGATTTCCGGTGTTGGTAAAGGTATTTCCGGCATAGCAAAAGCGAATGGGGACATCCTCATCCATAAAATATTTGGCGGCGCATCGTGCCATGGACGGTGTAAAGTCAGGACGAAGCACCAGAGTATTCCCCTCCTTGTCAAAGAATTTGTATAAGTCCTTAGAGGGAGTGGTTCCAATTTCCCGGGAAAAAACATCGAAAAATTCAAAGGTAGGGGTCTGGATGTCCTGATATCCGTACAAATTAAACTGCTTTTGAATCAGCGCTTCTATTCCCAGCTTTCTGGCATATTCCTTTCCATAAATATCTCTGACGCCTTCGGGAGTATGTAACAGCTGTTGCTTCACGATACTTAAGCTCCTTTCATGGCTCTGACAGGCCATAGACTTTATAAATGTCTTAAAATACTTTAGCGATTTAAAGTAATAATTCACTACCATATTAGCAAGCGAAACTATTGCTAGTATACAGGATGCTGTTTTTTTTGTCAAATGCTTTCTCTCTCTTCCACATCCTTACGCAGAATATCAAGATAAGGAACGAAAATTCCGTGCTTTTTGGGAAGTACATATTCCGGGTTGAGCTCCTCGAACAAAAAGCTTTTACGCCCGCCGTTTTGAGCCCTTTCCCAGAAAAAGCGGAACATTTCAAAGGGAAGGTAATAAAACAAATCCCGATGACTGAAATAAATAAGGAAAAATGCCACGCCGCCCTGCTTCTCAAACTGCTCCATAAAACGCACCTGATGCTCATGGGTGTTTTGCAACGGAAACCGGTCAACGGTACATTCCTTGGCATCAAAGCACACCGGTATTCCCTGAACCGCTCCGATATAATCAACGGTACTCTTCTGTTCAAAATATGCAAGGGTGATATGACGGGTAGCCTTGTCAATATTGACAGGTGTTATGGGAGTGGGAATCTTTTGAATCAGTGCCAGCCCGTTTTCCTGATATTTTTCATTGGTTCGATTGATCAGATCCTCCAAGGTGGAGCCTCTAAGACCTCTGGAGTTCCATGTTGCCATGTCTTATCCTGCCTTTCCGTTTAGAAATCGTCTCATGTTTATGATGGATCAGCAGCTACTGCTTTAAAAGCCTTTGAAATTCTGCGGGAACAGGGGCATTAATTACCCGGCCATTTAAAGCCTGAAAGGGTTCATTCATTTGCCCGAATTCCAGTCTGCATGCATACAGCATCTGACTGTTTATTTGATACTTTCTTTTATATATATCATTCCATGCCCGGTCGCCGTATTTGTAGTCTCCCAATAAAGGGTGTGCAATACTTGCCATATGGGCACGGATTTGATGTGATTTCCCGGTGATCAGCTCTGCCTCTACCAGAGTTTTGTCCCCTAAAAGCTGCAAAGGATAATACCTTGTTTTAATATAAGAGGCCTGACCGGATACGGCTTCCTGCATAACGCAAACCCTGTTTAACCTTTCATCCTTTACCAGATATCCCGCCAGAGTTTCTTCCCTTTCGATTCTGCCCTTTACAAGCAAACGGTAAAATTTCCGAATGGTTCTGGTACGAATCAATTCATTCATTTTCCGGCTTCCAGCAAGGGATTTGGAGCCGATGACCAGACCTTGGGTGTTGCGGTCAAGGCGGTTGCAGACAGAGGGCTTAAAGGTAGCAAGCTGTGCCTGATTAAGGGTACCGGAGGAAAGAAGGTAACCGATCATCCATTCATTAAGGGACATATCCGTTTCCCTGGACTTTTGCGATAAAATTCCTTCGGGTTTATTCATAACCAAAATGTTTTCATCCTCATAAATAAGAGAAATCCCTTTAAGCTCCTGATAGGCCTTTTTATATTCATTTAAGGCGGGAGGGGCATTTTGAAATCCTTTTATGGTGTCATCGGAAAGGAAAAAGCTGATTTGATCTCCCGTCGACAGCTTTTCTTTGCCTTCGGACTTCTTGCCGTTTAAGGTAATATTTTTTTTGCGAAGCATCTTATAAAAAAAGGATGCGGGCGCAAGCGGCATAAATTTATGTAAAAATTTATCCAGTCTTTGTCCGGCCTCGTTTTCTTTGATCTCAATCTGACGCATTTAAAATAACCCGTCCTTTGCAAAATCTAAATTATAGGGAAATATCGTAAAGTGCAATTCGTATTTCGTCATCTCTTTCGGCATTATAGTCCTGATTTTTTTCATTCAGCTTTGTAAGCTGTTCACAATATTTTTCAAGATCATTTGTAATGGTTATGGTCATGTCCATAAAGCCGGCCTGTTTCAGCATGGTATCCAGATGCTCCCTGCATCCCGACAGGTCGCATTTTAAATCCTCCGTAAAGCCCAGAATAATGTGATCCTCTACCACCATATGGCTCAATGCAAAATTCTTCTGGTAGGAGGTAAAATACATATCATACATGCCGATTAAATGACCTTCTACCGGTTTTATCATTTCCCGGGCCCGGCTGCTGCAGCCGCTTGCACGGATGAATATAATCATATTTACCAGGCTTTTACAGGACGGAAGGCAGCCCAGTACCGCAACTACCGTCAGCAGATTTTTTCTGGTATGGGTGGTGAGAATCCCTGCCGCAAACAGCGCCAGTGAAATAGCAAAAAAGAGAATCGTGCGTAAAATGACAAGCTTTCTCTTGGTGCTGATATATCCGTAATTTCCTTTTACTGCTTTTTTCAATGTAATTCCTCCCGGTTATTTGTTTTTCTTTTTCTTAGGAACATTTCGGATGGTCTTCTTCTTTCCCGACTTTTTGGGTTGTTCGGTCTTACCGGTGCCGGCAGCTTTGCCGTTACCTGCTTTTTTTGTTTCGGCCCTTTGAACGTATCCGCCGCCCTTGGGTCTGATCAGGCAGTTCTTGTCGTAGCCGATTAAATCCGTTCTTCCTGCCTTTTGCAGCGCCTCATACACAAGATCATAGTTGGCAGGATCGCGATATTGAATAAGCGCCCGCTGCATGGCTTTTTCGTGGGGATTTCGGCATACATATACTTTCTGCCCGTCTCTGGGATCGATGCCCGTGTAATACATGACTGTGGATAAGGTGGAGGGCGTGGGATAAAAATCCTGTACCTGCTCCGGCATATAGCCCAGATCCCGAAGGTATTCTGCCAGTTCCACGGCCTCCTTTAAGGAGGAACCGGGATGGGAGGACATCAGATAAGGAACCAGATACTGCTTTTTCCCCAGGGACTGATTGACTTCATAATATTTTTTGACAAATTTATTATATACGCTTTTGGGAGGCTTTCCCATTCTGCAGAGAACCGCATCCGAGATATGTTCGGGGGCAACTTTAAGCTGTCCGCTTACATGATGCTCTACCAGCTCCCTGAAAAAATCATCCTTTCCTTCTGCCAACAGATAATCAAACCGAATTCCTGAGCGAATAAATACCTTTTTCACGCCGGGAAGGGCCCGCAGCTTTCGAAGCAAAGCCAAATAATCGTCATGGCCGGCATCCAGATTGGAACAGGGGGAAGGATAAAGGCACTGTCTGTTCTTGCACACGCCGCTTTTTAGCTGTTTTGCACAGGAGGGATGCCTGAAATTAGCGGTAGGTCCGCCAACATCATGGATATAGCCCTTAAAGTCAGGGTCGGCAGTCATTTCCCGTGCTTCCTCCAGGATAGAATCATGACTTCTGACCTGCACAATTCTCCCCTGATGGAAGGTTAAGGCACAAAAGCTGCAGCCGCCAAAGCATCCTCTGTTGCTGATCAGGGAAAACTTCACTTCAGAAATGGCCGGGATACCGCCCTGGGCTTCATAGGAGGGATGATAGGTTCTCATATAGGGAAGAGAATAAACATCATCCATTTCCTCTGTGGTTAAAGGCTTTTGAGGCGGGTTTTGCACAACATATATTCCGTTAGGATACGGTTCGGCCAGCGTCATGGCAGTAAATGCATCCGTGTTTTGATATTGAATGCCAAAGCTCTTAGCATATTTGGCAGGATCGGCTTTCATTTCATCATAGGAAGGAAGCAAAATGGGGTGATAAATTCCAGAAATATCTATGGTTTTGTATACGGTTCCTGCAATAAAGGTAATATCCTTTACCGAAATGCCGCTGTCTAAGGCATCTGCGATTTCCACAATGCTCTTCTCTCCCATCCCGTAGGATATTAAATCCGCCTGACTGTCAAGCAAAACGGAATGCTTCAGAGAATTGCTCCAATAATCATAATGGGCCAGTCTGCGCAGGCTGGCTTCAATCCCGCCTATAATAACAGGAATGTTTTTGTATTTCTTTCGGATCATATTGCCATACACGACAGTGGCATAATCAGGTCTTTTGCCCATTACACCACCGGGTGTATAGGCATCCGCAGGGCGTCTTTTTTTGGAGACATAATAATGGTTTACCATAGAATCCATATTGCCCGCAGAAATGATAAAAGCAAGTCTGGGTCTGCCCAGAATGCAGATGCTGTCCTCGTCCTTCCAGTCCGGCTGTGCAATTATGCCTACCGTATATCCGTGAGCCTCCAATACACGGCTGATAATGGCATGGCCGAAAGAAGGATGATCCACATAGGCGTCTCCCGTAATGTATACAAAATCAAGCTGTTCAATTCCTCTTTCTTCCATATCCTGTCTGGATATGGGCAAAAACCCTCTTTGGTTTTCAAATATACTCAAGTGAACCTCCTTGGGAAGTAAGCTTTGCCATAATTTCCAGATAATCCTTAATATAATAATCGGAAAGCCTTTTCTTGTCCTGTTCCTGATGACGGGAATAGGCATCCTCTACGGCGCAGACCCGCATTCCTGCCGCTTTGCCTGCCAAAATGCCCGGAACAATATCTTCAAACACAAGACAGCGCTCCGGTGCTGCATGGCAGCGTCTTGCCGCCTCTAAATAGACGTCGGGAGCAGGTTTTCCCTTTTCTACATCACAGCTTGTTACAATTCCGTCAAAGTAATCCAGTATGCCATGTACTTTAAGTACATTTTCCACAAGCTCTCTGGAATTGCTAGAGGCAATGCCCAGCCGGATTTGATTTTGACGGCAATACTCTACAAATGCTCTGGCGCCTTCCTTTAAGGGGACCTGATGAGTATACTTGTCCCATGCCATCTGGTTCCAGTTACTTTTGATTGTCTCTATGGTTTCCGGTATTTGAAAACGTTCCTTAAAGTATACTGCAGTTTCCGAAAAGCTCATTCCTTCGATTTCCGCTTGAAGCCCTTCAGGCAGGGAAATTCCGTATCTTCCCAGATATTCAATGTCAATATCCCGCCACAGCCACATAGAATCCACCAGCGAACCGTCCAGATCAAACAGTACCGCATCTATATCAGTCAGCATAATGATAATACCTCTTCCTCCGATAGCTTTCGAATGTGTCCCTCCGGCAGAGCCTCATCCAATATAAGACCGCCCATGGAGATTCTCTTTAAGTAAATCACCGATGCGCCCACTGCCTGAAACATTCGTTTAACCTGATGGAACTTTCCCTCTGTAATGGTAAGATAAAATTCCCGATCACCAAGGCGTTCCAGCACGGCCGGTTTGGTAATCTGCTCTTCTCCGATATGGATTCCCTCAGCAAACAAATCTGCCGCCGCTTTGTCAACGGGACAATTGGTTTTGACATAGTATTTCTTGTCTACATGCTTTTTGGGGGACAGCAGTCTGTGCGCCATATCTCCGTCATTGGTAAGCAAAAGAAGCCCTACCGTATCCTTATCCAGTCTTCCCACCGGGAAAATATCTTTTATGGGAATGCCTGTTAAATCACCCTGATTTTGCTTTTTCAGTTCCTCGCTGAGCAGATCAAGAACTGTGCGTTCGTGTGAGTCTCTGGTAGCGGAAAGGACTCCTGCCGGTTTGTTCATCATGTAATACACAAAAGGCTGATAAATATATCTGCGTCCTTTACAGATAATTACGTCTGCACGTTCGTTGACGTCCGTGTCCGCCTTTTTGATTACCTTTCCATTTACAGTGACAAGCCCCTTTTTCAGAAGCTGCTTTACCTGGCTTCTGGAGCCGATATTCATTTCGCATAATAACTTGTCAATTCTCATACTCATAATAATAACATAAATCCCCGCAGGAGCCTACATGAAACAAAAATTTTCTCTATATGCGCTGGCCGCTATCGGTCTTACCGCTGTCATTCTTGTTTTTCCAAAGCAATGTCTGGCACTTTCATTAAACGGACTGAACCTGTGGTTTTCCAAAATGATACCGGCGCTTTTTCCTTTTATGGTACTTTCCGGCATGATTATCAGAATGGAGCTGATTGCGCCCTGCGTCAATATTTTAAAGCCGATTTTGGGAAAGCTCTTCCGCATAGATGCACCTGGCATTTACGGCATGGTGCTTGGTTTCCTATGCGGTTTTCCCATGGGAGCACATACAACGGCGGAGCTATACGAAAATAAGATGATTTCCCAAAAAGAAGCTTCGTTTTTGCTGGCCTTCTGTAACAATATCGGTCCCGTTTATTTTTTAAGCTTTGTGGTTCCAACCCTGGGGCTGACATCCATAGGGCTCAATTTATTCGGCATGTACGGACTTCCCTTTCTCTATGGGCTTCTGCTTCGCTATACCGTGTATTCCGGGGATTTGTCCTGTAATCCAAATGAGGAAGCCTCCCAAACCAATTCCTGTGGTCTGGCTGCGGCTTTGGATCAGTCTGTGGGAAGCGCCCTGCTGAACATTACCAGATTGGGAGGATATATGATTATCTTTAATCTGCTATTTATTCTCCCTGTGCTGCTTACGCAGCTGTCTGCATTGCCGGAGCCTTTAAGAACAACCCTGACAGGGGGCGCCGGTTGTCTGCTGGAAATTACTGGAGGCATCAGCCTGATAGGAAGCAGTTCGCCGTTATTTGTGTTGTGTGTCCTTCCCTTTGGCGGTTTGTCCTGTATTGCCCAAACCGGCAGCATGATCAGAAACACCGATTTGTCTCTGGGGGAATATGTGATGCACAAGATGATTCTTACCGCAATTACCGTTTTCTTTTACCTTTTAGCAGCAAATCGATTTTTCTTGCCATGAAAAAGGAAACAAAAACAATGGCAAGTAAAATGATTACAAGAACAGCTATCATCCAAAGCGGAGCTGCCGGTCTGCTTTCCGGTGTTTCTTCCGGTTCTTCATATACGGAAACATCCTGATAGCTCTCCTGTTTTTCCCGCAGAGCCTCTTCCTTTGCAAGCTCCACTTCTTTTGCCAGCCTTTCCGGGTCGGGAATGGGGTCAATGGAAAGGATATCGCTTTCTGTCCATACGTCAAAGCCGTTATAAGCATTGACTCGAAGCTCAATGGTCTGGTCAAAAGGCACGGTAATCGTAAAAGTATTGTCGGGAAGGGATTGATTCCACTGATTCGGACGCGGCCATTCTGTCAGGCCGGAGTAAGTATTGCCGCCGTCAATGCTGTAATCATAATAGAGAATATAGCTGTCGCTGTCCTCGGCGTTCATGTGAACGGTGACTTCGCCTGTCTGGGTATTGATATTGGTCACCTCTATGGTGCACACCTCCGGCTCCGTTGCATCGGGACGAACGATTCCTTCAGGAACAGGAATTTCGGATACCGGATAATCACTGTAATCCACTCCCAGAATGTCGGATTTTAAATGGAAATATTTTGCAACCGCAGTGGCATCCATAACACCAAATTCTTTCAGCTGCTCTTCCGTGGACTGCTGATAGAAGGGCTGATCCTTCGGATGATCCAGATGACAATGCTCAATCAGTGCAGAAGGAATTCCCTCCTGGGTACAATATCGCAAAATTCCGTAGTAGTTTTCATTCCGGTCATTAATCCGTGTCTTAATACCTCTGGAGTACAATCCCAAATCGGTAAATGCCTGCATTTGTATTTCTGCAAAGGAATAGCCCTTTGTATAATAGGTGCCGGTAGCCGGAACCCAGACCTCTGAGCCGAACAGGTTATGATTTACGGACATGTTAAAGTGAAGACAAAACAAAAAATCCGCATTTTTTTCGGCGGCAAACAGCGCTCTGTCCTTGATGGTCATATCCACATCTGCTTCACGGGTTAAATAAACCTCTACCTCCTGATATTTTTCAAGCTCTTCCTTCATGGCTGCCGCAACAATCGGAGTCATATCTTTTTCGGTATATTCGTTATATTCTCCGCCTAGGTTTTCTCCGCCGTGTCCCGGGTCAATCACAATAACAATGGAACGTGCGGCCTCGGCTGGCTCTTTCCATGTCCAAAAGCAGGCTGCGGACAGGATAAGAGTTAAGGCTGTAAACAATAATCTTCTTTTCTTAATGCTTTTTTCTTTCATAATTTTCCCAATCAAAAATTTATTTTATACGACAAAACCGGCCTGCCAAACTGGTAAGCCGGTAAGAATTCGTATCTTTTATAATAAATCCAGGCTAATTCCGTCGCCGGAAGCTCCGGTGGAAGGATTATCTGCCGGAATATCCTGAGGAATATACTCATCAACCTCCGGCGGATTTAATTCAACTCTGTTGGCGTTCACTACATCATTATAATGATTTAACGCGGTAATGAAGCTTTCATAATGCTCATTAGTCATTTTCATGGTTTGAGTCAGCAAATTTTCGATATTGGCCAAAATATCATCCGTATACTGCATGGCAGCGGCACGCATATTGTTGGCTTCCATAGTGGCATTATCCAGAATTTCCTGTGCCTGCTGGCTTGCCTGCTTGACAACGGTAGTTGCCTGAGCATATGCCTGCTGATAAATTTCATGCTCGCTGATCAGCTCATTGGTGTGAATGGTTGCCTCATTAATCAATGCCTCAGCTTTGGCTCTGGCATCGTTTAAGATTGCCTCCTTATTGCTGATGATCTTTTGGTAACGCTTGATTTCATCAGGTGTTTTCATGCGGAGCTCACGAAGAAGCTCGTCGATTTCTTCCTTATTAACGATGATCTTGGTGTTGGAAAGCGGTTGATATTTACAACCGTCAATATATGTTTCAATTTCATCGATCAATTGTTCAATTCTGCTGCTCATTCCTGATCCCCCGTTTATTTCATATCAAATCCGTATTTCTGGTACACGCGTTCCGCTACAAAATCCGGTACACACATGGAAATATCACCGTGAAAGCTGGCTATTTCCTTGACACTTGTGGAACTTAAATACGCATATTCCAAACTTGTGGTAAGGAATAAGGTATCCAGCGCACCGTTTGACAGCTTTGCATTGGTCTGGGCATTTTGAAGCTCATATTCAAAGTCAGTGATAGCACGCAGTCCGCGTATCACAACGCGAATATTTCTGGATTTTGCATAATCAACCAAAAGTCCGCTAAAGGATTCCACCTTAACATTGGGAATATCCTTTACTGCCTCCTGTAATATCTTAACACGTTCTTCAACAGAAAACAATGGAGTCTTTAGTTTATTATTTAAAATACTGACCGTAAGTTCATCGAAAATCTGCGCTGCACGCTTGATTACATCCAAGTGTCCGTAAGTAACGGGATCAAAACTTCCCGGATAAATTGCTGCTTTCATAAGTCGCTGTTACCTGACCTTTCCAAATATTTACCGATTTATTCGGCTCTCTGCACAAAAACATGCTTATTGGTCTTATAATTCTTTTCTTTGATTACCTGCAGCCCTAAATCTTCAAGAAAATCAAAGGAAGTTCCAAGCTGCGCTTCAATAATCATAAGCGTATTTTCCGTTACATAAGCCTGCTGTGACAAAGCCCGGAAGAGTTCTTTCTCATAGTCTGCCTGATAGGGCGGGTCCATAAAAATAATGTCCGCTTCCTTTTCGTGAATAGAGGAAAGAGCGCTGAATACATCCTGTTTCAGCAGTGTAGCACTGTCTGAAAATTTTGTAAAGGCAATATTTTCCTGTATACAGGCAATCGCTTCTCTCGCATTCTCTACAAAATACGCATGGGATGCGCCCCTGCTTAAGGCCTCAATGCCGATGCCGCCGCTTCCTGCAAATAAGTCCACAAATATGCATTCGGGCAGCCTGCCCTGTATCATATTAAATAACGTTTCCTTGATTCTGTCCGTAGTAGGTCTTGTGCCCGGTCCTTCAGGTGTTTTCAGTTTAAGGCTTCTTGCACGCCCTGCTATTACACGCATATATTATCCTTTCCGAAAAGAAATTTCTATACTCTTATTTTGGTTCCCTTTCCGTCTCGTTTGCCGGCTTTCAGCTTATGAAGGTCCACCGGCTTTTCACGGTAAGTAATAATCTGCTCTGCACCGGTTCTGGTATAATAAACATTTTCCAGGTGATCGTTGCCTGCAAGGTGCATTCCTCTTACACCGATGGCGGTTTTCTTCTTTTCGGGAATTTCATCCAAATCAAATTTCAGAAAATACCCGCCCACGCTTTGCAATACGATCTGTTTCTGATCGTTTAAAACCTCAACGGACAATACTTCATCGCCATCGGAAAGCTTGGTAGCGGACACGGTTCTTTTGGCTACGTCAAATTCTCCTCCGTCTACCACCTTCATCATGGACTGTTTGGTTACGAAAACCATGCGGTAAAGGTTGAGACTGGTCTGGCTTGCGGCTGCCACCACAAACTCCTTTTCACCGCTAAAGTTGCTGATATTGTCAACCGGAACGCCTTTATCCCTGAATTTGCCGAAGGGGATGTCCGTAACCTTGACTGTGTGAAGCTGGCCGGTATTGGTAAAGAGACATACTTTACCGGTATTTTTACAGGTAAAAACAAATTTATTCTCCGTGTCGGCAGCCTCTTTGTTTCTCTCATAGGTAGCCAGATCAATGGTTCTTGCATAACCGAAGCGGTCCATCAAAAAGACTACTTCCATCTCTTCCAGTTTCTTTTCCACATAAACAGCTTCCGCTGCGTTTTCTATCACTGTCTTTCTGGCGCTGCCAAATTCACTTCTGATCTGCTCCAGTTCATTAATAATAACCTGCGCCATGGAATCACGCCTGTCGAGGATATCCTCATAACGGTAAATATTGGCCATGGTCTCCTCGTGCTCATTGATGAGGGCTTCGAGTTCCAGACCGATCAACTTATATAAACGCATCTCCAAAATGGCATTGGCCTGCTTTTCGGTAAAGCAAAGCTGTGCCGCCATGATTTTGGACTCCTTGGAACGGAACTTGATTCCGTCTACCTTTCCTTCCACCAAACATGCCTTGGCCATATTTCTGTCCTTGGAACCCCGTAGAATTTCAATCACAAGGTCAATGACATTGCATGCCTTAATAAGCCCTTCCTGAATTTCCTTCCGCTCCTGCTCCTTGGCAAGCAGTGTGGTATATTTGCGGGTAGCCACCTGAAACTGGAAATCAACACAATGCTTGATGATCTGTTTGATTCCCATGATTTCCGGTCTTCCGTTTGCAATGGCAAGCATATTGACACCGAAGGTATCCTCCAGACGGGTTTTCTTGTATAACATATTGACAAAGTTGTCTACATCCGTATCCTTTCGCAGTTCGATAACAATGCGTATGCCTTCCTTGGAGGACTGATTGGAAATATCTACAATATCCTGTGTCTTTTTGGTCTCGGCAAGAGCTGCCACATCCATCAGAAATTTGGAGATATTGGCGCCGATCATGGTGTAGGGAATCTCACTGATTACTACATTGGTCTTGCCGGCCTTTCCCTTTTCAATGTCAACCTTTCCTCTGATCTTAATCTTGCCTACACCGGTTTCGTAAATCTCCAAAAGCTCGTCTTTATTGATAACAATGCCACCTGTGGGAAAATCAGGCCCTTTGATGTATTTCATCAGGCCCTCCGTGGTGATTGTTTCATCCAGCATATAAGCCTTAACCGCATCCACTACCTCTCCCAGATTGTGAGGGGGAATGCTGGTTGCCATACCTACCGCAATTCCCTCAGAGCCGTTGACAAGCAGATTGGGAAATTTGACGGGAAGCACAGTGGGTTCCTTTTCCGTTTCGTCAAAGTTGGGCATAAAATCCACAACATCTTTGTCCAGGTCGGCAAGAAAAGCCTCCTGAGTAACCTTTTCAAGACGGGCTTCCGTGTAACGCATGGCAGCGGCGCCGTCACCTTCGATATTGCCGAAGTTTCCGTGACCGTCAACCAGAGAAAGTCCCTTTTTAAAGTCCTGTGTCATAACCACAAGCGCCTCGTAAATGGAACTGTCACCATGCGGGTGATATTTACCCATGGTATCACCTACGATACGTGCGCTTTTTCGATGAGGCTTGTCATATTTAATTCCCAGTTCATGCATGTCATACAGAACACGCCTTTGAACAGGCTTAAGTCCGTCCCTTACATCAGGCAGCGCTCTTGCAATGATAACGCTCATGGCATAATCAATGAAGGATTTCTGCATGACCTCAGAATACTCGGTTTTAATAATCTTTTCTTCCATTTACTGTAATCCTTTCCTTCCGGCTGTAAATTCAGGCTCCTTTGTACGCCTGTTATACATCCAGCTCCGCATCTTGGGCATGCTCATAGATAAATACTTTTCTGGGCGGTACTTCGGTTCCCATCAGCATTTCCGTCACCTCGGAAGCCATTCTGGCATCCTCGATTTCTACCTGCTTTAAAATTCTGGTTTCAGGATTAAGGGTGGTTTCCCAGAGCTGTTGAGCATCCATTTCTCCCAAACCTTTGTATCTCTGCAGAGTAAAGGATCCCTTATGACGCTTGCGGTACTGCTCCAATGCCTTATCGTCATACAGATATTCTTCCTCACCCTTAGAGGGCATTGCCTTATATAAAGGCGGTGTTGCAAGATATACATGTCCTTCATAAATAAGCTCCGGCATAAACCGATAAAACAGCGTAAGCAGCAAGGTGGAAATATGTGCTCCATCCACGTCCGCATCTGTCATAATAATAATCTTGTTATAACGGAGCTTGGAAATATCAAAGTCGTTGCCGTAGCCCTCCGAAAAGCCGCATCCAAAGGCGTTAATCATGGTTTTAATCTCGGCATTGGCAAGAACCTTGTCGATACTTGCCTTTTCTACATTAAGAATCTTCCCGCGGATCGGGAGAATCGCCTGATAAGCACGATCTCTTGCGGTTTTGGCACTGCCGCCTGCAGAATCACCCTCTACAATAAAAATCTCACACTTGGAGGCATTTCTGGACTCGCAGTTGGCCAGCTTTCCGTTGGAATCGAAGGAAAACTTCTGCTTGGTCAGCATGTTTGTTTTGGCTTTTTCTTCGGTTTTTCTGATTTTGGCCGCCTTTTCCGCACAGCCAATTACGTTTTTCAGGGTTTCCAGATTTCTGTCAAAATAGCGGACAAGCTCCTCACCTGTAACCTTTGCTACCACCTTGGCCGCATCCTGATTATCCAGCTTGGTTTTGGTCTGTCCTTCGAATCTGGGGTCCGGATGCTTGATGGAGATTACCGCCGTCATGCCGTTGCGGACATCTGCACCGGTAAAATTGGCATCCTTTTCTTTCAAAATATTCAGTTCTCTTGCGTAAGTATTGATAATATTGGTAAAAGCGGTTTTAAAGCCGGTCAGATGGGTTCCGCCCTCCGCATTATAAATATTATTGCAAAAGCCCAGAACGTTTTCGTGAAACTCATTGATATACTGGAAAGCGCCTTCCACGGAAATTCCGTCGCTTTCTCCTTTAAAATAAATCACATCGCAAATGCTTTCTGTTGACTTATTCATATCCTTGACAAAGCCGATCAGTCCGTCAGGCTCGTGATATTCAATATGTTCTACCTCTTCTTTGCGCTTATCCTCATAAATGATGGTAAGCTGAGGATTTAAGTATGCGGTTTCATGCATACGGCTTTTGATGTCATCCTCCTTAAACCGGGTACGGTCAAAAATCGTATCATCGGGAAGAAAATTAATGGTGGTGCCGGTTCCCCTGGCTTTCCCTACAACCGGAAGAAGTCCGTTTACCAGCTTTACGGTCGGATTTCCTTTTTCATATCTGTCTTCATAAACATTACCACCGCATTTGACTCTTACAGTCAAATGCGAGGAAAGGGCATTTACCACCGAGGAACCTACGCCGTGAAGGCCGCCGCTGGTTTTATAAACTGAATCATCGAATTTTCCGCCGGCATGAAGGGTAGTAAATACCAATCGTTCTGCGCTGATACCCTTTTCATGCATACCAACCGGAATACCTCGCCCGTTATCCTCCACCGTTGCAGAGCCATCCGCCTCAAGGGTGACCCATATTTTGTCACAATAGCCTGCAAGATGCTCGTCCACCGCATTGTCCACGATTTCGTAAACCAAATGATTTAATCCCTTGGTGGATACGCTGCCGATATACATACCCGGTCTTCTTCTTACCGCCTCGAGACCTTCCAAAACCGTGATGCTGGATGCATCATAAACCGCTGCTTTTGCCATTCCTAAAACCTCTTTCTCATACTTTTGTTACTTGATTTTTTTGCAGCATGCGACTGCCAATGCGCCGGGGCCGATATGACAGGCCACGCTTAAGGAAAGAGGATTGCATACGATGTCAAATCCCGGAAATTCCTCTTCCAATTCCGACACAAACTGCTGTGCCGTTTCAACGTTTCTGGTGTAAGCAACCTGAAGCCAGATATTGTCTGGGACTGCACCGCCGAAACGTGTCTCCATATCATTGCGAATGGCATTAATCATAATGATTTTGCCCTGGTTAGCGGTTCTTGCCTTTGCAAAAGCGTCAAGCTTTTCCCCCTGAATCTGCAGAACCGGCTTCAGCTTTAACATGGTGCCGATGGCGGCTGCCGCAGGTGTAATTCTGCCGCCCTTCTTTAAATAATACAGAGTATCCAGCATAATATAGATACTGGAGTTAAACTTATCCTTTTCCAGAAAATCCTTGATTTCCTCTGCACTCATTCCACGCTCTGCAAGCATTTTGGCATCCAAAGCGGACTGACGCTGGGTTACAGAAATCCGTTGGTTGTTTGCCACCTGTACCCTTCCGTCAAAATCCTCCGCTAGCATAACAGCGCTCTGGCAGGAACCTGACAGGCCGCTGCTCATGGGAATATGCACGATCTCATCATAATCCTTGAGAAGCTCTTTCCAAAGATTTAACACCGATTCGGGGGAAGGCTGACTGGTTACCACATCCGCACCGCTCTCCAGCTTCTCGTAAAATTCCGGCTGACTTAAGGTGATGTCCTCAAAAAAGGTTTCTTCATTAATCATAAACGGCATGGGCAAAACCGTAATTCCAAGCTGTTTTGCCGCTGCTTGCGTAATACCGCTGTTAGAATCCGTAACGATAGCAATTTTCTTTTCCAATTTTCTAATTCCTTCTTTCTTCAACGTTTATATCTTACTTTCAGATTGATCTAAAGTCAACAAAATTTCCGGTATTTTCCTCCAGATATTGCTTTAATTTGGCATGTTTAGGAAGTGTCATCTGCTCATCTTCCATCAGAAGCTTATCCACCGTTATGCTGATCTTTTTAAGGAGCTGTGAATCCTGATAAATATCGGCAATTTTAAATTCCATAACACCGCTTTGGCGGATACCGAACAGATCTCCCGGACCCCGCAGCTTTAAATCTTCCTCCGCAATGTAAAAGCCGTCATTGGAGTGATTAAGAATGGAAAGACGTTTGGTGGACTGCTCCTTTCCCGAACCGTTAAGGAAAATACAATAGGACTGCTCCTTTCCTCTTCCGATCCGCCCCCGCAGCTGATGCAGTTGGGCCAGCCCGAAACGCTCCGCATTTTCAATCATCATAACCGTAGCGTTGGGCACGTTGATACCGACCTCAATAACCGTAGTAGATACCAGAACGTGAATATTTCCCGCTGCAAAGGCGTCCATAATCTGTTTTTTTTCGGCCGCTTTCATCTTGCCGTGAAGAATTTCCACACAAATTTCAGGAGGAAGGATATTTTTCAGCTTTTCCCCGTAATCCATCACGTTTTCCAGGTCCTCCGTGCCGTCCTCCCCTGCCTCAACCATAGGGCATATCACATAGGCCTGTCTGCCGTTTCGCACCTGTTCCGTAATAAATTCATAAGCCTTTTTACGGTAAGAGGTTCCCACCACACAGTTTTTGATGGGAAGGCGGTCTGCCGGCAGTTCATCCACCATGGAAAGATGCAGATCTCCATATAATATAATCGCAAGAGTGCGGGGAATGGGCGTTGCACTCATAACAAGCACATGCGCTCTTCCGCCTTTTTCATTCAGAATTTCACGTTGTCTGACGCCAAATCGATGCTGCTCATCCGTAATTACAAGCCCCAGCTTTTGATAATGTACCTTTTCCTGAATTAAGGCATGGGTTCCGATAATCACATTGGCTTCGCCGCTTTCAATCTTCTGATAAATTTCCCGTTTGGCCGCTGCGCTTAAGGAACCGGTAAGCAGCACCGGCTGAAAAGGAAGATCATATTTACGGGTCATTGCGCTCAGCTGCTCAAAATGCTGGGATGCAAGAAGTTCCGTCGGGGCCATCAGGGCTCCCTGACATGCGTTGGTGACTGCCAGCAGTAAGGCAAGAAAAGCAAGAATGGTTTTACCCGAGCCCACATCTCCCTGAACCAGTCTGTTCATACATTTACTGCTGACAAGATCGCTTTTGATCTCCTCCCATACTCTTTTTTGTGCTTTGGTCAGCTTATAAGGAAGCTGCTCAATGAAACGCTCCGGCCATGCAGTTTCCATCATAGGATAGTCTGTATCAAGCTCCTCATTATATTCCTTCATTTTACGAACGGAAAGCAGAAACAGGAAAAACTCATCAAATACCAGCCGTTTTCGTGCTTCCACCAGAGTGTCCCAATCTTTTGGGAAATGGATCTGATATTTGGCCTGCTTGGACGGCATCAGCTCATACTCCCTCAGGATATCCTCCGGCAGGTATTCTTCGCATATATAATCCTTTAAGGCATTAGCTGCCGCTTTCGTTACCGCATTGTTGGTCAGCCCCCGGGTAAGGGAATAACAGGGCCAAAGCTGCCCCAGCTTTTGACGGTATTCATCATAGGTATACAGCTTAGGCTGATCCATATGATAACGGCCCTTTTCATACCGCACCTTTCCTCTGAACAAATAGCGGCTTCCGGCTGTCAGCCGGGTTTTCAGATATGGCATATTAAAATAGGTGATGGAAACCTGATCCGTTCCGTCACAGCCAAAGCCGCTTCCTATGGACATGTTACGCACCTTTTTCCATTTAAAGGAGGCGGCAATGCCAAGCTCAACCGTGGCAATTTGTTCCGGCTTGGTTTCCGAAAGCTTAACGGGAGGCAGAAAAACCTGATAATCTCTGGGATAATAACCGATCAAATCTTCTACCGTGCAAATCCCGATACGCCGAAACAGGGCGGCCGTTTTGTCCCCCACACCCTTTATGGTTGTAATATCATCCAAATACTTCATCAGCTAAACCTCAAAACCGGGACATGTAGCATTCTTTTCTATGTCCCCTTCTACATAAAAAGGACGGGAAATCCGTCCTTTAAAATTGCTTTGCCGGGAAGAATAACTACAGAGAGTCATTCTTCTATTCTGCAGATACAATGTAATAATAAATCGGCTGTCCGCCATATTGAATTTCAATATCACATTCCGGGAAGCTCTCGGCAACGCGGTCTTTCAACTCCAACGCCGTCTCCTCGGAAATATCCTGGCCATAATAAATACTGATCAGTTCCAGTTCGTCATTCATCATGCCGGAGATCATTTGGAAGGTAACGTCCAATGCATCCTCGCCTACGGAGAGAATACCCTCGTCGCCGATTCCCATGTAATCGCCCTGCTTGATTTCCTTATCTTCAATCACGGTATCCCTGACTGCATAGGTGACCTGACCGGTTTTTACATTGCCGATTTCGTTTTTCATATTCTCGGCATTTTCTTCTACGGTCATATCAGGTACATAATTGATGACGGCAGTAATACCCTGAGGAACTGTTTTGGTGGGAATGACAACAATATTCTTATCCTCCACCATCATCTGTGCCTGATTGGCAGCAAGGATGATATTCTTGTTATTGGGAAGAATAAATACGGTATCCGCATTCACCTTATCAATGGCATTTAACATGTCTTCCGTACAGGGATTCATGGTCTGGCCGCCTTCAATAATATAATCAATGCCCAATCCCTTGAAGATTTCGTTAATTCCATCTCCCACAGAAACAGCTATAAAGCCAACCTCCTTATGAGGCATTTCCTTTTCTCTGGCCGCCTGTGCCTTCTCTTCGGCCTTAAACAGCTTTTCCTGATGCTCAAGACGCATATTGTCAATCTTTAAATTGGATAATGCACCATACTTTAATGCCTTTTGGATTGCAAGTCCGGGGTCATTGGTATGTACATGTACCTTGACCACGTCGTCGTCTGCAACAACTACAATGGAATCACCGATAGATTCCAGATAATCCTTGAAATCAATTTCATTTTTGATATTAAAGTTTCTGCTCAGCATAATAATAAATTCCGTGCAATATCCGAATTTAATATCAACCTCCTCCTGAGCACCTGCAGCTGATACAGCCGGGGCGCTTGCCGGAGTTTCTACAGTAGAAAAATCGATCTCCTTGCCAAGAAATGCATCATAGGCTCCCTTCAGTACCTGCATAAGTCCTTGACCGCCAGAGTCAACAACGCCTGCCTGCTTTAATACGGGAAGCATTTCCGGTGTCTGCAGCAGAACCTCGTCTGCATATTTAATTACTTCGTCAAAGAAAAAGGCTAAATCCGTACAGCCTTCATCAGCAAGCTCTCTTGCTCTTGTATAGGCTCCTTTGGCAACCGTAAGAATGGTTCCCTCCTTGGGCTTCATAACCGCTTTATAAGCCGTTTCCACTGCCTTTTCGAAAGCATCTGCAATCACAGGAATATCCAGCTCGTCCTTTTCACGGATAGATTTGGTAAAGCCGCGGAATAACTGAGATAAAATAACTCCTGAGTTACCCCTTGCGCCTCTAAGTGATCCCGATGAGATAGCCTTGCAAAGAGACATCATATCAGGGTTCTCCATCGCAGCCACCTCTTTGGCTGCCGACATGATCGTAAGGGTCATATTGGTTCCGGTATCACCGTCCGGAACAGGGAAAACATTCAAATCATTAATCCATTCTTTTTTGGATTCCAGATTTTGGGCTCCGGCTAAGAACATCTTTGCAAGGCTCTTAGCGTCGATTGTATTAGTCACAGCAAATCCTCCTTAATCAATCACTCTAACACCTTCTACAAAGATGTTTACTTTTTCTACTTCAATTCCTGTGAATTCCTCTACTTTGTATTTCACGTTACTGATCAGATTGTCAGAAACAGCAAGTATACTTACACCATAAGCGAGGATAACATGGAAATTTAAGGTTAATTTGTTCTTGAAAATTGAAACATTAATTCCTCTTGTCATACTGTCCATCTTCAAAAGCTTGACCAGTCCGTCTTTTACATTAATGCCTGCCATCCCCACAACACCAAAGCATTCCATTGCAACGCTGCCGGCATACTGGGCGATCACTTCATTGTCGATTGCGATATTACCCATATGAGTATTCATGGAAGTTTCCTTCATGGAAGAATTTTTCATAGGCTGCCTCCTTATATTTTGAACATATATATTGTATTATAACCGTAAACCAAAAAAAAAGAAACAGTATTTTTACTTATAAATTTTTGCTGAAAAATTTTTGCTTGCATTCTGTATTGTTTTCTGCTATGATACAACTGTTGTGTGTTTATTATTGAATTGTTAGGAGGTGCACCGATGGCTAAATGTGATATTTGTGGTAAAGGCATTCATTTCGGAAATAATGTAAGCCATTCTCATAGAAGATCTAACAGAATTTGGAAATCTAACATTAAAAGCGTTAAATGTAATGTAAACGGAGCTTCCAAAAGAATGCATGTTTGTACAAACTGCTTAAAATCTGGAAAAGTTGAAAGAGCTTAATACATTTTAAAAGCTGACCTTTTGGTCAGCTTTTTATTTGTTTAAAAGTGCCGCGCCTGCGCTTATGCTCTTCTTCCCATTTCGTAATCACGCATCAATTCCTCATAAATTTTATTAATTACCAGCACCATCTCATGGTCCCCGGCAATGTTGTCGGGATGAAACATCTTAATCAAATCCCTGTAGCGTTTTTTTAAAGCAAGGGGACTGTTAACACCCTGAAAAAGCATCTCCGCCATATCCAGATTCTTATCCTGACGTACGGACGCATGGTGGGCATTTCTTTCCGCTTCCAGCGTAATCCGTTCCTTTTCAAGCTTCTTCCGCTCCACCTCCAGCTGGGCAAAACCGTTTTTAAGAATTTCCAATTTCTTATCAAAAAAGGACTCGTCCTGCTTTAAGCGCTTGCGCTCAATGACAAGGCGGTGATTGACCTCTGTCATTTCGGTCTGAAAGCGCTGTCTTTCCTGGATGAGCTTGTCCTCCATGCGAAGAAGCTCATTGCGCTCCAGATCAAGGCGGATATTCTCTTTAAACAGCCATGCTTTCAGCTGCATAAGCTCGTCCATGTCTCCTTCCACAAGGAGCTTTTCAAAATCTTGTGCCTCAATGGGCTTTTCGGAATTGTTCATTCTATAACTCCTAAATCATCAGTCATAATAATAAAAATTGTATCCGATAAGCAACAGTAATGCGATAATAATCAAACCTGTCAGATAATGTCTGGCAAGAAAAAGCATAAGCAGCATTCCAACCGCAATCCAAAATGCAATAAACCCGATTATTTTTTTCATGGCTATTCACCTGCTTATGCTTCTTAATTTATCTTATGCTGTTTTCAAAAATTATTGCCTGTCAGCCCCGGGATCTTCCGGGAACGCAATATCAACGACAGTATCATCATCCATCATTTCTTCCTTTGGTGCGGTGAATTTGTCTACAATGTCCGGTATCATGTCAAGAATCTTGGTAACAGTGTCCTGATTTTTGATATTTACAAGCTTGGTGCTGCCGTTTTTGATTACCAAAACCGCACTGGGAGTAAGCTTTCCGCTGAAGCCTCCTGCTCCGCCGTTTTTCTTATCTCCGACATTGGCTCCGGCTCCTACGCCAAAAGTCACATCAACAAGCGGAAGAATAATTGTATCACCGATTTTGGTCGCCTCACCAACTACCGTTTTGGTGGAAAGAACCGTGTTCATTCCCTTCATTAACGATTCAATTACTCCGGTAAAGTTATTTTCTGCCATTATGCTGCCTCCCTTTTTAACAATTTGATTACACGTCTTATATCCTTATTAAAGAAGATGATCCATGCTGTTTTTAGCAGGCGAAAGACCGTTATTTTTCCTTTAACAAAAAGATCGCCTTCTATAATCTGGTTTTCAAAATCCGGTGTGACGGCTATATTATTCCCGATTAACGGATATAACATACCGTATGCCGCAAGAACCTGTCCCGTACTGGCAGGATCTCCTGTTCCGATTAGAAGACTTCCTTTGATCTTCCGAGGACGGACACTTTTCAGGAGCGAAAAAATCTGGGTTTTGCAAACTGCAAATGCGCTTTTAAAGCTGTCGCTTCTCAGAATTTCAAGATAGTATTTTATATTTTTTACAATATGTTTAATCTTATCACATATTTTAATGATTGTGTACTTAATATTTTTAAGCAGGAATATGAGCTTTTTGAAAAAGCTGCGTTTGGTCGGTTCCTCCTCCTTTTCCTTTTCTGCCTGTGCGTTCTTGGGTTCTGTCCCGACATTCTTTTCTTCCGGTTTGGTTTTAACGGCAGACTCCTTCTCTGACTTTGACTTTTTCGTGGAAGAAGCTTTCCGATCGGAGCGAAAAACGGTAAAACAAAAAATTCTTACCCTGAGATACGCTGCATGGGGATAATCAAACCGCATATTTAGAATGTGAAGCAGCCAGGTCGCTTTCAAGCGTAAAGAAAGCGCTGCTTCCTGTTTGCTGGTTTTCTGACCGGACAGCGTGTATCTGACCGGAATAAACAATACCAACAGGATAAGCAGCAATGCAATTCCCAGCAGTGCTAAAAGAAGAATGCCTAATATTTTTAAAATATTCAATACTATGGCAATCATAACGATACCTCACTGTTATTCTGACTTCGCTTGGCCCTCAGCTTCAGGTATTCTTTTAAATTGCAGGCTCCGGTATATTCCAGACATTCCTGCGTGATTTTCATAATAATCTGTATGGCTTCGTTGTAATCCGAGGCAATTCCGACAATGACGGGAGGATGATATCTAAAATATCGCTGCTGCAAATAGGCACTGTGAAAAATTTCCAGCTGATCTGCCCCATGCGCAGTGGTTATCACGTACACCTGCACTCCTGCATGGTGCTTTAGCTTCCATTTAACCTTTGATGGTTTTTTAATAGTATCGCCAACATAAAGATATTTATAAAATTTCATGACAATTAATCCTCATTGCATTTATTGTATCATATTATATAAGATTTCCAAAGTAAAATATTGACAAATTGAGTGAATAACTTATACTTAAAATTGTATAGTAATTATACATTTTATGTGGAGTGCTTACAAATGAGGGATATTGCAAGAATGGCGTTGACACCGGGAATGGAAATCGGCGCCGATGTATATAACTACAAAAACGAATTACTGGTTCCTGCGGGAACCAAGGTGGACGGTAATGTAATCAGCAAGCTGAGCCGCCACTCCATTATCTGTGTCACTGTAAAGGAAGATATCGACTATGCAGTGACTCATTTTGAAAAAATCCGTTTAAGCAAGGGATTTCAGAAATTCTGGGATGCTTATTACCGTGCAATGCCCAAATACCGTGAAATGATGAGGAAACTGGCTTTCACCGGCATTCCTTTTGAGATGGATGAGCTGATGCAGATTTATTATGATATCAGTTCCTCCCTGGACAACCCGGAGTATCTTCTTGACTATCTTTATAACATGCTCCCCACTGAGGATGATTTTACATATGCGCATTGCCTGAATTCTGCATTGATTGCAGGCTTATTTGCGTCCTGGTTTACGCTTCCCGAGGAAAAAAAGACCCTTCTTGTTCAGTGCGGCTTTCTTTATGATATCGGGAAATTACAGCTCCCCAATAATTTGATCTGGAAGCCGGGTAAATTAACGGATCTGGAATTTGAAAAAATTAAAACCCATACGTTTCTTTCTTTTCAAATGCTGCAAAATCTTTCCGTTGATCCCTGCGTTATTAAAGCGGCTCTTATGCACCATGAACGCTTTGACGGTTCCGGTTACCCGTCCAGGCTTCACGACAAACAAATTGACTATTATGCGCGTTACATTGCTATCATAGATGCTTATGAGGCTATGACCTCGGCACGAACCTATCGGGAATCCAAAAATCCTTTTCAGGTAATTGACATCTTTGAAAAGGAAGCCTTTAAATATGATACGGATATTTTAAGACCTATTCTGTACCGTCTTGCCAGTCACATGATCGGCTTAAAGGTCATGCTGAGCAATGACCAGATCGCCGAAGTGATTATGGTGAATCAGGGACAGCTTGGCAGGCCGCTTCTCCGGGACGAAAACGGTGAATTTATTGATCTGATTGCACGGAAGGATTTGAGTATCAAAGGCATGTATTAACCTGCCGCATCAAAGTACCTGTCAAAAATCCTTTTGGCGATAGGCACCGCATAATCGCCTCCCGCTCCCGCTCCTTCAATAATAATTGTCACAGCAATCTGGGGATTGTCTGCCGGAGCAAAACCGGTAAACCACGCATGACTGTCCCCCTTAACGGTTCCGTACTCCGCAGAGCCCGTTTTGCCTGCCGCTGTATAGGACAATCCCTTTAATCTGGTAGCGGTTCCCTCTTCCACCACGTCTGCCATTAATTGTTTCAGAATATCCGCTTCCTCCTGGCTCATCAGCTTGCCGTATGTGGAGGGAGCAAATTCTTTCACTTTGCTTCCCACACTGTTTTGTACATAATCAATTAAATAAGGCTTCATCAAAACGCCGTCATTGGCGATGGCGCAGGTAATCATATTTAACTGCAGCGGTGTAATGGAGGTAGTTCCCTGTCCGATAGATACCTGCATCATATCTGCGTCCGAAATATCTTCCGACACATCTATTCTGCTGATTCCGGATGTAAAAGTAACCGGAAGTTCCTGATTAAACAACAGAGAATTCAGTGTGTTTGCAAAGGAGCTGCGGTCCAAGGACAAGCCTATGTTGGCAAAGGAGGTATTACAGGACTTGGCAAAGGATCTGGTAAAGTCCACCGATCCATGTACCGTACCGTGGTAGCACTGAATGCGGTCCTCTCCTTTTGTAATAGAGCCCGTACACTGGTAGCTGTAGTTTTGCCAGGTATCGGGGTTCTCTCTGATGTATTCAAGTGCAGTGATAATCTTAAAGGTAGAACCGGGCGGATATAAGCCCTGTGTAACACGATTTAGTAAAATGCTGCTCTCATTGTCCTGAATCAGATCATCCCATATATTTTCAATCTGCGCCGGATCAAAATCCGGCTTGGATACCATAGCAAGAATCTTTCCGGTTTCAGGTTCCGTTACGATAATTGCTCCCTGATAAACGCCAAGCGCTTTGGAGGCCACCTCCTGCAGATCAACATCAAGCGTGGTATAAACATCATCACCGGGATACTTCTCCCCCGCCACGTCTAAAGAAGCCTTTTGAGATAAAGGGGCATTGGAATTAATGAGATAATAATTGGCCTGCGCCTCTACGCCCATCCTGCCGTTGCTGGCATATCCTACGGCATGTGAGAACAGATTCTGATAAGGATATTCCCTTGTTTCGTTTCCATCCTCATCCACTACCGTACGGGCAAGCACATTGCCGTCTGCGGAATAAATGGTACCTCTCCGGTTTTGAGCGAGAAGCATCTGCTGTCTGCCGTTATAGCTGTTATTGATTAACTCCTGTTGATGGGTAACGGAATAATAGGCAATATAACCTGCCAGCACAAGAAAAAGCAGGGTAAATCCCCATGTAACCAACATGATTTCGCGATTTTTCTTTTTGATTGGTTTACTGTTTTTCGTCCTCTTCAAAATTTCTGCCCGTCCTATTCTTATTCCTCTTCTTCCTCATCCTCAGTTTCCAAAGAAGCAATCTGCTCTTCTTCCTCATCCGCGGAAGCCTTTCTTCTTTTTCTGGAAGATTGTTTTTTCTTTCTTTTCTTTTTGGCAAGCTCGCCTTCATCCTGTTTAATCATATACAGCCCTTCAATAATAGAAAACATAATCAGTGTGGTCAACACAGAACTGCCGCCATAGCTGATCAGCGGCAGGGTTACTCCTGTAAGCGGGATAAATTTGGTGCCGCCGCCGATTGTTAAAAAGACCTGAAAAATATAGGTTACTCCAAGGCCAAATGCGGTAAGCTGATAAAATTTGTCGTTCAGTCTCACCGATATATTCATAAACATAATAAAGCAGCTTACGCATATCAGGATTAAACAGACCGCAAAAATAATTCCCAACTCCTCCGCAATTGCGGAAAAAATAAAGTCCGCCTCCACAACAGGAATAGACTGGGGAGTCCCTTTATAAAGCCCCAGGCCAAACCAGCCGCCGCTGGAAATTGCAAACAGGGATTGAGTAATCTGATATCCGCCTGCGGAATCAATCAGACTCCAGGGGTCCTGCCATGCCTGTACTCTGATCTGCACATGGCTGAATACACTGTAAGCAATATATGCGGCAAGGCTTCCTCCTGCAGCTCCGGCAAGCAGGTACAGAAGATTTTTGGTTGCCACAAATACCATCAGCACATAAACAATAAAGAAAATCAACGCACTTCCAAGGTCCTTGGAAATAACCAGTACAATGACATGGGCCGCGGCAATAACCGCCGTGGTGAAAACTTCAAAAAAGCCTGACGACTTATAGAGCGCACTGGCAACAAAGAATACGAACAAAATCTTGACAAACTCCGACGGCTGAAAGGTGACCCCTGCAATGGAATAGGACAGCTTGCTTCCGTAAGTGGTTTGTCCCAAAATCATTACCACGGAAAGGGCTGCAATTCCTACCAGTGCATAAATCCATTTTAAATTCTTTAAAAATTTAAACTTGCGGACAAAGAAAGGGATGATTAATGCAATCACCAAAGAGCCCGTTACAATAATAAATTGTTTCACTGCGCTTTTTAAATTCAGCCTTGTCAAAATCACAAAACCAATGCTGAGCAGCATACACATATTGTTTACAACGAGACGATTGGTTTTGGGATACAGCATCCGGAAAAGCGCAATTGCCGCATATAAAATGATTTCCTGAAACGCATAAAAAAACAAATAGGTAATGTCTCCGGTTTCAAAGCAGATCACCAAAAAGCTGCTGAAATGAAACGCAAACATAAGCAGATTCTGACGAATGTAAATTCCGTTTCTGCGCTCCTCGTCCTCATAGCGAAATACCGCAAAGCATTCATAAGTATACAGGGTAATCAGCAGGGCTATCACATATTTGGAAAATTCGCTGACATATAATTCCATTTACTCTACTCCTCGTTTATAATGTCCGGTAGTATATTGGTCATAAACAGGCGGCCTGGATACGCCGTTTGAAAGTTCTTTAAAATATCCTATGATATCAAAGGTCTCCTGTTCTCCCTCTGTGGTAAAATCCATGCGGCAGTGCAGATCTTCTTCTGCTCTGTCCTGAAAAAGCTTATGAAGGGATAAGGGGATACTGTTATATATTACATTATAGCAGGAATGACAGTCGTGATAAACAGGAAAGATTTTGTCATACCGGTCTTTCAACCTGGTGATCCCGGATATACCCACACATGCGCCTCTTGTTTTTTCCAGACAACCTGCGGTAATCATCATGGGAAGCCTTCCGTAAATAAGAACGGATTGGGTAAGCCCTTCTTCTTCAAAACAGGTCAAGTCTCTCCATTCTGCCTCATTACACTCCACGGGCAGATAGATTTCCGAGACCTTTCCCTTAAAAAAGTTTAGGCTTTCCCTGTTCCATGCATAAAGTCCTGCATCCAGTACCATCTGCTCTTTGGGGAGAACCCTTTCAAAGTAACCGAGAGATTCCAGGTTTCTGATTAGAACTCCCTGCAACAGCCTGTCTGCAACAGACTGCCTGATTGTTTCTAAGTGTTTTTCGTTTGATTGTCTGGAAATATAAGGAGCCGCAGCGTAAATTTCCTGCTTTTTGTTATCCTGTTTCCCGCTTTGATTATTACTTAACAGCTCACCAAGAGCCTCCGGGCCGCAGTCCGCTAACAGCCCGTAATCCAGATAAATTCTGCTGATTTCTTGTGCTAACGCTGCCAAGAGCTGCTCCTTCGTTTGAACCAATGCATGAAGAGTGCGAACAGGAGCCTGTTTCGAAGCTCTCACGCTTTTTCTTCTGAGGGAATTTGGCGTAGCAGCCTTCGGAACTGCAGTTCTGTCTTCATAAGCAAGGCCGTTGCTTTTAATCAGTGCATCCTCCAAACGTTCCGCAGCGGTTCTCCGCAGTTCATTGATGGCTCCGATGGGCATAAAAATATCGCCTTTTGTCTCAAGTTCTACCCGGCCGATTTCAAGAAGCGAATTTCCGCTTTTCTGAATTTGGTTTATAATTTTTTCTTCGGATAAAGGCTGCCTGATGGCCTGCTGCACCGATTGACCAGAATAGTCAATTGATGTGTTTCCGTTTTTTAGCGTTATACGGGCCTCTTTGCCCGCCTCCATGACAACTCTGGCTTCCGTCGGTAGAGAAGCTTTTACATTTAAGTACTTTTCTTCTATTGTTTTCAGCAATTCCTCAGCAGTTTCCGTATAAGAAGGGGAATGAAGGGTAAGCAGTTCCTTTCCGTTACGGGTATGGTAATAACCGCTGCCTGTATTGCTCCTGATATACAAGGAGCTTAAAAGCTCCATATCCTTTGGATCTATCCGGTATTCCTTTGGATTTTCATAATATAAATCAATGTACTTTCGGTAGACGGCGCTGACGCCCGCTGCATATTCCGGCCGTTTCATTCTTCCTTCGATTTTAAAGGAATCAATCCCGGCCTCAATCAATTCCGGAAGTATTTGGAGAGTACACATATCTCTCATGCTTAAGGGATAGCATTCCGAATCCTTTTCTATCCGATAGGGAAGACGGCACGGCTGGGCGCATCTTCCGCGATTTCCGCTACGCCCTCCCAAAATGCTGCTGAAAAGGCATTGTCCCGAATAACAGTAACACATGGCGCCGTGGATAAAGGTTTCCACTTCCAGTCCGGTGCATTGCTTCATATGTCGGATTTCTTCAAGAGAAAGCTCTCTTGCCGGGACAATTCTGACTACGCCTTCCTTTTTAAGCATTTCGGCTCCCCATGAACCTGTAAGGGTCATCTGGGTGCTTGCATGCAGGGGCAGATCAGGAAAATATCTGCGAATAAAGCAAAGGGCTCCCAAATCCTGCACAATCACGCAATCCAGGCCCATTTCATAAAGAGGTGAAAGAAAATCATAAAGTCCGTCCAGCTCCCGCTCTTTCACCAGAGTGTTTACCGTTAAATATATTTTGCGGCCAAATACATGAGCATAGTGAAGTCCTTCACATATCTCTTCCTGTGAAAAATTATCCGCATATGCTCTTGCGCCGTAACGATCACCGCCCAAATAAACAGCGTCTGCTCCTGCATTGATTGCGCCTTTCAGGGCCTGAAAATTTCCGGCCGGCGCCAGTAATTCTACTTTTTTCATAAAAGCTCCTACTGTTGTATAGAAAAAGCTGTCTTTGCGGACAGCTTTTTGTCAACTTTTTAATTCGGTTTCAAGTCTGATAATCTTCTTTGCATTTTCATTTAACTCATTTTGAAGGGATTTTACATTCTTTTCGGTATTTTCCAGCTTAATCTGGGCTGCAATCAATTCGTGCTTCAGATTGTACAGTTCTTTCTCCTTAGTCTGAATTTCTTCCTCCAAAAGAGTAATCTGCTTCTTGGCCTTAAAATAATCGTCCGCTATATTAAGCTGCAACAAAACATTCTGTGTATCCAAGGGCTGGCGTTTAAAGGATTCTACCTTACCGTATTCGGACATTTTATTGTTAATGTAAGAGGCAACTTTTTGAAGATACTCTTCACTTTCATATCCGCTTAATGTAAATACTTTCCCGCCGATGATTACTTCCGTATCCGTTTTAATTGACATCAGGCTCACCCCTCTACATACAAAATATATAGCTTATCTACAGTTGATAATACAATATTTATTATAAGCAGGTTACTGTGGAATTTCAAGTCCTAAATGATGATATGCCGTCTCTGTCACAACTCTTCCACGGGGAGTTCTGTTGATAAAGCCGTTTTTCAAAAGATAAGGCTCGTAAACATCCTCAATAGTTCCCGGATCTTCCCCTATGGATGCGGCTAAAGTATCAAGGCCCACCGGGCCTCCGCCAAATTTTTGGATCATGGTATAAAGAATGTTTCTGTCAATATGGTCAAGTCCCATTCGATCTACATCCATCAGATCAAGCGCTGTCATTGCCACCTGCTCCGTAATAATTCCGTCATGCTTTACCTGTGCATAGTCCCGCACACGCTTCAGGATTCTGTTGGCAAGCCTCGGCGTGCCTCTGCTTCTTCTGGCCATTTCCATGGCGCCTGCAGGCTCTATCGGCGCATTTAAGATTTGGGCGGAATGCATAATAATCATCTGTAGTTCCTCCACAGAATAAAATTCCAGTCTGTGAATAATGCCGAAACGATCTCTGAGAGGGGCCGTTAAAAGCCCGGCTCTTGTAGTGGCGCCAACAAGCGTAAAATGGGGAAGGTTCAGTCTGATGGAACGGGCCGTTGGCCCCTTGCCAATCATAATATCAATGGCAAAATCTTCCATGGCAGGATACAAAACCTCCTCAACCTGTCGGTTTAACCGGTGAATTTCATCCACAAACAAAAGATCGCCTTCCTGCAGATTGTTGAGAATAGCCGCCATTTCCCCCGGCTTTTCTATGGCGGGGCCGCTGGTAATCTTCATATTGACACCCATTTCATTGGCGATAATTCCTGCAAGTGTGGTTTTTCCAAGGCCCGGAGGTCCATAAAAAAGCACATGATCCAAAGCGTCCTGACGCTGCCTGGCAGCCTCTATATAAATCTTTAAATTATCCTTGATTTTGGATTGACCGATATAGTCAGTCAATTTCTGCGGTCTAAGGCTTCCTTCTGTCCTGACATCCTCATCCTGCAATTCTGTCTCTATCATTCTCTTGGCCATATTGTAACCCTTTTCATATTAAAACATATTATTAAGTGCAAGCTTCAGAATCGTCTCAACGTCCATATTTTCTGCTGTCTGAACATTCTTAACGGCATGAAGAGCGTCCGAAGCGGAATATCCGAGAGCAACCAGCGCTTCCACAGCGTCATTTCTCACATGCGCATCCGTATCAAAGGTATCCGGCAGTCTCTGCATTTCCTTGTGAACAAGCGTATCTTCAAGTGAAAGCTTATCCTTCAAATCAAGGATTACTCTCTCGGCGGTTTTCTTGCCTATTCCCGGCGCTTTGGAAATACTTGCTGCATCTCCTGACACGATTGCAAAACGAAGGCTGTCCGCACTCATAACAGACAAGATAGCCAGCCCGCCTTTCGGGCCGATGCCGTTTACCGTAATCAGTTTCTTAAAAATTTCCAACTCATCCCGTGATAAAAATCCAAACAGGCTGAACATATCCTCTCTCACACAAGTATAAGTATAGAGCTTGGCTTCCTCCCCAATTCCCGGAAGCTCTGCGGCGGTGCCTGTGGATATTTTTATATTGTATCCTACCCCGCCTACATCAAGCACCACGTTATCATCGGATATATCATCAATAATACCTTTTACAAACGCAATCACTTAGACTGTCTCCTTCCAACAATATTTTGAATATAAGGCAATACCAGTGCGGCAGCTGTTCCTATCACAATACCTGTGATTAATCCTGCCAAAATCAGCACCGGCATATAATAAATCACAGAATAGGTTTCCACCGCAAAGAACGCCACTATAAGCTGTCCTATATTATGCATTACGCCTCCGGCCGCGCTGACTACAGGCACATGAAACCATCCGGTTTTTTTGAGCAGAATCATGGTTAAAGCACTTAACAGGGCGCCTGCAAGAGAATAGGCGATCATAAATAAATTGCCGAATAGAAAGCCGCTGACAAGCACCTTGACTACAGTTAAAAGCATTGCCTCCTTCCAGCCGAACAAATATAAACAGATCAGTACTGCCAGATTGGCAAGCCCGATTTTAATTCCCGGAATGCCGGGCTGAAAAGGAATCAGGGTTTCAATATAAGATAATATCAGCGCCAGTGCCGTTAAAAGCCCTAAAAATGCAATTCTGCCGATTTTATTAGTAGGTGAGTGCATCCACACCTCCCCCTTCTTCGGAAGCCTCTGCTTCTGAAGAAATCTGAACCACAAGCTTATGAGGCAGACAAATAATGCTTTCTCCATTGCGGGAAACAGGGGTATGATTTACGCATATTTGATCCGGGCAGTCCGCTTCCAGCATGTATGCGCTTCCGCCGCTGATCTGTAAAAGATTATATTCATTTTCCTCATAGCTGATAATTGCAATCTTCTCCTCCGAAAGAGGATATATGCCCACCACTTCTCCGTCCTGAATGACAATAACCATACGTCCGCTTCCCTGATTAGCAAGACGATAGCCTGTCCAGATCAAAAAGGCAACGAGAATTATAACAGATAAAAAAACAATATCATGCTTTAGCTTTTCTTTACTCATGGAGTTATTTTATCATACACGAACATATGTTTCAAGTATCACTTGCAGTAAACTGGACATTTCCAAGCTCCTATGATAGGATTATTTCGACAATAATTGAAAGGAAGCATATACCAATGAGAATTATTTTTGTACGCCACGGCGAACCCGATTATACAAACGATACCCTGACAGAAAAAGGCTGGCGTGAAGCCGAGCTTCTCTCAAAGCGCATCTGTAACTGGAAGGTGGACGAGTTTTACTGCTCCCCTTTAGGGCGGGCGAAGGATACCGCTTCCTGCACATTAAAAAAGCTGGGACGGGAAGCCATTATTCTTCCATGGATGAGAGAATTTTCCTATCTGATAGACGATCCGGTATCAGGAAGACACAGTATTCCATGGGATTTTATTCCCTCTTATTGGACTGCTCAGCCCGATATGTATGATATTGATAAATGGGTAGAAACCGATGTAATGAAACAAAATCCCAAGATTGCACCTGCCTATCGGGAGGTTTGCCGTAATTTTGACGAGCTTCTTGCCTCTTACGGATATATAAGAGATAACAATTTCTATTGTGTTCCAGACAGGGAAGATCGCTTTATTACCGGCACGGTATCTGCAGACGGTTCCCCTGCTGCAGCTAATGAGGAGGATGCACGCACCCAGCCGGTGATTGTGATTTTCTGTCATCTGGGAATTACCTGTATCGTACTGTCCCATCTGTTAAATATTCCGTTTCCTCTGCTGGCTCATGGATTCTTTATGCCGACCACTTCCCTGACCGTAGTCACCAGCGAGGAACATTGGGGAAAGGAAGCCTATTTCAGGGTGCAGACCATAGGAGATGTACATCATCTTCTCGCCGGCGGTGAACAGGTATCCTCTGCCGGTTCCTTTGCGAAGGCATTTTCGCTATGATTACAGCGCTTTTTCCCCTCATGCGGCAGTGAGATTTATCAGAACGAAACTATTTTTAGAATATGCCTTTAAGGGACAAAATCAGCAATATACATGTTGTGATTATGAGTAAAGCAACTAATATCACGCCGATATTTATGCAGGCTTTTTCCGTTGCTTTATTAGGTTCTATCAAGTTGGAATGTCTTAGTGTCGTAATAACAGGTTTGTAGAGAAGCATTGTAATAGCCGTATTCAGTCCGCCTTTGATTAAATTGAAAGGAGGAAAGGCGGGAAGTAACAGCTTAACAACGTCTTCCATCAATCCGCTTAAAGCTATCATAATATCTTTTGGATCATATTTCAAAAAAAGAACAAGTGGAATTCGCCCAACAACTACTGCCACATAAGCAATGGCACATAACATACTACAATCGAGATTTTTTAATCTTACAATTTCATTTTCAATACACCTTCTTCAAATCCAGACTATACTGCCGGTTTTGGACTTTCACCAAATCAGCGTTTTCACGCTCGCAGACTTTACCGCCGATCGGGAATTTCGCCCTGCCCTGAAGACACTATTGCTATTCAGTTGTTTTTTGCATCTGGCAAAATCTATTTGCTAATTTGCATTAAATATAAAGATATTTTCTTTCATTGTCAATAATTTACTGTGTAACTTCCGAACCTTCTTCATCTGCATCAGCAGCATCTTCTGCAGCTTCAGAAGTGTTCTCATCGTCTGCTGCGTTCTCTTCCGCTGTATTCGTTAAATAGTTCAGATTTCCCTTAGGATCAACGATCTCATATCCTTCCATCAAATTGGCAACATATTCGGAAACCCTTGTACTTGCTATTGTATTGGAAATATTTTCATCATCGGACTCATCATAATATCTGTTGATGAATTCCACCACATAGTATCTATTGTTATCGGTATCCTCCAGAACCGCAATATCGCCCTCGGCTCTTCCGTCCTCATAAAGCCACTCTGCCATTATCGTTGTAATATAGGCACGATATGCACCCTCGGAAAGGCTGTAATCTGTATCTGCATCCTCATAATTTGCTTTGGTCTCATCCGATGCATAGGTTAAGCACAGCTCATTAAAGTCCGTTCCTTCTTTGCGGGCTGCAGCCATTGCCTCAGCGTCAACCTTAATTTGCTCCATGGCTTCTGCAACCTCATCCTCGGAAGCATCTGCATCCAATTCGGCAGTGAAGGTATAGCTTCTGTAATCTACTTTGTCATAATCCAGTTTGTTTTCTTCGTAATATGCTTTAATTTCATCCTCTGAAGGAGCATTTTTCTCCAGAAGCTCCTGATAATAAGCTCCTGCAATCAGACTTTCTTCAACAAAAGACTTAATTCTTCCCTCAGTTGCATAGTCACCAAAAGCTAACTTGTAATATTCGTTGACACTTACGCCTTCTTCGGCAGCGGCCGCCTCAAGCTCGCTTATATATTGTTCATAATCAGCTGTGGTATCATAGGTAAAGTTATTTTGTGTCGCATCATCAATCAGAGCCTTCACCTGTCTGATCTGAGTGACTGTCATCTCATCAAATAAGTCCTTATAGGTTACGCCATCGGCATATTCCTGTTCGGAAAAATCAGTAGTCGTATCCAGTCCGTACAGGGAAAGAATATAGCCGTAACTGGAAAGATAACTGTTGACCGTTGAATTATAATTATAGTCATATTCCACACCGGTGATCTTATGATCGCCGATTTGAACATAGGTTCCTCTAAGGGCAGTCTGTTTAACAATGATTGAAGCGGCTACAGAAATTACAATCGCAGCAACAAGTACAATTCCAATAACGGATGCAGTAATTTTGATTATTTTTTCCTGCCGCTTGTCCTTTTCCTTCTGCTTCCGGCGTTCCTCCATCTTCCTGTCATATCTGGTTACAACCTTCTGCTCATCAGCAGCTTCAGGTGTAGTGTTCTTAGCCATTTTATAGCTCCTCCTCGTTTCTTACTATCATATCTTGTCACAGAATATACCTTAGCAGAAAAATGTGTCTATCCTGTGAATGCTTTTGATAACGCAAAATTGCGCTTACGCCCCCTATTTTAACACATATCTGAAAAAATACCAACAATATTTCCTTCTTCAATATAAAAGGCCGCCGGCCAACTCTCCACTGCTCAAGCTTTTATATTACAATTTATTTCTGGTTAATATAATTAACAAGTCCTTCTGCGGCAATAATTTTCTGCATAAATTCCGGGAAGGCCTGCCCCTTAAACTGTGTGCCCTTTGTCAGGTTCTTAATAATACCGGAATCAAAATCTACTTCAACTTCATCTCCCGCTTCAATTCCCCTGGAAGCTTCCGGGCACTCAATAATGGGAAGCCCGATATTGATGGCGTTTCTGTAAAAAATTCTTGCAAAGGTTTCCGCAATTACACAGCTGACACCGGCTGCCTTGATTGCAATAGGTGCATGCTCTCTGGATGAGCCGCAGCCAAAATTCTTATCCGCTACAATAATATCGCCCTTCTTTACATTTTTGATGAAGTCTTTGTCAATATCCTCCATGCAGTGTGTGGCTAACTCTGCGGGATCGGATGAATTCAGGTATCTTGCAGGAATAATTACGTCTGTATCTACATTATCGCCATATTTAAAAACAAGTCCTTTTGCTGCTTTCATGTTTATTTTCCTTTCTTATTTCATATTACATAGCTGTCGCATTTCATAGCTTTTCTTAATTTGCTGATACATTTTCCTTAAGCTGCCGTAACATCTGAGCTTAAGAAAATTTATAACTGGCAGGGGCAGGAAATCTTACCGGTGACGGCACTTGCAGCCGCTACGGCGGGACTTGCAAGATAAATTTCAGAATTCACATGTCCCATACGTCCCACAAAGTTACGGTTGGTGGTGGAAACGCATCTTTCTCCTTCCGCAAGAATACCCATGTATCCGCCAAGGCAGGGCCCGCAGGTAGGGGTACTTACTACTGCTCCGGCCTCAATAAAGATTTTGAGAAGTCCTTCCTCCATAGCCTGCATATAAATAGCCTGTGTTGCGGGAATTACAATACAGCGCATTCCCTTGGCAACATGCCTGCCCTTTAAAATCTCCGCAGCAATGCGCATGTCATCAATACGTCCGTTGGTGCAGGAACCGATGACAACCTGATCAATCTTGATATCCTCCTTAATCTCATCAATGGTCCTGGTGTTTTCGGGAAGATGAGGGAACGCAATGGTAGGACGAAGGGTACTTAAATCAATGGTATATTCCTCATCATAAACCGCATCCTCATCCGCCTCATAAATGGTGTAAGGCTTTTGGGAATGCTCCTTCATATATGCAATCGCCAGATCATCCACCGGGAAAATTCCATTTTTACCGCCTGCTTCAATGGCCATATTGGCAATGGTAAAGCGGTCATCCATAGTCAGATTCTGAATACCCTCTCCCACAAACTCCATGGACTTATACAAAGCGCCGTCTACTCCGATCATTCCGATAATATGTAAAATCACATCCTTACCGCTAACCCATTTAGCCGGTTTTCCTACCAGATTGAATTTAATAGCGGCGGGTACCTTAAACCAGGCTTTACCGGTAGCCATTCCTGCAGCCATATCTGTACTTCCGACACCCGTTGAGAAAGCACCTAATGCACCGTAGGTACAGGTATGGGAATCCGCACCGATAATCACGTCTCCGGCAACGGTCAGTCCCTTTTCAGGAAGAAGCGCATGTTCAATTCCCATTTCTCCCACTTCGAAGTAATTGGTAATTTCATTGCGGTATGCAAATTCCCTTACGCATTTGCAGTGTTCTGCAGATTTAATATCCTTATTGGGGACAAAGTGGTCGGGTACCAAAGCAATTTTATCTTTGTCAAATACGCCTTCCACCTTCATCTTATCCATTTCCTTAATGGCAACCGGGCTGGTAATATCATTGCCCAACACCAGATCCAAATCAGCTTCAATAAGCTGGCCAGCGTCCACCTTATCAAGTCCGGCATGAGCTGCCAATATTTTCTGGGTCATTGTCATTCCCATGATTCATTCCTCCTACAAATATAATTTTAAGTAGTTCATCTGATTTCTTTATCAACTATGATAAATTTTATCATAAAAATACTGATTTGAAAAATAGTATATATTCATGCTTTCTATAATTTGAAGTTATAGAATTTCAATGATATAATTACATTTAATTATTAGTTCAAAAGAAAGCCTGAGGAAAAAATTATGGAACAAAATCTTAATTTGTATCAGATTTTTTATGAGGTGGCAAGCTGCCGGAACTTCTCTGTTGCAGCTAAAAAGCTGTATGTCAGTCAGCCTGCAATCAGCAAAGCCGTTTCAAAATTGGAGGAAAGCTTAAACACCACGCTTTTTCACCGTTCCTCCAAAGGCGCTGCCCTGACTCCCGAAGGCGAGCTTTTATACCGTCATGTTGAACAGGCGCTTTCCTCTTTAAAATCAGGTGAAGAGCAGCTTCGGGCATCTGTTTCCCAAAATATCAGCCATCTTTCTATCGGTGTCAGCACTACCCTGTGTAAATATGTACTTCTTCCCCTGTTAAAAATCTTTATTGCTGAAAATCCTAATATTAAAATCACTATATCCTGTCAGTCTACCTTTGACACCATTTTCTCCTTACAGGATGGTTCTATTGATATTGGCCTGGTGGGGATTCCTGCCAAAGCTACCTCGGAAGAAAGCCGCGGAATTACTTATCTGCCTTTAAAGACGATTGAAGATATTTTTGTTGCCACAGATTCCTATCTCACTCCATTTCTGAATAAATACAAAGGAGATTTACATGAGCAGGATGATTTCTTTAAGGAGGCATCTTTTATTATGCTGGATAAAGAGAACATCTCCAGAAAACATGCGGATATCTTTCTTTCCGGTCAGGGACTGGAACTTCACAATATTATAGAGGTTAATAATATGGATTTGTCCATTGAATTTGCAAAAGCAGGGCTCGGAATTGCTTGTGTAATCAGTGATTTTGTGGAAAATGACATTAAAGACGGAACCCTGCGGGAATTAAAGCTTGGCCACAGAGTTCCAAAACGTCAGATCGGATTTGCTTATTCTGCATCTAAGGCTCCTGTTTCAGGTGCTTTGAATACATTAATCCAATATTACCAGACGTGGATGTAATGATTATGCCGTTCGTACTTAGTGTAATCTTATTACAAGGATTTCATTTACTCCTCTAGGGCAGCTTCTTTTTCTTCCAACTCCGCTTTATGCTCCTGAATCTGATTTTCAAATTTTTTGTTGTAGCCACAATATACGCCCAGGTTAACTAAATTTGTATTTTTGAACATGTTTCTACCTTTCATCAACATCTGTAATAGATATATTTAAATTCACCTTACTCAGCCATTGCCCGTTTAATGTAAAAGAGTATTTTCCACTCATAGAACCGTCAAGAGAAATCTCAAAGGTCTTTCCGTCATAGCTTCCCGTTAAAGAAATCGGAATACTGGTATTCCATAGAAAATTTGCATGATCCACTTGTAATGTTCCTTCCGGGAAGTCGATCTCAAAGCTTTTATCAGTAGCCTTATCCAGTTCACAATGTACCATTTTTGCATTTTCAGCGGAGAAAATCTCCTGCCTTAAGATACTCATTTCAACGAATCTCCTTTTATAATTGCCCCGGATAAATAACATCGTTTCCCGAATCCGTAATATAGTACTCATCCAAGTCGATCTTTTCCGTGTATAAATAATAATCTTTTCCACTTGCTGTGGTATGCTGCTCTATTGTATTTTCCGGATATCTGTTTAAAGCTGCTGTGGGGTGAACGTTTGCGAACACAAAGGAAGCTGCGCCATTTAACTCAGGAGCAGCTTGCAGAGAAACTCGATATTTCAATTAAGCATTACAGTGAAGCAGAGCGCGGTATTATAGGACTTTCTGTTGATAATCTGAAACGTAAGCGAAGTACTTGGAATCAGTCTCGATTATCTTTTAAAAGGAATTACGATAGAATATCCTGTTCCGGTCAGAATGATAGAAATTTATTCACTCTGCCCTGATGCCAAAAAGGAATATTTTCTTGAAATACTTGAATTAGAAGCTAAACTGTTTTCTTAAATACCAAAAGCGGCATAAAGATATGTATGCTTTTTGAATGATAAAAATCCCTGCGGAAGTAAAAACCGCAGGGATAAATTTTAACCCTTTATTAGTTATTAATCAGCTTATCGCTCTCGTTATTCCAGCTGTACAGCTTACGGATTTCCTTACCAACCTGCTCTGCGGGATGCTCAGCAGCTAACTTTCTCATAGCCTTGAAGTGAGCCTGTCCGCCTGCAGCTGACATATCAAGCAGGAATTCCTTAGCAAAGGAACCGTCCTGAATATCCTTTAAGATCTTCTTCATGGTCTTCTTGGTTTCTTCTGTGATGATCTTAGGACCTGTAACATAATCACCGTATTCAGCTGTATTGGAAATGGAATATCTCATTCCCTCAAAGCCTGACTGATAGATCAGGTCAACGATCAGCTTCATTTCATGGATACATTCAAAATAAGCATTTCTGGGGTCATATCCAGCCTCTGTCAATGTCTCAAAACCAGCCTGCATTAAAGCACATACGCCGCCGCAGAGAACTGCCTGCTCACCAAACAGGTCTGTTTCTGTTTCGGTTCTGAAGGTTGTCTCCAAAACGCCTGCTCTTGCGCCGCCGATTGCCAGTGCATAAGCCAGTGCCTTATCAAGAGCCTTTCCTGTTGCATCCTGATGAACGGCTACCAGACAGGGAACACCCTTGCCAGCCTGATATTCACTTCTTACGGTATGACCGGGTCCCTTGGGAGCGATCATGGTAACATCTACGTTCTCGGGAGGAATGATCTGATTAAAATGAATATTGAAGCCGTGTGCAAACATCAGCATATTTCCTTCTTCAAGGTTGGGCTCAATATCCTTCTTGTACATAGCAGCCTGCAATTCATCATTGATTAAGATCATGATAATATCTGCTTTTTTAGCAGCCTCTGCTGCTGTATAAACTTCAAAGCCTTGTGCTTCTGCTTTTGCCCAGGATTTGGAACCTTCATAAAGACCAATGATAACATGGCAGCCGGATTCCTTTGCATTTAATGCATGTGCATGTCCCTGACTTCCGTAGCCGATAACTGCAATTGTTTTGCCTTCCAGTAAGGACAGGTTACAGTCCTCCTGATAATAAATATTTGCCATTTGTATGACTCCTTTCCCATGGAGGTACAGCCTCCACAAATAAAATAAAAAATATTTTTGATGCCGCCAAGCGGCTTATTTGACTAAAAGAACAGCGAAAAACATATGTAAAATGCCGTTCTAAGAGTTTCAAATCCATTTACAGATAAGTAACATTTTCCGTTCCTCTGCCCAAACCGGCAATACCGGTTCTTGCAAGCTCCAGAATTTCATAGGCATCCAACAGATTAATAAATGCATCAATCTTGGCCTGATTACCGGTAAGCTCTATAATCAGACTGTCGGAGGCCACGTCAATAATCTTGGCACGGAAAATATCCGCCACCGCAATAACTCCCTGTCTTTGTTCACTATTGGTCTTTACCTTAATCAGAGCAAGCTCTCTATATACACTGTTATCCGGCTCCAGCTCTTTAATATCCCTTACGTCGATCAGCTTAGCCACCTGCTTTTCGATCTGGTCAAGAATTTCATCGTCACCGGAAGCAACAATCGTAATTCTTGTAAATCGGGGATCCGCTGTTACGCCTGCTGTAATGCTCTCGATATTATAGCCTCTTCTTGAGAAAAGTCCTGATATTCGGCTCAAAACACCTGAGGTATTATCTACCAAAAGCTGAAAAACCTTTTTGCGCACTGTTTCATCCCTCCTTAAATATTCGTCCACTATTTTATCAATTTACCCTGTAAAAGTCAACTTACATAATTAATCGGTTACTTGATTTATTTTATTCTGTTTCACCGCATTTCTGCAGGGCAAGGGTTCCTGTTCGGGCTACTTCTACAATACTGACTGTCTTAAACATACCGATCAGCAGCTGGACTCTTTCCGGCGTGTCACACATTTGTATCAGCATCAGATTCTTTGACATATCTACAATAGAAGCGTTCATAATATTGCAGACTTCCATAATGTCCCTGCGGTTGCTTTTATTGTATTTCACCTTCATCAACAGCAGTTCTCTGCTGATGCTGCTTTCTTCATCAAAGGTCTTTACTTTGATAACGTCAAGTTTTTTGTTAAGCTGCTTTTCCACCTGCTCAATAGTACGCTTGTCTCCGCTGCTGACAATTGTCATACAGGAAACATCCGGATCATCCGTCTCACCTACCGCCAGTGAATCAATATTAAAGCATCTTCTGGAAAACAATCCGGCCACCTTGCACAATACACCGGAGCGATTTTCTACCAAAACGGAATATATTTTTTTCATGAAAGCTTCCTCCTACTAAACCAGATCCATGGGATCAATCAAACATTCCAATAAAACAGATTCGTCCTTTTCCAAAAACTCATTCAGACATTCCTCTGATCTTTCCATTGTCTCAAGCCGCAGAAACTTCATTTCATAGGCCTCGGAAAGCTTGGCAAGATCGGGACTTCCCGAAAGATCTACCACCGAATAATTATCTTTATAGGTAAAGTGCTGATATTGTCTGACCATCCCCAGATAATTGTTCTTCAGAACCACAATTTTAACAGGAATATCATGCTGGCGCATGGTTGCCAGCTCCATCATGGACATCTGGAAGGAACCGTCCCCGCAAACCGCAATTACCTGCCTGCTCTTATCGGCCAGCTTAGCTCCCATGGCCGCAGGAATGGAATAGCCCATTGTTCCCATACCGCCGGATGTGAGAAATCTTCCATCCTTTACAATGTGGTAACCGCAGGACCATATTTGATTTTGGCCTACGTCCGCCACATAAACACCGTTATTTTGCATTTTCTCAGAAAGCATCGTAATAAATTCCGCAGGATCAACGTAGGCCGGATCAGGATTACGCTTCGGAACCATTGTCTCTCTATATTGATTCAATATCTGAACCCATTCCTCATGCTCAGCGTCGATTTTCTGAGTCAAAAGATCATTGAAAATATGCCTGGCATCTCCAACCAACGGAATTGCCGGACCTACATTCTTTCCAATTTCCGCAGGATCAACGTCAATATGAATCAGCACCTTATTTTCCGTAATCAGATCAGGCTGGTTTACTGCGCGGTCAGCTACTCTTGCGCCGACCATAATAAGCAGATCGGATTCGTTCATGGCACGATTTGCGTAGGGCTTTCCGTTATTTCCCACCATTCCGAAATATAAGGGATGTCTGGTAGGCATAACACCGATACCCATCATGGTAGAAACCACAGGAATCTGATGCTTTTCCGCAAACCGGCGAAGTTCCTCTTCCCCCTCAGACAAAAGCACGCCACCGCCTGCACAGATAATGGGTTTTTTGGCTTTTTCAAGCTGTGCGGCCACCTTCTTGATCTGTGCCATATTCCCTTTCACCGTAGGCTTATAGGTTCGCATGGATATGGTTTCAGGATATGTAAACTTCTTAATCTCCGCATTCTGCACATCAATGGGAATATCGATAAGAACAGGCCCCTTTCTCCCTGTCGAGGCAATGTGAAATGCCTCCTTAAAAATTTGCGGAATGTCCTGTACATTTTTTACCAGATAGCTGTATTTCACAAAGGACTCTACTGCGCCTGTTATATCCGCCTCCTGAAATACATCACTTCCCAAAAGTGACGAATTCACCTGCCCTGTAATGCAGACAAGAGGAATACTGTCCGCAAAGGCCGTTGCAATACCCGTAATCACATTGGTTGCTCCGGGGCCGGAGGTTACGGCACAAACGCCAACCTTTCCCGACACTCTGGCTAAACCGCTGGCTGCATGGGCGGCATTTTGCTCTGTTCTGATTAAAATTGTCTTAATCGGTGACTCCAAAATACTGTTGTAGAACGGGCATATGGCTACACCAGGATAGCCGAATACATATTCAACCCCTTCTGCCTCTAAACACTTGACAATTGCATCTGCTCCTATCATTTTCTAATCCCTTTCTGCCTTTTTTATCTGAATTTACCAAAGAAATTGGCTAACGGTTCCACCACATCACCCAAATCCTTAATGGCATCGTTTAGTCCCTCAAAATCCACTGCATCCACTTTCTTCATCACATCTGCAATAGATTGCGCATTTTCTGAAATAAAGCTGTCCATGTTATCGCCCATTTCCGTAATGGTTTCGCTCATCTGGGTGACGCTTGTAATGGCTTCATTTGCCAGTGTAATTGTCTCGGAAGTCTGCACCATAATGTCATTGGCACGCTTTACCGTAGTGAGCACTGGAGGAACCAGTATCACACCGCAAACAATTCCGCCCAGTACAAGTACGAACCCAGCCAGGGTTCTCACTTTTGCATAAAAAAGCTGTTTTCTGGAGTTTGCAGCCAGTTCTTCCAACAGCAGCAGTTCTCTGTTATCCGTTTCCTGTTCTTCCAAAGCAGCTTTACTGTTTAACACCTGATCCATTCTTTTAATCCTCCATATTCAGAAGCTTTTTGGCTACCTTTACGGCCTCAGCCGCATCTCGGGAATAGCCGTCCGCTCCGATTTCCTTTGCATAATCCTCGGTAATAACTGCACCGCCTATCATAATCTTTGCCGTTGCGCCCTTTTCCCTTGCATACTCGATTACGCACTTCATCTCCTGCATGGTGGTGGTCATCAGTGCCGACAATGCAATGATTTTGGCATCTCTCTTTATCGCCTCATCCACAATTACTTCACGGGGAACATCCTTTCCTAAATCCACCACCTGAAATCCGTAGTTTTTCAACATCATTGCCACCAGATTTTTGCCGATATCGTGAATATCACCCTCTACCGTAGCGATTATCACCACCGGCATTTCCTTTGTCTGCTGACCATCCATCAGCAGAGGTTCCAGACATTCAATTGCAAGCTTCATGGCCTCTGCACTGGCTATCAGCTGCGGAAGAAAGTATTTGCCCTTATCAAACTGCTCTCCCACCTCGTTGATGGCAGGAAGAAGCATTTCATTTAAAATATAAGAGGCTTCAACGCCGTTTTCAATGGCTGTTTTCGTATGATCTGCAATTTGTTTTCGGTTACCCTTCAGTACATCCTGATAAATTTGCCCCTTTGAATCGCTGGCCGACAGCTGTTTTGAAGCCTGTCCATCGCTTTTGGATATAGTAGGCGTAACCACAACAGGCTTCCTTTCCTGATATTCTGCCATCCGCTCTATGTAACGGATATCACTGCCCTCTTTATTAATGAGAAGATCCGATGCAAAGGCAATGTTTACAAGCAATTCCTGAGACGGATTAGCAATGGCCATGGTCAGGCCTTCTCTGATTGCCATCGTGAGAAATGCTGTATTGACAAAGCTTCTTTCCGGAAGTCCAAAGGAAATATTGGATAATCCGCAGGTGGTTGCAAAGCCCTTTTGCTTGCAGTACTGGACAGTCTCCAAAACCTCTTTGGCTGCTTCGGGATTGGCTCCCACAGTAGCCACAAGACCGTCTACCACAATGTCTTCCCTTGTCATTCCCATTTCAAGCGCCATGGAACTGATTTTGTCGATAATTTCAATCTTCTCCTCAAGGCTGTCGGGAAGTCCTTTGTCAGACAATGGGAGTAAAATAAACATTGCTCCATACTTTTTCGCAATAGGAAGAAGCTTATGAAGCTTTTCCTCTTCTCCCGAAATGGAGTTAATCAGGGCCCTTCCCGGATATCTGCGAAGGGCTGCTTCTATAACATCCACATGACTGGAATCGATAGATAAAGGAAGATTGGAAGCTACGGTGACTTCATCCAAAACCTTAAGCATCATTTCCTTTTCGTCAATTCCGCTCATCCCCATATTTACATCTAGAAGAGCAGCTCCGCATTCCTCCTGCTCCTCCGCAAAGGAAAGGACAAGATCAAGCTTTCCCTCTCTAAGCTCTGCCTGAAGCTTTTTCTTACCGGTAGGATTAATTCTTTCCCCCACTATCATAAAAGGAGATTCCAATCCAAAGGCTAAAGTTTTTCTTTCACTGGTAAGGTAGCGCATACCCTTTTGGTATTTGCATACCGGAACCATGTCCTTTGTATTATTTTTTAATTTTTGTATGTATTCCGGTGAGGTTCCACAGCACCCGCCAAGTATTCGTGCGCCGGCACTTACAAGCGCCTTCATCCCCTCTGCAAAGGTATCAGCATCCATATCATAAACGGTTTCTCCCTGCCCGTTTAATGCAGGCATTCCTGCATTGGGCTTGGCAATCACAGGAATATCCACGACCTTGGAAATCTGATCAATCAGCTCCGCCATTTTGTCCGGTCCGGTAGAACAGTTTGCCCCTACCGCATCGGCGCCCAGCTTTTCCAATGTAATTGCTGCCGTTATACCATCCGTGCCGTACAGCGTTCTTCCGTCAGCCTCAAAGGTAAGTGTAGCCATCACGGGAAGATCACAGACCTCCTTCGCTGCAATAAGCGCCGCTCTTGTCTCCTGTAGGCTCATCATGGTCTCCACAACCAAAAGATCTGCCCCTGCATTGGCAAGCAACGTAATTTGCTCTTTATAAACCTCTATCAGCTCATCAAAATCCATATCACCCATAGGAACCAGCTGCCTGCCGGTCATGGTAATATCTCCCGCAACAAGCGTTTTGTTGCCTGCCGCCTTTTTAGATAATGTTACAAGCTGGGTATTGATTTCCTCAATCCGGTCTTCCAGTCCATATTCCCTCAGCTTGATTCTGCTGGCGGTGAAGGTAGGTGCATAGACAATGTCACTTCCCGCCTCCACATATTCTCTTTGCAGGCCGATTAAAATATCGGGATGCTCTAATATCCATTGCTCGGGACACACCCCCGCGGGCATCCCTCTTTTCATAAGAATAGAGCCGGTAGCTCCATCCAGATAAATCAATCTATTGTTTATCCACTTCTTAAATTCTGACTTTTTCACAATAGTTACCACCAAAATTACTGTTTTTTACTGTCTTTTCAATGTTAGCATAATTTTAGCCAAACTACAATTTACAAATATATCTTTTTGAGGTTTTCTTAATCTTTTCCTTTATTTCTTGATTTCAATTTATAACTATGATAACTTAATAATGTTAGGCAGGCCTATATATGTACTTTATTATCATTGGGAGGTTAAACCTTTGAACACACACGGCACACAATCAAAATATGCGATTATAACCGTTCTTTTCAGCATTATGCTTTGTTTCCTGACAGGCTGCGGCAAGGATGCGGAACTTGAAAATTATAAAGCAAATATGAATCAGTTCTTTGAAAATATAAAGATTTTTGACTCTTCCATCAATGCACTTGATCCTAATTCCGAAACGGTAACCACGGATCTTCTGGCACTGTTGGACTCCATGAATACCTCTTTTTCCCAGATGGCCTCTTTGGAAGTACCGGATGACTTCCCGGGTGTGGCTGAGCTTGCTGCGGAAGCAAGTGAATATATGTCAGAGGCAGTTTCTTATTTTCATCAGGCATATGAAACGGAGCCCTATGATGCCGAGCTGGAGGATATAGCCAGGCAAAATTACGACCGTGCCAATGTCATGTTCCAATACATCGTTTCTATTATTCATGGTGATATTCCTGAAGAACTATACACTTATGAGGACGAGGATACTGATGTTACGGATACAGACGTCGATAAGTCTGCCGGAGAAGAATAATAAACAGACAGCAAAATGCCCGGAAAATTCCCGGGCATTTTTATATTTCCATTATTTATTTAATCAGTTTGATCTGCCCAATTAATGGAACTTCCTTCTCTTCCTCGTTGATTGCTGCAATCAGTCCCATGATCCAGCATACAATCATGAAGATCAGCCATATCTGACCGAGACAGGGAATGAAACAGGGAATGAAAAATAAAAGAATTACCAATGCCTGATTAATATGAAATTTGGCACCCTCCTTATCACCTATCAATACAGCCAGTAAAAAACCAATTAGCGTAAGGTATGCCACGATACCCGTTGTTCTCTTATCCATCATGGATCTATCCTCCCGAAAACTTAATGAAATGCCAAATAAAAAATATGAGCTATTTTTAAAATCCATTGAAGCAGTAATACAGCCGCCGCCCCATATAAATAATATTGGACAGGAATCTCCTTGTCTGCGCCCCTTCCCGTATGCTTTCTGTACGCAAAAAGACACATAAAATGAAGATATGCTCCCATTCCATAAACAACAATGGGATTCAGCCGAATACTCTCTATCAATTCTCCATGAAAAAGATGATAAAAAGCCCTTGTTCCGCCACAGCCGGGACAGGGAAGTCCACTCATCCTTCTCAATGCACATTCAAACAGCGGACTGCTGCTTTCATAACCGCCCTTTGCAAACCACATACCAAATAAAAACAGTGGAATAAAGATTATTTTCCCGATTATGTAAAAAACCTCATCCACCCGGTATTTCGGGGCAAGCTGCTTAGGATAATTCATCTGCTAATTCAGACCAGAAATCCATAGCGGCTGTGCTTGTGGAAACGATAGCAAGCAGAATAATAAGTACAATGGCTACGCCGCCGATTGCAATGCCGGCGATTGCCATTCCGCGGCCATCATAATTCTTTACCAATGTAATAATACCAAGCACAATAGCTGCAATTGCCAGGATAATGGCCAAAGCAGTTGCACAGCAGCATAAAATGGAAAGAATACCACATACCAATGATGCAATGGAAACACCGATATATCCATTGGATGTTTTGGCTGTATTATCCCCATCTACGGAATAATATTGAGGCTGATTTGTATTGTCAAAGGATGAATATTTGTCAGCTGAGCTTCCGAAATTGTCCTGCTGGGAGCCGTAATTAATCTGAATTTCCTCCTGTACAGGTACAGGCTCCGGTTTGATTTCTTCCGCATTTGTAACCTTTTCATAAGATGATGTATTTTCTCCCGAAAAAATTCCTTCCGCGTAAACATTCACATTTTCCGTTTCAGCTGCCTTCGGCTGTACATCAGCTGACAGCTGCTCAAGCTTGGCGCCGCAGTTTGAACAAAACTTGGCTGATCCGTTGTTTTCACCACCGCACTGTGTACAATAAATTTTCCTGTCTTCACTCATTTTGTTTACCCCTTCTGTAATTAGTTATATCAACAATATTTATTTTAATATATTTCCTGTAAAAAGTCCATCATATTATTTCTGTAACAGCATTCCACTGATGGTTCCGACGGTTTTCCACTTAAAATATTCCTCTCCGTCCTCTATCCCTTTCTCATATGTTACCTGAAAATGATTCAAATAAAGAACTCTGTCCTGATCGATTACAATCCGGTTAAAGCTTCTCATATACGCACTTTGCTCATCCTCATCGGCATCAGGATGGGCCTCGATATAGCTCATAAATTCTTCTAAGAAATCGCTGAGATCGACGGTAATCTTTTCTCCCGTCTCCCGCACCGTAAAGGTAAACGCTGTAAAATCTACCTCCAGCTCCTGATCCTTATTATGGGTCTCATTACTGCTGTCTTTATCAACCATATTCATGGTTTCAAATCCCTGAATATCAAGCGCTCCTACCATCTGACAGCCATGAATGTAATACCGCTGATACTGTATCTGGTCAAATTCCGATTGCTTTTCAAGCTCCTGCGCAAAGCTGTCCTGATTAATGCCGGACTTCTCCATGATCCTTTCAAATCCCGCTTCTCTTTTCAGATAGGCATATGCCCCTTCCATACGGTCATATTCCTCTTCATTAAGCGTCTGACCGCTTACCGACATCTCATAATATTTTTGAAGCCAGACTCCCTGCCAGGCAGCGGATAAACGATACATATTTACAAAGGGAGCAAAGAAGCTTATGCCAACAAGAACACTCATAAGCAGCAGAACCTTTTCCAGATGATTTCTGCCAAAGTGCCAGATCATCAATGTCCCGATCTCAAACACAATCAGCATCACTCCTGCATATCTGCTCGGCGTAAGTCCGTTGGTCCCAATCCGAATACCCATAGTGAGAATTTGCATCAGGACTAACGGCGCAAAGATATAGGGCAAAAGGGAAATGATGCGGGAATATTTGGACTCATCTATCCAGCATTGCGCCATAACCCATACCGGCATTCCGAAGCAGAACAACATGGATAAAATCGGAAAAATCTCATTAGAGGGAAGCTCCCACAAAAAAATAATTTTTAATATATACAGGTATGCTATTACCAGCACACACATTGTCGGGATGGTAAAAATATACTTGATTAATCCCTTATATTCCGAAGTATAATCTGCAGTGTATTCCGAGGCTGCCTCCGTATTGTTAAGCGCCATGATGCAGCCGGGGGTTAAAAATATTCCCGTAATCAAAATCTCACACACCAATGTCAGATTGGAGCTGCCTTTCAAAATCAAAGTGTCAAACACGCCGCTTACAAGCCCTACGGCTATCAGCAGAAAAATATAGAAGGAAAAAGTCAGTATCAGATTAAAAAAGAATTTGGTCAGATACTGTTCAAATTTAATTTCCGTTTTCCTGTAACAGAAATAAACAATCAGTATAGCCAAAAGTAATAGATAACCCGGAACCAGTCGCTGGGCGCTTTCCTGCCAAAGCGCTCCCTGTATCCCGAACAATGAACTGCTTTCGTCCATTCCAATCAAAAAAGCGGCAAATCCGGCAATCAATGCACTTAATATTATTCCAAACAGCTTCCGCCATTTTCTGCCCTCAAAGCAGGTTTCCGCAAACACCAGTCCAAATTCAAAGAAGATAAAAAAGCGAAATACTTCCTCTTCAAACGGGATGCTGATATGAAAATCATATTCCAATACAACTGCCGCAGCACCAAACAAAGAAAATAAAAACGCCGAAGCAATGGAATATTTGTAAGCACTGATGATATCTTTTAATTTGCTTAACAGTTTACCCGACCATTCACGGATTTCACGGATTTTACTTTTCAATTCCCCCATTTCAGCTGCCTCCATTATTTTATTCTATATCAGCCTTCCAAAATCCACCAGAAAAATATTCTTAATTTCAGATTAATTTTCGTGCGCTTTCTTATCATAAAAATAGGAGCGGTGTCATACACCACTCCTATCGTCATTTCTGAAATTTTATTCGCATTGCTGATTCGCAAACGGATTAGAATTTACCTTCCTTAGCAGCTTCCTCGATGGAAACTGCAACAGCAACGGTAGCTCCTACCATGGGGTTGTTACCCATACCGATCAGACCCATCATTTCAACGTGAGCCGGTACGGATGAAGAACCTGCGAACTGTGCGTCGGAATGCATACGTCCTAAGGTATCTGTGAAACCGTAGGAGGCAGGACCGGCTGCCATGTTATCAGGATGAAGGGTGCGGCCAGTACCACCGCCTGAAGCAACTGAGAAATACTTCTTACCTGCTTCTGTTCTCTCCTTCTTGTATGTACCTGCTACAGGATGCTGGAATCTGGTAGGGTTCGTAGAGTTACCTGTGATGGAAACATCTACATTTTCCTTCCACATAATAGCAACGCCTTCAGGAACGGAGTTTGCACCATAGCAGTTAACCTTGGAACGAAGTC
>CAYMUW010000018.1:0-14449 GCA_964393865.1 uncultured Lachnospiraceae bacterium
GCCGCAGCTCTTTATTTATCGGGACTGCGGCGATTTTGCTTCCAAACTTGAGATATTCTACCCTCTGTTAGTTGTCAATGCTTTTTTTATTTTTTATTTATATTTTTTATCATTTTATGATATAATTATTTCGTTATTTATATAGTTGGGTTATTATATTAGAATAGGAGTGTATCATGCATACAAACGAATCTGCGGAAAATTATCTGGAAACCATATTAATGCTCAGCAAACGCCGTCCTGTAGTGCGTTCGGTTGATATTGCCGAGGAATTGGGATTCAAAAAATCCAGTGTCAGTGTTGCCATGAAAAATCTTCGCGAAAAGCAGCACATTACCGTTACCAAAGAGGGCTTCATCTACCTGACTCCCTCCGGCAGGGAAATTGCTGAAATGATCTACGAGCGCCATGAACTGCTGACCAAATGGCTGGTTCATCTTGGCGTAAATGAAAAGATTGCTGCCGCTGACGCTTGTAGAATAGAGCATGATATCAGCAAGGAAAGCTTTGAAGCAATCAAAAAGCACGTTAATCTTACACTTTCATAATTAAAGGAGACTTTTAAGGATATGGTTTTTCAGGCAGAAAATCTACAGATTCTATCTGAGGCGGATTTTGAATATCACATGGAGCATGACGTAATGCCCTTTCTTTCTTCCGTCTGTCAAAGCGGATACCTGCCTCTGCAGGACTCCCCCGTTTCCCATAAGGGACTGTATTATGAAACCTACTGCCCGCCCGAAGCTAAGGGCGCTGTTGTAATCAGTCACGGGTTCTGTGAAAGCATAGAAAAATATAAAGAAGTTATTTACTATTTTGTAACGGCCGGCTATCAGGTTTATCTCGCAGATCACCGCGGACACGGCCGTTCTTTTCGTGTTACCGATCATCCCAACATGGTACACATCGGACAGTTTAGCGATTATGTGGAGGATTTACATGCCTTCATCCGTTCTATTGTGATTCCCCGTTCCAACGCTCTTCCCTTATACCTGTACGCTCATTCTATGGGAGGAGGTATCGGTGCGCTTTATCTGGAAACCTATCCTCATACCTTCCGCAAAGCAATTCTCACCTCCCCTATGCTGGGAATTTCCATGGGACCTGTTCCCTCCTGCCTGGCCAGAGCTTTGGGCTACATTATGATAAGGCTTCACAAACAGGCGTGCTATGCTCCCGGCCAGCATGAGTTTATTCCCGGTGAGCGCTGGCAGGACAGCGGTTCCGCCTGTGAGGAACGCTTCCGATATTATCAAAACAAGAAGGAATCCACACCCCTTTTTCAAACCTGCGGCTCCAGCTATGGGTGGGCCTACGAATCTCTTCTCGCCTGCCGCAGAATCACCCAAAAAAGAAACTGTAACAAAATCACAGTTCCCGTTCTGGTCTTTCAATCTATAGAGGATGGCTTCGTAAAGGCATCCGGTATCAAACGCTTTGTGAAAAATACTCCCTCCGCACGGCTTGTCCCTGTAAGCGGAAGCCGCCACGAAATTTATAACAGCAGCCAACAGGTGCTGATCCCTTATTATAAGGAAATTTTTCGTTTTCTAAGGGATGATGGGTAATCATCTATGCGATATCCCACACGGATCTGCAGATAATCTCCCTGGCATCACCGGCTATAATATCCACCGTGCGCTTTCCCGCTTCCATATCAAAGAAGTTGTCGGACAGCCACAAATCTCCGTCTACCCCGATAATTTCCACATTCTTCGCATAGGCATCCGCTGTTACCGTAATCTGTCTGTCCTCTCGCTCCAGCTTAAGATGGGGATTCTCAAACAGATAATGCTTGGGCGGTGTAAACAGGCAGGTATTGGCCGACACTTCCTTTCCATCCGCTTCAAAACTGTACTCTAAATGAATTTCCCTTTCGTTACAGCCTTCAAAATTTAATTTGTCAAGCCATACGCCGGACAGGGCCGGAACGGTTATCTCAGCGCTTTCCTCTCTGATTACACTGCTGTCGGGTCTTCGAAGCGCCCATCTTACCGTGCCCTTTACCTCTTCCATGGTTTCGTTAGCTACATGAAGTCCTGCTCCCAGCTCGATGGGTGCAGGCTCAGCAATACAGTAAGGTCTTTCGCTGAGCTCTCCGATCTCCTCACAGGAAATCAATACCGGCGCAAACATTTTTCTTTCCGCATAGTGAAGAGCCTTATAACGTCCGTAATAATCGATACTTGCCCAGGAAGCCACCGGCCAGATATCATTCAGCTGCCATACCACGGCACCCATACATCTTCCCCTGTACCGCCTGAAATGCTCTACGCCGTAACGGATGGCATCCGCCTGCAAAAGCTGTGAAGCATAGAGAAGCATATCAAAGTTTTTCGGGTATAGATAGGTAGCCGAAAGATAATTTAATATTTTCCCGTTGGCAGCCCGGTTTCTCTGATGCATTTCCATGACCCGGGAAAAGATATTCCGGTCCTCCTCCTCGGTAAAGCTTTCCACTGTCTTAAGGCAGGGGAATGCCTGAAAACCAAATTCGGACAGATAGCGGAACCGGAACTTCCGGTACTCCGTAAAGGGCTTATTTCCATGCCACACATCCCAGTAATGGGTGTCTCCCCTGTTTTCATCCCACGGATTGTCATAATTTCCGCCTGAGGAGGGTGAAGACGGCCAGTAAAAGGTTACCGGGTCCTCTTCCTTTAATATCCTGGGAATAATATATTCATACAGCTTGATATAATCGTACTTCTGCTTAATGGAAGGATTCCATGTTTTGTCAAGAGTCTGGGTTTCCATCTCATTGTTTCCGCACCACAATGCCAGAGATGCATGATGCCGTATCCTTCTGACATTTTCTATGGTTTCCTGAGTGATGTTGGCCTCAAACGCATCATCCAGCTCATAGGATGCACAGGCATACATAAAGTCCTGCCACACCAAAAGTCCCAGCTCGTCACAAATATCAAAGAAATAGTCGTCCGGATAATAGCCGCCGCCCCAAACACGGATACAATTATGGTTTGCCCATACTGCATCCTCCAGAAGCTTTCTGGTTCTTTCCTCGGTTACCCGTCCCAGAAGGTTATCCTCTGGGATGTAGTCCGCTCCCATGGCAAAAATTTTCACTCCGTTGATCTCATGGGCAAAACAGTTTCCCCATTCATCCTTTTCCGTATTGACGGTAAGCGTGCGAAGTCCGATTCTGCGCTCCCAGCTATCCAGCAGTTCACCGCCCCGGTCCAAGAGCTCAACCTTCACCTGATAAAGAGGCTGATCCCCATAGCCGTGGGGCCACCAAAGCATAGGCTGCTCAATGACAATGTGGTAATCCTGCTCGGCCGTAACGTCTTCCTCTGCCCGGCCGCTCTCTGCAGCAGTATCTGCATCCTCAACCTGATATATTTCTCCCTTCGGGTCTGTTACCGTAATCCTGATCCTGCCCTCATCGCTGCCCCAAATCGACTCATTCTCCGCGCATGAAGAAAACAGCTCCAGTGCAATATCAAAATCAAGAGTAACCTTGCCGTCGCAATGCTCCTGGGTAATATAAACGGAATCCAGTCTGCTCTTTCTGATACCCAAAACAGAAACATCCCTGAATATTCCCATATCGGGCAGTCTCGGCCCCCAGTCCCACCCAAACATACAGTGGGCCTTGCGCAGATGAGGAAATCCCTCCATGGCCTCCAACGCTCCGCCGGTATACACCTTTTCATTTTCCTCTTTGATATATTTCGTGGGGGAATGAAGCACTACCTTTAGCCGGTTGTCTCCCACTTGAAGCCCCTGTGCATTTAAAAGGTCAAACTCCCAAATTCGGTGCATATTATAGGCGCAGCCCAGATATTCCTCATTCAGATACAAATCAGCCAGTGTGTCTATCCCGTCAAAACGAAGAAGCAGGGCATCATAACCAAGCATTTCTTCGGTCACCTGAAAGCAGGTGGTGTACGTAAATTCATTATCCATCAGAGGCAGAACCTTTAGCTCATTGTCCCGATAAAAGGGGTCCGGTATCAGCTCCTGCTCCAGCAGCGCACCATATACGCTTCCGGGCACCCTGGCATCAATCCCGCCTGCCGGTATCAATGCCTCATCCCTTCCTGCCATCTGTAAATTCCATGTTCCGTTCAAATTGATTTTTAACATAATTTCAGCCTTTCCTGTGTTAATTTGGGGCTTTTAGCTGTTACATTGTATCATAAAAATTTCACTGTCAATAGAAATAATCTTTAAGAAAATTGTAATAAAAGATTTTTCTATGGTATACTTATCATAAATTCAAAACAGGAGCCTGATTCAAAGCTTCGGAATGGAGATTTTTATGAAACAGAAATCCAAACAAATTGCCGCAATCATCTGCATTGTACTGCTGGTTCTTTTATATGTTGCCACTCTGGTGGTAGCGCTGCTTGATTTTCCCGGTTCGGACAGACTTTTTGCTTCCTGTCTGGTAGCTACCGTGGGACTTCCTATTTTACTGTGGATTTACATCTGGCTTTTCGGCAAAATCACCGGAAGGAACTTCTCTGCCAATGAGCAGTCAGCCTCAGCGGACGAAGGCAACGAAGCTTAATCCTTCAGGAGCTTTTCCAGTTCCGCTTTGGTCTGTTCCAATGTGTGGAAAACAATCCCTTCCATGCCTTCTTTTTGTGCCGCCGCCACATTGGCAGGTGTGTCATCAATAAACACACATTCACAGGCCTTTAAGTGATACCTGTCACAAAACAGCCGGTAGATTTCAGGGCTTGGTTTAATCAGCTTATCCTGATAGGACAAAATTCCTCCGTCCATTTCGGACAGAAAATCCAACGCATCTATGCATTCCACATGCGCCTTATGAGCAAAATTGGAAATATAGTATACGCCGCAGCCCCTTTCCTTTAACTCCTTCAGCCAGGGTATGGCATAATCATAACGCAATATCATGCCTGTAATATTCTGAAATATTTGACGCATCTCCTTTTCCACGGTGGGATCGTTTTGTATAAAGCATTCAAGCAGCTGGTCATCATCCAGCTTTCCTCTGTCCATCTCATTCCAGAAAGGGCTTCTTACCGTGGCGTCAGCCAGTTTTTCAAACACCTCGTCCGAATAACCGAAGCTTTTGTAAAATTCTTTCCATGCAAAGCCTGCAAGCACATTTCCTATGTCAAATACAATATTCTTAATCATATCTCAATCTCCTTTACCATTGTCAAAAATTCTCCGGCTGCCCTGGATATGGATACCCCTTCCTCGATCACCACACAGATCTGCCTTTTCGGGATAATCTTATTAAAACGCAGTTCAAACAGTCTTCCGTCCTCTAAATATTCTCCGGCAAAATCACGTACCACGCTGCCCACTCCCAGACTGCGCAGTGCAAACTGCACAATCATGTCACTGGTAGCCAGTTCAAATTCCGGGTGAAGCTCTACCCCGTTTTGAGAAAGAAAAGCTTCCATATAACTTCTGGTGCTTGTCTCTCCCTCCAGTGATATAATAGGAAGCTTTTCCAGTTCCTGAAGATCCAGCATCCGGTTCTTGTACTGAATAAACTTCCGCCCGGCCACAAAAACATCCTCTATTTCTCTGACCGCTTTTATTGCAAGCCCCTGCTGCCGTGGTAAGGGTGTACTGACCACTCCAAAATCAATCTTCCCCTGATGGAGCAGCTGCAGCGTCTCCGGTGTAGGCGCATTGGTGACCGTCACCTTGATTCCCGAAAACTGTTCATGAAATTTTTCAAGAAAAGGCAGCAGATAGTATTTCAATGTCATATCGCTTGCCCCAATTCTCAGTTCCCCATAATCCAGCCGCAGCATGGAGGAAATCATCTTCTCTCCCAGCAGAATCTTCTCATAACCGTCTTTTACATACTCATACAGAATCTGTCCTTCCGGGGTAAGCCTTATCCCTCTGGATGCCCGCACAAAAAGTTTCGTGTCCAATGCGTTTTCCAGCTGCTTAAGTGCCTGGCTCACCGCAGGCTGGGAAATGGACAATTCCGCTGCCGCCCCAGTAAGACTTTCATTTTTGGCCGCATAATAAAACACCTTATAATATTCAAGATTTTCTGCCATAAAACCTCTCCTTATAGACTGCCTTCCGAGCCCGCCTGTAATAGTTCCTCTCCTCTTCGCCACTTTCCTTCCACATCATCCCGAAACAAAAACAGACTTTTCTTTCCCAAAAAAGGCTTCATATTGTTTGCTGACGCTTCCCGGTTCCTGATAAGAAAGCTTTTTTCCGCCAAAACTATAATCAGCTTGGATCTGGCGTGAAAAAGCTTTAAGGCCGCCGTAAGCGCATCCAGGGACCTCTCCCCCGAAATCTGCCGGTAATCCTCAAAGCTGCTGCTCATCTGCAGGAAAGAAAATGGAATCACTTTATTTTCCAGCTCCTGATCCCCCTTAAACAGCAGCAAATTTAACCGCACATTCCGAAACACCTCGCTGTGGGCACGGAGCGCAGCCGCAATATCAGCCGCCATGGATGACACATACTCCTTAGGAAGGCCTGCGTCGATTACCAGCGTCATTTCCAAAATTCCGCCTGTATAATTTCCTTTCACATGCAGTACTCTCTCCACTGCATTGTTCAGGTTCATTTTCTTTACAACATCCATATTTCCTTTCATTCCTCCGGTCATTTTCTCCACGAAAAATACGAAAATACAATTGATATTTCCACCAAATCCGCTTGCTGATTGCAGGAAAATATTGTATGATGAACTGGCTATTATACATATAACGTTTGGAGATTTACATAACTACAATGACAACTCATGCAAACAAGAAATCCTTTACTTATAAGCATACCGTTTATGCCTGCTTTGCCGGCTATATTGTCCAGGCAATCGTCAACAATTTCATTCCCCTTTTGTTTTTGACCTTTCAGTCAAGCTACAACATTCCGCTTTCGCAGATCACCTTTCTGGTGACCTTTAATTTTGGCATCCAGCTGCTGATTGACCTGATCTCTCCCACCTTTGTGGACAGGATCGGTTATCGTGCTTCCATTATCATTGCCCATATTTGTGCCTGCGCAGGCATCATCGGGCTGACCTTTCTTCCTGAACTTTTGCCCAGTCCCTTTATGGGGCTGATGCTTTCGGTCATCATCTACGCCATAGGCGGCGGTCTTTTGGAGGTTCTGGTAAGCCCCATCGTAGAAGCATGCCCTACCGACAATAAGGAACAGGCAATGAGCCTGTTACACTCCTTTTACTGCTGGGGGCATGTGGCAGTGGTACTGCTTTCTACTTTATTTTTCCGACTTTTCGGTATTCAAAATTGGAAAATCCTTGCACTGTTCTGGGTCCTGATCCCGCTTCTCAATACCTTTGCCTTCTGTAAGGTTCCCATTGCACCGCTTCTTGCAGAAGATGAAAAAGGCATGTCCCTGAAAGAGCTTTTGTGCGGCAAATTATTCTGGATACTGCTTGTATTGATGATCTGTGCCGGAGCCTGTGAACAGGCTGTCAGCCAATGGGCCTCCACCTTTGCGGAAAAAGGACTCCATGTAAATAAAACCATAGGCGATCTGGCCGGTCCTATGCTCTTTGCCATCCTAATGGGAAGCGCCAGAACCTTTTATGGCAAATACGGTGACCGGATTGAGCTGCACAAATTCATGCTGGGAAGCGGATTGCTATGTCTGTTCTCCTACCTGCTGATTTCCCTTAGCTCCTCTCCCGTACTGGGACTTGTAGGCTGCGGGCTGTGCGGTCTTTCCGTCGGCATTCTGTGGCCGGGCACCTTCAGCATTTCCGCCAAAAGTCTTCGGGGAGGCGGAACGCTGCTGTTCGCCCTTCTGGCATTGGGCGGTGATGTGGGATGCTCCTTAGGTCCTACCGTAGTGGGAATTGCTTCCGGTATCTGGAATGATAATCTTCAATATGGAATATTAACCGCAGTTGTCTTTCCTATACTGCTTTTACTGTTCCTTGCGCTGATTAAAAAAGTTTCATCTACACCGAAAGAGGCTGCATAAGCAGCCTCTATTCCGTTCTCTCGCCGCCCCAGAAAAAGAGCGCTACCGTTCCCGGCCCTGTATGACTTCCAATGGTGGTTCCCACATAATTGATCTCTACCTTACCTTTCAAATCAGGAAAGCGCTGCTCGACCAGTGCCGCCACTGCCTTGGCATCCTCAACACAATCCGATTGGGAAATATAGCACTTATCGGCATAAGCTAAACCGTTCTCCGCATGCTCTTCCATTTTAGCCACAATGGCATTGATTACCTTTTTCTTGGTTCTGATCTTATACCGTGGGATCAGCCTTCCCAGATTATCCATATTTAAGAGCGGGCAGATATCCAGCACCGAACCTACAAAACCGGCTGTTTGGGAGATTCGCCCTCCCTTCACATAGAAGGTTAAATCCGTGGAGAAAAACCAATGATGCAATCTCAATTTATTTGCTTCCACCCATTGATAAAGCTCGCTAAGCTCCATGCCTTCGTCCCGCAAATCTGCCAGCTTATCCATTAACAGCCCATATCCTGAGGATGCCCCCAGTGAATCCACAACATAGATTTTCCTGTCGGGATACTTCGCTGAAAGCTCCTGAGCCGCAAGCCTTGCGCAATTAAACACTCCTGAAATTCCACTGGACAGCGTCACATGCAGAATATCCTTTCCCTGCTCCAGAAAGGGGGTAAAATATTCCGTAAATTCCTCCGTATTTACCTGTGAGGTTTTGGTGGATGCACCGTTTAACATGGCAGTGTAAAATTCATGGAAATCCATGGACTTCCCCAGATCGTCCGCATATTCCTTTCCGTCCAATTCATAGTGAAAACAAATATAATGAATATCCCGCTTGTCAAAATGTTCCTGTGTCAAATCCGCTGTGGAACAGCAGCTTAAAATATAATCACTCATCTTCTATCCTCTCCTTCATAAACGTTGAAAACGCAAACCAAATGACATTTACGCTATCTATTATAATATATTTTTACCATTGAGGATAGCTAAATTTCTTTCTTGCAAAATAAAATCAATGCAATCCACACACAAATAAACATAATAATCTCGGTGACCGTCATTTTTTCTCTGTACACCACTGCTCCCAGCAGCAGCTGAAGGGTGGGATTTACATACATTAAAATACCAGCCAGAGACATGGATATATGCTTAATTCCTCTGGCAAACAGCAAAAGCGGAATAGTTGTCACCACTCCTGCCAACGGAAGAAGAATCCACTCTCCTCCATTTAACACGCCATAAGCGCCGTCCCCCCTGCTCTCCATAAAAGCAATAAAAAGAATTGCAAAAGGCAGGACAAAAACGGTCTCCATCAGCATGGATACACTGCTGTCCGCCGTCACCTTTTTCTTAAGCATACTGTAAACCGCAAAGGAACCGCCGATTACCAGCGCCATAGCGGGAATCTGACCATAGCTGATGACCGGAACAAGAATTCCGACTGCCGCAATCAAAACGGAAACCCACTGTATCACAGACAGGCTTTCCTTGAATACCAAAAAGCCGATAAAGATAGAAATAATGGGATTTAAATAGTAAGCAAGACTGGCATCCAAAATATGTCCCGCATTTACGGCATAGATATAGGCCCCCCAATTTACTGTAATCATGATCCCACAAAGCAGCAATCGAATGCACTGGGCTTTGTTTCTTAATACTGCTTTCACCTCTTTCCACTTTCCCGTGACAGACACAATCACAATGCTGAACACAAAGGACCAAAAAATACGGGATGCCAGTACATAAAAAGAATTTACCTGACTAAGCAGCTTCCAATATGCGGGAAGCACTCCCCAAAGCACATAACATAAAAACACGCATAAAGCATTTTTGTCTAATTTTTTCAACCCTTACACTACTCCCTCCGGCATGGCTGCATTTCACTTTTGCCTGAAAGCATACAATAAGGGAACCCCGAGGCTCCCTTGCCATATATTATTCTGTTTAGATGGATGCAACATCAATCAATGTAAACTGATCGTTTGCATTTTCCAGACTTGTCACCAATGCTCTTGCCGTATCCATGGCGGTAATACAGTTCACGCCGGTTTCAATGGCCGTTCTTCTAATCAGGAAGCCATCTCTGGATTTATCACGTCCCTGAGTAGGCGTATCAATGACAAGATCAATTCGATGTCCCAGGATCAAATCCATAACGGTAGGCGACTCCTGAGAAATCTTGTTTACCTTTCTTGCCTTTACACCGGCTTCATTTAAGGCAGCCGCAGTGCTTCTGGTGGCATAAATGGTATAACCCAGCTTTTCAAATCTTCGTCCGATCTCAACCGCCTCGCCCTTGTCCGCATCCTTGACGGTGATAATCATCTGCTTATGCTTGGGCAGATCCACGCCTGCGCCAAGGAACGCCTTATACAGCGCTTCGTTAAAGGTTTTGGCGATACCAAGGCACTCACCCGTTGACTTCATTTCGGGACCGAGACTGATCTCCGCTCCTCTGATCTTCTCAAAGGAGAATACCGGCATCTTGATGGCAAAATAATCTGCCTCCGGCTGCAAGCCCGGCTCATAGCCCAGCTCGCGAATAGTCTTTCCTATAATAACCTCTGTGGCAAGGTCTACAATCGGAATTCCTGTCACCTTGCTGATATAGGGAACGGTACGGGAGGATCTGGGATTGACCTCAATGACATACACATCCTCGCCTATGGCGATAAACTGAATGTTAATAAGTCCCTTTACATGCAGCGCCTTTGCCAGTCTTCGGGTGTACTCTGCAATCTTTTCCTTCACCGTATCAGAAATGGTAGGCGCCGGATAGACGGAAATACTGTCACCGGAATGAACACCCGTTCTTTCGATATGCTCCATAATACCGGGGATCAGAATATCCGTGCCGTCACAAACCGCATCTACCTCAATCTCTTTACCCTGTAAATACTTATCAACCAAAATAGGATGATCCTGCGCAATCCGGTTGATGATATTCATAAACTCTTCGATTTCTTCATCGGAAATGGCAATCTGCATTCCCTGTCCGCCAAGCACATAGGAGGGACGAACCAAAACCGGATATCCCAGTCTGTTGGCAACGGCCTTAGCCTCCTCGGCGGTAAATACGGTGCCGCCTGCCGCTCTGGGAATCTCTGTCGCTTCCAATATCTTATCAAACAGCTCTCTGTCCTCGGCCGCATCCACATCCTCGGCCCTGGTTCCCAAAATAGGAACGCCCATTTTCATCAGGCTTTCTGTAAGCTTGATTGCCGTCTGACCGCCAAACTGAACCACCGCACCGTCAGGCTTTTCGATGTTTACAATACTCTCCACATCCTCCGGTGTAAGAGGCTCAAAATAAAGCTTATCCGCAATATCAAAGTCGGTACTTACCGTCTCAGGATTGTTGTTAATAATAATCGTCTCATAGCCTGCCTTTGAAAAAGCCCAGGTGGCATGCACGGAGCAGTAGTCAAATTCGATACCCTGTCCGATTCTGATAGGCCCTGAACCAAGCACCAATACCTTCTTGGGCGGATTGGTCTTAACCGCTTCATTTTCGCTTCCGTATACAGAATAGTAATAAGGAGTACTTGCTTCAAATTCCGCTGCACAGGTATCCACCATCTTATAAGCAGCTACGATACCGTTGTCGTAACGCATCTGCTTAATGTCTGCTTCCGCAATTCCTGTCAGTCTGCTGATTACATTGTCCGGGAACTCGATTCTCTTCGCTTCCTTTAAGAGCTCTACGGTCAGGGGGCCTTTGGCAAGCGCCTGCTCCATCTCCACGATAATAGCCAGCTTATCAATAAACCAGTGATCGATCATGGTGATCTCATGGATTGTATCATAATCCATGCCCTTGCGGAGCGCCTCCGCAATAACATAAATCCTCTGGTCGTCCACAATCTTTAATCTTTCCTTCAGCTCCTCCACCGAAAGAGCGCTGAAATCATAGCTGAGCAGACAATCCACATGCTGCTCCAGTGAACGGATTGCCTTCATCAGAGCACCCTCAAAGTTATTGCAGATACTCATAACCTCGCCGGTTGCCTTCATCTGGGTGGTAAGGGCTCTCTTAGCGGTAATAAACTTATCAAAAGGAAGTCTGGGAAGCTTCACCACGCAATAATCCAGGGTAGGCTCAAAGCTTGCAAAGGTTTTTCCCGTAATCGCATTTTTAATTTCATCCAAAGTGTAACCCAAAGCAATTTTAGCAGCAACCTTGGCAATGGGATAGCCAGTGGCCTTACTTGCCAGCGCCGAAGAACGGCTTACACGGGGATTTACTTCAATTACACAGTACTCGAAACTGGTGGGATGCAGAGCAAACTGCACATTACAGCCTCCTGTAATCTCCAGCTCATTGATAATATTAAGTGCCGAGGTTCGAAGCATCTGGTACTCCTTATCCCCTAAGGTCTGGGAAGGTGCCACAACAATACTGTCTCCGGTATGAACACCTACCGGATCGATATTTTCCATATTACAAACGGTAATGCAGTTTCCTGCTCCGTCACGCATTACCTCATACTCAATTTCCTTCCATCCGGCAATGCAGCGTTCCACAAGCACCTGTCCCACTCTGGATAACCGAAGGCCGCTCTCCAGAATGCTTTCCAGCTCCTCCTGGTTGTGGGCAATACCGCCGCCGCTTCCTCCCAGCGTATAAGCAGGACGAAGCACCACAGGATAACCGATAGTATTGGTAAAAGCCACGCCGTCCTCAATCGTCTCAACCACCAGAGAAACCGCACAGGGCTCTCCGATCTTTTCCATGGTATCCTTAAATTCCTGACGATCCTCCGCTTTCTTGATGGTAGCTGCCGTGGTTCCCAGAAGCTTTACATTGTGGGACGCAAGGAAACCGGATTCCGCAAGCTCCATACCGAGATTAAGTCCTGCCTGGCCTCCCAGTGTGGGAAGAATGCTGTCAGGCTTTTCCTTTTCTATAATCTGCTCAAGCACCTTTGCGGTAAGAGGCTCGATATAAACCTTATCTGCAATATTCTTATCTGTCATAATCGTAGCGGGATTGGAATTAACCAAAATAACCTCTACGCCTTCCTCCTTAAGAGAACGGCAGGCCTGGGTTCCCGCATAGTCAAACTCTGCTGCCTGTCCGATTACAATAGGGCCGGAGCCGATCACCATAACTCTTTTTACATTTGGATTCTTAGGCATTTTTCCCCACCTCCATCATCTTGATAAAACGATCAAACAGGTAACTGGAGTCCTGCGGTCCGGGACATGCCTCGGGATGATACTGTACGGTAAAAATGTTCTTACCTGTATAGGAAAGTCCCTCGTTGGTTCCGTCATTGACATTGATAAATGCAGGAACCGCCACCTTAGGGTCCAGCTTATCCATATCCACTACATATCCATGGTTCTGGGAGGAAATATATACCCTTCCGGTCTCCAAATCCTTTACCGGATGATTTCCGCCTCTGTGCCCGTATTTCATTTTAAAGGTATCCGCTCCTGTAGCAAGAGCCAGCAGCTGATGTCCCAGACAGATTGCAAAAATAGGAATATCCGTTTCATACAGCTTTCTGATTTCCTTAATAATGCTCTCACATTCCTTCGGATCACCGGGGCCGTTGCTTAACATGATGCCGTCCGGCTTGTCTGCAATAATCTCCTCCGCCTTTGTAAGTGCAGGATACACCGTCACATCACAGCCCCGCTGGGCAAGAGAACGTGCAATGTTATCCTTGGCTCCCAAATCCAACAGCGCTACTCTCTTACCGATGCCGTTCAGCTTCTTTGTAATGCTTGGACGCATTTCCCGTTTGCCCTGAGCATAATCCTCCGAAACAAATTTGGCGCTTCCGGAAAGAGGGCCGTTCTGCTCTAAGGTTTCGGAGCCCTTTATTTCAAATTTATGGGAACAGGTTACCTTCTCCACCACCTTACCGGTAGTGTACTCTTTCAGCTTGGGAAGAACAGCATTTAAATCGTAGGCCTCATTGGTGGTAATCATGCCGTTCATGGTTCCCTTCTCGCGGAGGATCTTCGTCAGCGCTCTGGTATCTATCCCGGCAATTCCGGGGATGTCCTGCTCCTCAAGGAACTCCTGAATGGTCACATCCTTGCGGAAGTTACTTGCCATACGGGATAGCTCCCTTACAATAAATCCATCCGGCCAAGCCCGTCTTGCCTCCATGTCCTCCCTGCATACGCCATAATTGCCAATCAGCGGATAGGTCATACATACAGCCTGTCCGGCATAAGAAGGATCAGTCAGCACCTCCAAATATCCTGCCATGGAAGTATTGAACACGATTTCACTGATAATTTCCTTGTTGGCACCGATGTGTATTCCTTCAAAAACAGTGCCATCTTCCAGAATTAAAAATGCTTTCATCTCGTCCCTGTCTCCCTTTCATCCGTATTCTTCTGCACAATCGATTAATTATAGCATAAGAAAATTGAGGCTTCAACAACGACTTTAAATTAGGAAAAAATTAAGGATTTATGTTTATAAAAATAAAAATAATTTCGTTATATCTGGTATAATAAGATGTCGCTTAAAGCGACATCTGGAAGAATGAT
>CAYMUW010000018.1:14549-59057 GCA_964393865.1 uncultured Lachnospiraceae bacterium
TCCAGAGAACCATTCTTCCCAGTTTTTGGATTGCTGCGCAATTCTCCGTTAGAATGATTCCAGAGAACCATTCTTCCCAGTTTTTGGATTGCTGCGCAATTCTCCGTTAGAATAATTCCAGAGAACCATTCTTCCCAAGTTGGGGCTTACTTTGCAATTCTCCATGAGAATGGTGCCAGAGCATCAGTTTTCTCAAATTATGAAAGAACAGAAAGAGGTTATTATGAGCGAAAAAATACTTATAGTTGACGATGAGAAGGAGATCACCGATCTGATTTCTCTGTATCTTCGAAATGAAAATTATACGGTTCGGTCTTTTTATGACTCCCTTGAGGCCTGTGCGGCGGTTGGGGAAGAGGAATTTGATCTTGCCATACTGGATGTGATGATGCCCAAAATGGACGGATTTAAGCTGTGCCAGAAAATCCGTGAGCAGCACAATTATCCCATCATCATGCTCACTGCCAAGGAAGAAGAAATCGACAAAATCACGGGGCTTACGCTTGGCGCTGACGACTATATGACCAAGCCCTTCCGCCCTCTCGAGCTGCTTGCCAGAGTAAAGGCACAGCTGCGCCGGTACAAAAAATATAACACCTCCAATCCCATGGAGGATTCACATATTATTGTACACGGCGGCTTGATGCTCAACAGTCTTACCCATGAATGTACTTTGGACGATGAACCCCTTTCCCTGACCCCTACGGAGTTTACCATTCTTTACGAGCTGTGCCGCAAGAAGGGACAGGTCATCAGTGCAGAGGAATTGTTTCATGCGGTTTGGGGTGAGGAATATTTCAGCAAGAGCAATAACACTATCACCGTACATATCCGGCATATCCGCGAAAAGATGAACGACTCCTTTGAAGAGCCCAAATATATCAAGACTGTCTGGGGGTGCGGTTACAAAATTGAAGGCTAAGGATAAAACCAAATTTATTATCTTACTGGTACTGTTTCTTCTGGTAGCCGTAGGCGTGGGATGCGGTATTTACTATCTGATGGATGTGGTTTTCAACGGTTCCGTGCTGGACTGGCTGACCTACAACTACTTTTTTACGGAAACACAGTACAATTACGCAACGGGCGAAGTCAGCTATCTTTACCGTCCTAACTGGTCCAAGCTGAAAGGACTCCTTTTGACCCTGTTCTTCGTACTGCTGATTTTTTATGCACTGTCGCTTTATCTGGTAGCTCATTTCCATGCCAGAAAAAAGGTTCGGAAATCCATTTCCAAAACCAGCAGCATGCTGTATACCTATATGCACCATGATATTGATTCTGCAGATGTCTTTCCTCCCTCCTATGCGGAGGTGGCTACCCAGATTGTCCAGATTAAATCTACCATGCAGCGTCATGAGCAGGCCGTCAAAACCGAAACCGACCGCAAGAATGACCTGATCACCTATCTGGCTCATGATTTAAAAACCCCCTTAACCTCTGTCATTGGCTATCTTGATCTGTTGGAGGAAGCCTCAGACATGCCAAGGGAGCAGCGGGAAAAGTATATCCATATCACACTGGAAAAAGCCCTCCGTCTGGAAAAGCTGATTAACGAATTTTTTGAAATCACACGTTACAATCTGCAGCAGATCGTACTCGACAAGGAGCCTCTTGATCTGTCCTTTATGCTGATGCAGCTCACCGACGAATTCTATCCTCTCCTTACCAGCCACGGCAACACCATAGAGCTGCAAACCGAGGAAGGACTGACGGTGTTTGGCGATTCCATGAAGCTGGCAAGAGTATTTAATAACATCCTGAAAAATGCAATCTCCTACAGTTATCCCAACTCTCCCATCAAGGTCTGGGCCGGGAAACGGGAAAAGGATATCATTATCTGCTTTATGAATCAGGGCAAAACCATCCCTGCCGAAAAGCTGAATGCCATCTTTGAAAAGTTCTATCGCATGGATGAGGCCAGAAGCACCAACACCGGAGGAGCAGGTCTCGGACTTGCCATTGCAAAGGAAATTGTTACCCTTCACGGCGGTACCATAAGCGCTTCCAGCGAAAATGAAAACACTACCTTTACCGTCACGCTGCCCATTTATTAAACATTCTTTTGTTTCATTAATGAGTTTTTAAACAAATCTTAGGATTATTTTTACTCGCAATTAACCTTAGAAAACCCTCCTTAAAGTAGAATAACTACAGATTACTTTAAGGAGGTTTTATTATGAAAATAACAGACTTATTAAATACAAATCTACCGAGAATTGCTGTTCTGTTCGGTGGCAATTCTTCCGAATATCAGGTTTCCCTTTCTTCAGGGAGCGCTGTACTGAAATCCATTGATACCAGGAAATACATGCCCGTTCCCGTGGGCATTACAAGAGAAGGAGTCTGGTTCGTCTATACCGGCGACTACGAAAACATTCCTTCTGACCGTTGGATGGATGAAGAAAGCTGCTACCCCGTTTGTTTTTCCGGGCAGCAGAATTCCCACGGTTTTCTGGTAGCCCTCCCCGGTGACGACGGTCTTTCTCCCCGTCTTGCACCGATGTCTGTCAGAGCCGCTCTTCCAATCCTTCACGGCCAAAACGGCGAGGACGGTACCGTACAGGGGCTTATGTCCCTTCTTGGCATTCCCGTCATCGGTTGCGGTATTCTCTGCTCTTCCCTCTGCATGGACAAGGAACTGGCACATCGCATGGCGTCTGCCTTACATATTCTTGTGCCCTCCTCCTTTACCGTTTACGCAGATACAGAGGAAGAGAGCATTTTTCAGGCCGCCGAGGCTCTTTCCTACCCTCTGTTTGTCAAACCGGCACGAGCCGGGTCATCCTTTGGCATTACCTGCGTACAGCGAAGGGAGGAGCTTGTTCCAGCAATTGAAAGCGCACTTCTCTACGATACAAAGGTGCTGCTGGAAGAAAAGATAGACGGCTTTGAGGTAGGCTGCGCCATTATGGGAAGAAATTTTTCTTCCACAGATCGGCTTATCATCGGTGATGTGGATGAAATCGAACTGACGGAGGGATTTTTTGACTATACAGAGAAATATACATTAAAGACCTCACGTATTCATGTTCCCGCCAGAATTTCCAATCAGAAGGCTGAGGAAATCAAAAATACCGCTGCCCGGCTGTTTATGGGGCTGGACTGCGATTTCTTTGCACGAATTGACCTGTTTTTAACGCCTTCGGGAGAAATTTATTTTAATGAAATCAATACCATTCCCGGTTTTACATCCCACAGCCGCTTTCCCGGCATGATGAAAAGCCGCGGCTTTGACTTTTCTTTCCTTGTCAATCATCTGATTTCAATGGAGGTGGAGCATGACTTTTGAGCATCTTTCCTTTACGCAGGCGGATATCGGAGCAGGCAGCCTGGTTTTGGTCAACCGCTTTCATCCCCTGACAAAACACCCTGAGGAAAGGGAACTTTTTAACGTCAACGGCCTGCAGGAGGAGCTTCTCTCTCCTTATCAGGGAACCTTTGAAAATCCCCTTTCTTACCTTGAGCACCCTATCAACGAGGTTTATCTGCAAAAACAGGCCGCCACCATGCTCCTTTCCCTGATTAAGCGCTCCGGCGCAGGAGGCAGGATTACCGCAGTCAGCGGCTGCCGCTCCAAGGCAGAGCAAACGGCTATCTGGGAGGAAACACTGAAAAGAGAGGGACAGTCGTTTACCGAAAAATATGTGGCACGCCCCGGCTGCAGTGAGCATGAAACCGGTCTGGCCATTGACCTGGCCGGGACGGCTCCCTCCATCGATTACATCCGCCCCAATCTTCCAAGGAACGGCGCTTTAGCTCCCTTTCACAGCATGGCAGCCCGTTTCGGCTTTATCCTGCGGTATCCTGAAGGGAAAGAAGACATTACCCATATCGGCTATGAGCCCTGGCACTATCGCTATGTAGGCTTTCCTCACTCCGTCATCATAACGGAGCAGGGCCTTGCTCTTGAAGAATATATGGAAATGCTGGAAAATGAGACCTCTCCCTTAAAGCCTTTAATTTTTTCGGAAAGCGGCGCCCGCATAGATATTATGCATATCTCCATGAATAACCGTAAAAAGGTAGAACTGGACTTTTCGGATGCGCTTCCCTATACCCTTTCCGGCACCAACCGCTCCGGCGTAATCCTTACCCGCTTTCGCAGATAACAAACTGACAGAAAGGTATCCTTCCCTATGAATCATCAACGTTCAACTGCAATTGACCCCTTTCGCGTGATTGCTGCGCTTTTCATCATAGCCATTCACACTGCGCCCTTGTCCTCCGTAAGCGAAACAGCGGATTTTTTGTTCTCCTACTGTTTTGCCCGCATTGCTGTACCCTTTTTTCTGATGACAACAGGATATTATACCCTGTCCTCCTGTATTTTCAGTAAGGGAACGAAAAAGCAAGCCTTCCCATGGACCGGTCTGAAAAAGCTGTTTCTACTATACCTGGCCGCCACGCTGATTTATCTTCCCATCAATATTTACTCAGGAAAGCTTCCCCATACCCTGTGGGATGCCATAAAAATTTTTTTGTTTGACGGAACCTTTTATCATCTGTGGTATCTGCCTGCGGCACTACTTGGCAGCGTGCTCCTTGTATTATTGTCCAGATACCTGGGGCAAAAAGGCTTAAGTCTGCTTGTTCTTCTGCTTTATCTGATCGGGGTTCTGGGAGACAGCTGGTACGGCCTTTCCTCCTTACTGCCTCCCCTGAAAGGCTTTTATGAAGTCTTATTTACTGTCAGTTCCTACACGCGAAACGGGATTTTCTATGCACCATTGTTCCTTTTCATGGGTGCATCCGCTGCCCGTTTTTCCAAGCCGCTGATGCCCTTTACCGGAACTCGCTGTACAAAGCTTTCCTGCCTGACGGGCGCACTTGGCTTTGCCATTTTCATGCTTTTAGAGGGATATGCAGCCTTTTCCCTGAATTGGCAGCGTCATAACAGTATGTATTTTTTCCTGCCGCCCTGTATGTATTTCCTGTTCAGGCTCCTCTTGCTGCTTCCGGGCAAAAGCAGCAGGCTGCTGCGACAGACCACCTTATGGGTTTACCTGCTCCATCCTCTTGTGATTATCCTGCTAAGAGGCTTTGCCAGGTTTACCGGTCTTTCTCCATATCTCATAGAAAACAGCCTGATACACTATTTTGCAGTGTGCCTGGGAACCTTCCTGCTGTCCCTGCTTCTGTGTATGACAGCAGAAAAACTACTGCCTCATGCCCGGCAGCTTAAAAATTCAGGCCATAACAATTAAGTGAAAATTCTAAAATCCATTACTATAACAAAATGAGAGGGAACCATGTATCAAAAAAGTCGTGCTTGGATTGAATTAAATATGGACAATCTTCATCATAACGTGGAGCAGCTGAAGGCTCACCTGTCCCCCGGCTGCAAGCTGATGCCGGCGGTAAAGGCAAATGCCTACGGCCACGGGATGATCCCCATATCCCAGGCTCTTGCCGGGATGGGAATCACCGATTTCTGTGTTGCTTCCGCTGCCGAAGGGGCGGAACTAAGAAAAGCAGGCATAGCAGGACAAATCCTTGTGCTTGGTTATACGCACCCCAAGGCCTTTCCCCTTCTTGCAAAATATGATTTAACCCAGACCGTGGTGGATGCCTGCTATGCCGACATTCTTGCCGGATATGGTAAGCCCTTAAAGGTTCACGTCAGTGTGGATACGGGAATGCGCCGTTTGGGAGAGCGAAGCGACCATCTCTCCTCTATTCTCTCAATCTGGAATTATAAAACGCTTTCCATCACCGGACTTTACTCCCACCTGTGCGTGGCAGACAGTACCGATCCTCTGGATGTGCAGTTTACTTTGTTGCAGTTCCGACGCTTTGACGCTATTGTAGAGGCACTTCATCAACAGGGTATCGGTGGATTTCGTACACATATCCAAAGCAGCTACGGCTTTTTAAATTATCCGGAATACACCTACGATTATGTCCGTCCCGGCATTGTTCTCTATGGGTGCCACAGCCAGCCGGAGGTTCATCCCCGTCTGGACCTTCCCCTTAGCCCTGTGCTCTCCCTGAAGTCCCGTCTGGAAACCGTTAAATGGCTTCTCCCCGGTGAAAGCGCAGGCTACGGACTTACTTATACTGCGGACAGGCCTCTCCTCATCGGCGCCGTTTCCATCGGCTATGCAGACGGCATTCCCCGGTCTCTTTCCGGCAAAGGCTATGTACTGATTCACGGGAAAAAGGCCCCTGTCATCGGCCGCATCTGCATGGATCAGCTGCTCTGCGATGTTACGGAAATTCCAGAGGCCGCTCCCATGGATGAGGTGGTTATGATTGGCTGCTCCTGTTCCGACAAGCAGGAACGGAATGAAAGAAACAAAATAATACGGGTGGAGGATTTGGCCAAGCTGTGCGGCACCATCAGTAATGAAATATTGAGCTGCCTTGGCTCCCGGCCTCCCAGAGTCATCCTCTCTCCCAAAGATGCTCCTGCCTGTTCCAAAATATAAAAATCCCCCTCTACAAGAGGGGGACTTATATATATATCACTACTACATATTGCTCATATCTTAACGGAAGTATTCCACACCGGACTCAAAAATCTTCAAATCCTGTTCTCCGTAAATGTTAATTGCAACGCCTTTTCCGCGGCGCTCCACATGCGCCATCTTACCGAAGCATCTGCCGTCGGGAGAAGTAATACCCTCTATTGCACAATAGGAACCGTTGATATTCCATTCCTCGTCCATGGATACATTTCCGTTTAAGTCGGAATACTGCGTAGCCACCTGCCCGTTTGCAAACAGTTTATCCAGCCACTCCTTCGGTGCAACAAACCTTCCCTCACCATGTGATGCAGGTGTTGCATACACGCCGCCGAGCTGCGCTTCCTTAAGCCAGGGAGACTTATTGGAAACTACCTTCGTATATACCATCTTGGAAATATGTCTGTTAATGGTATTAAAGGTCAGCGTAGGAGAATCCTCCCTCTGCCCTACAATCTCACCGTAAGGAACCAGTCCCAGCTTGATCAAAGCCTGAAAACCGTTACAGATACCCAGAGCCAGACCGTCTCTTTCATTCAGAAGCCTCATTACCGCATCCTTGATATGCTCATTCTGGAATGCGGTGGCAAAGAATTTGGCGCTTCCGTCAGGCTCGTCACCGGCCGAAAAGCCTCCGGGGAACATAATAATCTGAGCCTTGGCAATATCCTTTTCAAATATCTCTACCGACTGTCTGATATCCTCTGCCGTCTGATTTTTAAATACTCTGGTAATCACATCTGCGCCTGCATTCTTAAACGCCTTTGCGCTGTCATATTCACAATTGGTTCCCGGAAATACGGGAATAAATACAGTAGGTCTTGCAACCTTATTCTTGCATACATAAATCGAATCTGCCTGATAGGGCTTGCTTTCCACAGGAGTCTTTTCCTTCTCTGCTTTGGTGGGGAAAACCTTCTCCAGCTTAGAGCACCATGCCTCCAAAGCTTCTTCCATATCGATTGCGATATCCTGATACTGAAAACTGCTCTCCCCGGAAACTGTTCCTGCCAGACGGAAATTCAATTCTCCGGCTTCACATTCCATTTCCTTCGAAGCCAACAGCTCCCTTGCATCTTCACTGCTCATTTCAAGAACAATATCTCCAAGACAGTTTTCAAACAGATCGCCTGCCTTCAGCTCTTCCGCCACAACAACGCCCAGCTTATTACCGAACGCCATCTTGCTGATGCCTGCCGCAAGACCGGTGGAATCAAGGGCATAGGCAGCCTTAACCTTTCCTTCCTTCATCAGCTTGCTGATAAAGCGGTAGGTTTTCATAGCATGGTCATAAACAGGAATATCAAACTCATCCTTGTCAAACCAGAATTGAAGCAGCTGATCTCCCGCTTCCTTCAGTTCAGGCGTTACAATATCCTTAAGCTCCGCCACATCCACTGCAAAGGATACCAATGTAGGCGGAACATCAATCTCATTAAAGGTTCCTGACATACTGTCCTTACCGCCGATAGACGGAAGTCCGTAACCGATCTGCGCATCATAAGCGCCTAAAAGAGCTGCAAAAGGCTGGCTCCATCTTTCCGGATCGGAGGTCATACGTCTGAAATATTCCTGGAAGGTAAAGCGGATTTTTGAAAAATCACCGCCTGCTGCCACAATTTTGGCCATAGATTCCGTTACCGCATATACAGCTCCGTGATACGGACTCCATGAAGAAAGTGCGGGATCAAAGCCGTAACTCATCATGGTTACCGTGTCTGTCTTCCCCTTAAGTACGGGGAGCTTGGCTATCATGCTCTGAGTCTCCGTAAGCTGATATTTACCGCCATAAGGCATCAATACGCTTCCTGCGCCGATGGAGGAGTCAAACATCTCCACAAGCCCCTTCTGGGAGCATACATTCAAATCGTTTAAGGTTTTCAGCCATGCTTCCTTTACCTTACCCTCATCCACCAGGTCCTTCACTTCAGGAATGGCCAGCTTCTTTAAGTAATTGTCCTCCTTCTCGGGAACGGAAACCACAACATCTGTTTCCTGATGTGCACCGTTAGTATCAAGGAACGCACGGGAAATGTTGACAATCTCTTTGCCTCTCCACTTAAGAACCAGTCTGGGCTCCTTCGTCACTACCGCAACCGGAACGGCCTCCAGATTTTCTTCTGCGGCAAAGTCAAGGAATTTATTCACATCCTTCGGATCGACCACAACCGCCATTCTTTCCTGAGATTCGGAAATAGCAAGCTCTGTTCCGTCAAGACCTGCATACTTTTTCGGAACCTTGTCCAGATCTACTACAAGACCTGCTGCAAGCTCTCCGATTGCTACGGAAACACCGCCTGCACCAAAATCATTACACTTCTTAATGATTTTGCTTACTTCTCCCCTGCGGAAAAGTCTCTGTATCTTACGCTCTGTAGGTGCGTTACCCTTCTGCACCTCAGCGCCGCACTTTTCAATGGAGCTTTCGGTATGTACCTTGGAGGAACCTGTAGCGCCGCCGCAGCCGTCACGTCCGGTTCTGCCCCCAAGCAGAATAATTACATCATCAGGATCGGAATTTTCTCTGATTACATTAGCTCTGGGCGCAGCTCCCATAACCGCACCGATCTCCATACGCTTAGCCACATAGTCGGGATGATAAATTTCTTTTACATAACCGGTTGCAAGTCCGATCTGGTTTCCGTAAGAGGAATATCCGCTTGCTGCACCTCTCACCAGCTTTTTCTGGGAAAGCTTTCCCTTTAATGTTTCCGAAACAGGAACCGTAGGGTCTGCCGCTCCCGTCACACGCATTGCCTGATAAACATAGCCTCTTCCCGAAAGGGGATCTCTGATTGCCCCGCCAAGACAGGTAGCTGCCCCACCAAAGGGTTCAATCTCGGTAGGATGGTTGTGAGTCTCATTCTTGAAAAACACCAGCCATTCCTCCGTTACCGGTCCGTCGCCGTAATCCATCTCTACAGGAACCACTACGGAACAGGCATTAATTTCATCGGTTTCCTCCATATCCTGAAGCTTTCCATCCTTTTTCAGCTTACGCATTGCAATCAGCGCCAGATCCATCAGGCATACGAACTTATCGCTTCTTCCCGCAAAGATCTCGCTTCTGGTATCCAGATAGCTCTGATAGGTGGTTTCAAGCGGTGTTCTGTAATAGCCGTCCTGAAACTCAATATTTTTTAATTCCGTAGAGAAAGTAGTGTGACGACAATGATCGGACCAATAGGTATCCAATACACGAATCTCTGTCATAGAAGGGTCTCTGTGCTCTTCCCCTTTAAAATAATTCTGAATATGTAGAAAATCCTTAAAGGTCATTGCCAGTTCCAAACTGTCGTAAAGACCTCGCAGTTCATCCTCCTCCATGGCTCTGAACCCGTCAAAAACGGCCACATCCGCAGGATCATCATACTCTGTAATCAAGGTATCCGGCTTATCCATTCCTGTCTCTCTGGAATCAACCGGGTTAATACAATAGGATTTTATTCTTTCAAATTCATCAGAAGACAAATCACCTGTAATCAGATAAGTGGTAGCTGTTCTGATAACCGGCTCCTCATCCTCCTTAAGAAACCTTACGCACTGCATAGCGGAGTCCGCACGCTGGTCAAACTGTCCGGGCAAATATTCCACACTGAACACCTTTCCATCAGAAGGGATATCAATGTTTTCCCGATACAGAATATCTACCGGGGGCTCTGAAAAGACGCTGGCGGCTGCGCGCTCAAAAGTATCCTCCGAAATATTTTCCACATCATAGCGGATAAATACCCGCACCTCCTTCACGCCTTCAATCCCAAGGTAACTGCCGATCTCTTCCTTTAGTTCCTTTGCCTTTACTGCAAATGGGGCTTTCTTTTCTACATAGATACGCTTTACGTTTCCCATGGTGAATCAATTTTCCTCCGTTTAATTTATGAAACATTTTTGGCCTGTTTCTCTTTACCAAATATATTATATCGAATCCTGTTTATTTTGCAATTCTTTCTTTGCCGTCAGCTTATCAGCTTATCAGCAGTTTATTCATGCAGCCTGTGAATCAGCCTGTAGGAAATATTCCCCTCAGAGATCAAAGGCTCCGTATGGGCAAAGAACACGATTCCGTCCGTAGGCGCTGTTATAGTCTCCTTTACATGGCCCTCATAAGGGTCAATAATCTCCGCCAGCAGATACCCGTAGCGCACATCCTCCCCCGGCTCCACCAGTCCTTTAAAGATTCCGCCCGAAGAGACATGCACATCAATCAAATCCTCCTCCAGGATAATGTGGCTGATATATCCGCTATGGCTCTCATACCGGATTGCTCCCATTCGGGTTAAAAACCTTAAAACAGCCGCCACTGCCTGTCTTGCGCTCTTCTCGTCAATGGTGTCGTTTTTGTTGGTATAAACAGAAAAAGCTGCCGTCATTTTATTCTGCCAATTATAATTCAGCGTCTTGGTATCCAAAGGGCTGGGTTTACGAACCACCACATAGGGAAGTCCAAACAGATTGGCAAGGGAAGTGTTTTGAAACCCTGTTTCCATCATACGCACATGAGGCACAAACTCTCCCGTCATATAAAAGCTGGTGAGCTGAATTCCATAGGTATACTTCCGTATTTCCTTAAAAATTTCCGCCGCTATCCGGTCCGTAGTACCTCCATCCTCCTTGCCGGGAAACATACGGTTAATATCCATATCCTCCACGCCAAAGAACCTTCTACCCACATTCATTCCCATGCCATTGACTACGGGAACAACCATAATTTCTTTCCCTGCATTGATACAGCCGTTTGCTTCCAGCTCCTTTAACGCTCTTACCAGCTGGGAGCAAATATACATCTGCTGCATTTCATTCCCCCGCACGGAACCCAAAATACAGGCCGTCGGCTCTCCTTTTCCAAAATGGTATCCCCGTATTACCATATCTTCCCTGTAAGGGGATTTCACCGTACATATTTCTTCTTTATGCATACTATACCATGCCTTTCTCTCCGCACTCCGGGCATTCCGATACTATTCCTCACTGATTCCCGTAAGGATTCTGGCCAGCAAAGAGCCCTTTCTCACAAAAGGATATTCCCTCAGCGTAAATACCAGACCGCTTTTTCCCGCGGTAATTTCATCTAAAATCTTTCCCTCTAAGGGACTTACAATCTCCCCCAGCTTATCTCCCTTTTTCACATAATGGTTGTGTGCTATGGAGGGAAGAAAAACCCCTACGGTTTCAGACCTGATAAATTCTACCTCCCCGTCTGTGGAAATGACCGGATACTGAATTGCGCCCAATTCGCCCTGCCAAATACCGATCTCCTTCATCAGATTAAAGATCCCCTCAATCACCTGATTTCCATAACCTCTGTCTATTCTCGTTCCCACTCCCATCTCAACTACAAGTGTGGGAACTCCAAGCATATTCATGGAATGGGCTAATGTAGATTCGTGAACGGTAGCAGACGCATTCATCCAGACCATATCCGTATTCAGCAGCTTTGCATAAGGCAGCAGCTTATCCGCAAACTCCTCGCTGACCCTGACCTGGGGAATCTCCTTAACGAAAATATCGCTTGCATGCACATCCAGACACATATCGGCTCCTGCAATATCCCTGATAATCGCCGCTGCGGCCCGTTCCATGGTTGTTCCGTCTTCCTTTCCGGGAAACATCCTGTTAAGGTCCATATCCAATCCGGGCAGATTTCTCTCCGCAATATCAAGACCCAAAGGGTTCAAGGCCGGATAAAGATCCACAATTCCCGCAAGCTGGTCAAGATGCTCGGTAAGACGCCTTGCAACCTCATAGCAGATATACTGCCCTTCAAATTCATCTCCGTGAATTCCCGTCACAATTGCAAATCGCTTCTGTGAGGAAATCTTACCGATTATTCTGTTTTTGCGTATTGTCAGCCTTTCTCCTATCGGCAGCTCTATGGAAAAAATCTCTTCCGTCATTTTCAACACCTCTTCCCTGTTACAAAAATAAAAGCCTCAAGGCTTCACCCCTTGAAGCTTTCCATGTGTTTAAGCCTTTTACACTTCCTCCGCCAACAGTCCCTGCATCACATACATAATCTCCCGGTCAACGACTGCCTCGGAAATCCCTCTCGTATGGGATGTAATCTTTAAGCCTTCCAAAACATACATAATATTCCTGGCGCATCCTCTGGGGTCCTCGCAATAAAATTCTCCGCTTTCCACTCCTGCCGCAATCAGCTTTTCAATGGCATGCACCGCCCCGTCAAACTGCTTTTTCAGCAGGTTGTCCTTTGCAGGAATCTGATTTGCAAAGAAATATTCATAGGTTGCTTTTCCCAGAGAAGGCTTTTTATTCAAAAGTTCTCTCTTCTGCTCCTTTAAAAACAATGCAAGAATATCCGAAGGCGTTGTCTCACTGCTGATACTTCCGGCAAAAACATCATCCGTATCCTCCTGCTCCAGTTTCAGAACCTCCTCAAAAATTTCTCCCGTACTGGAAAAATAAAGGTACAGACCGCCCCGGCTGATCTCGCAGGCCTCCACAATGTCCTTCATGGTCACTCCCTTATACCCCTTTTCCATAAAGACCCTGCGCGCCGTTTCTATGATGTACTTTTTCTTTTGTGCTGACTTATCACTCATATCCCCCAAACTCCTATACTTCGCTTTAGCTATGCTAATGGTTTATCCCAGACTTCCAGTAATTCCTTGATTCTTCTCAGCCCATGATAAAAAACACCGTTTTCAATTGCCTTGGACCAAAGGATGCCCTTTGTCATGCCGCCCAGCACATATTTAGCCATAATTCCGAATATCACTTCTATTTCTTTCAGCTCCGTCTTATCAATCACCCGAAGCTCATCCTGCTCCGTACGTATCCCGTATCTGGAAAACACATAAACATAATTGCGGTCCATCAGTCCTGTGGCATTCATTTCCTTCACAAAGCTTAATAAGGTTCCGTCATACACAGGAATAGCCACTGAGCCCTGAGGTCTGTCATCCCCCTGATAATTATGTACCATCTTTTCACCGGACTTCTCCTCCAGCCAGGGAAGATACCTGAAAAGTTCCTCCATACTCCGGCGATACCTATTCACCAATTCCTGTCTGTAAATGTTTTCGTTTTCCATAGCTCTTGTGCCCCTTTTTATCATTATCTGACGTACGCATAACAAATACCGAATTTATTTTACCATAAAATCAGAAAAAAATATATATTCGAATTAATACTTTTCAAAGTAATAATCCATCTGCCGTCCCCTTCCGTCATCAAATAGGAACCATCCGACCTGTCAAACACGCCGATAACGCCGTCCTGAATTCCCTCCACAAACTGTCTGGGATTCAGATACGACCTGATGTGTGGCATCCTCTGCAATTCCTCCTCTTCCAATGTAAAGAGATTCCTCTTTATGATAGGTTTCGTCATAAAACACAATTCTTCCGAAATAGGGCTTTTTCATCGCCTTGCGGTTCCGCATAAGCCCTCAACTGGTCTGTTACCTATTCTAAGATAAAATAAAATTCATCGGCTACCGCTTACAGCGGTATGATAAAAATAAAAAGGATTATCAAGCTCAAGTAAACTTGGCTTGATAATCCTTTTTATTTTTATCGCATCGGCTGTTTATACGCTTACATCATTCCTCCCATACCGCCGCCTGCGGGCATTGCGGGAGCGTCCTCCTTAATATTGGCAACAACAGATTCCGTTGTAAGAAGTGTTGAAGCAACGCTGGTTGCATTCTGAAGAGCGCTTCTGGTAACCTTAGCAGGATCAAGGATACCTGATGCAACCATATCTACATATTCTTCCTTCAAAGCATCAAATCCTACGCCTGTTTCAGACTCTTTTACCTTATTGATGATTACGCTTCCCTCCAGACCTGCATTAGCAACAATGTGGAACAAAGGCGCCTCCAGTGCTTTTAGAACGATCTGTGCACCGGTCTTTTCATCACCCTCAAGCTTTTCAGCCAGCTTTTCAACTTCCTTGGAAGCGTGGATATATGCGGAACCACCACCACAGATGATACCTTCCTCAACTGCTGCTCTGGTAGCTGCAAGTGCATCCTCAAGACGAAGCTTAGCTTCCTTCATTTCTGTTTCTGTAGCAGCGCCTACACGGATAACTGCTACGCCGCCTGCCAGCTTGGCAAGTCTTTCCTGTAATTTTTCTCTGTCGAAATCTGAGGTAGTTTCCTCGATCTGACCCTTAATCTGATTAATTCTTGCGGCAATTGCTTCCTTGTCGCCTTCCCCGTCAACGATAACGGTGTTTTCCTTCTGTACCTTAACGGATTTTGCATGACCAAGCTGATCCATAGTTGTATCCTTAAGCTCTAAACCAAGCTCAGAGCTGATAACCTGACCGCCTGTAAGGATTGCAATATCCTCAAGCATTGCTTTTCTTCTGTCACCGTAGCCGGGTGCCTTAACAGCAACTACATTGAAGGTTCCGCGCAGTTTATTTACGATCAATGTGGTAAGTGCCTCACCTTCCACATCCTCAGCAATAATAAGCAGCTTTGCGCCGGACTGTACGATCTGCTCAAGAAGAGGTAAAATCTCCTGAATATTGGAAATTTTCTTATCTGTGATCAGGATGTAAGGATTGTCAAGAACTGCTTCCATCTTATCCATATCTGTTGCCATATATGCGGAAATATAACCTCTGTCGAACTGCATACCTTCTACAAGGTCAAGCTCTGTCAGCATAGTCTTGCTTTCCTCGATAGTAATAACACCGTTGCCGGATACCTTTTCCATAGCATCTGCAACCAGCTGTCCTACCTCGTCATCACCTGCTGAAATAGCTGCAACTCTTGCAATATGCTCCTTACCGTTTACCTTAGAGCTCATCTTTTCGATTGCTTCTACAGCACAATCCGTTGCCTTTTTCATACCTTTTCTTAAGATAATGGGATTTGCGCCTGCTGCCAGATTCTTCATACCGGAATTAATCATTGCCTGTGCAAGCACGGTAGCTGTTGTAGTACCGTCACCGGCTACATCGTTGGTCTTGGTAGCAACCTCCTTTACAAGCTGTGCTCCCATATTTTCGAAAGCATCTTCCAGTTCGATTTCCTTTGCAATGGTAACACCGTCATTGGTAATAAGCGGTGTGCCAAAGGACTTATCCAAAACTACGTTTCTTCCCTTAGGTCCAAGGGTTACTCTCACTGTATCTGCTAACTGATTTACACCTGATTCAAGCGCTGCCCGTGCTTCCGCACCATATTTAATTTCTTTTGCCATTTCAATCGGCCTCCTTTTTATTATAATAAATGGGAAAGAATGACTCCCGGAGTCACTCTGCTTTTACTGAATAACTGCTAAAATATCGCTCTGCTTAACGATGATGTATTCTTCCTCTTCGATCTTTACATCGGTACCTGCATACTTGGAATAGATAACCTGATCTCCGACCTTAACCTCCATCTTAATTTCCTTACCGTCTACCACTCCGCCGGGACCTACTGCCACAACCTCTGCCTGCTGGGGTTTTTCCTTATTCTGTCCGGGTAAAACAATTCCTGACTTAGTAGTCTCTTCCGCTACTAACTGCTTCAACACAACTCTGTCTGCCAATGGTACTAACTTCATTTTAAATGCCTCCTTTATTTTAGTTCAATTATTTTCACCACTTACCCTCTTTTCCAATGCTTTCAAAGGGTTGTTAGCACTCATTCGCATCGAGTGCTAATTACTAAAACTAATATTAGTTTTATATGCTTTCGTTTGCAACCGGTATTACAGGCGTATTTTATGTCATTTTCTTTATTTTTCTCTTATTTTCTTGATTTATCTTTTGTTATCTCACTTTTGCTTTGTAATGTTGATTTAATAATTTGTTTATATTTATAAAATTGGGGAAGCCAAAAAGGCCTGGGATGAGGAACCATTTAGAGCATTTTTCATGCAAGGAGGAAACACTATGCTGAAAATCAAAACCACCCCGTTGTACGAAAGGCTTTTCCGCGACGATGAACTGCAAAGCGAGAGCAATTCAATCAGCAGCCAAGCCGGGATTTGTCAAGGATATTTTCTGCGAAAAAATCAGCAATCCGTTTGAAAGCATATAATAGTAGCGGCAGACTTGATTATTGGTCGGTCTGCCGCTATTTGTTCAATAGTCATGAATGTACTATCTGAATGCTTCTCTCAAAATGGATTTCAGCTTTGAGAACTCTCGTCGCTAATAGTTTCCACATCGGACACAATCGCCGCATTTAAGATCGGCTTCGTGATTATCCGCATATTATCTTTCCTTTCCGTAGCGTACTTCGTCTACAAGTGCCTGAATATCATCCCCGGACTTTAAGCCGAGCAGCCGCCGAATTTCCACCGGCACAGTGATCTGACCGTTTGCAGAGATTTTCGCCAAATTCATAAAAGTTACCCTTTCTATTCTTGAAATCTAAAGAAAGCTTGAGGTCGCTTATAATATATTCTATTTGATGCCAAAAGTAAACCTGCCGGGAGGGAAAAGAACCGCTGATTTATGAAAGCTGATTTATGAATTTTTTGTAAATTTGATTAAAAAGTCCTTTACAAATCGTCTCTGGGGAAAATGTCTTATATCTTCTTTTCAAGCCTTTCTCTATAGCCTTCGGAATTTTTAATTTCAAATTTATTGTCAAACATTTCATACTCTGCATCGGAAAGCTTTTCTTCCAGTGTTTCTTCTATGTTAGTCTTATACACGATCCCCACTGCAACCGACGGTGCAAGAAGAGGATCCTCATAGGTAAAGCAGCGATCCTGTATCCTTGCGGCGTATCCTTCCGCTTCCCCATCCTCTGCCATGGGTATCAGGACGCCAAATACATCGCCGTCAATTCTTCCGATTATAAAGTAAGGATTCGCCTCCTCCTTTAAAATATCTGCAACAGTTCTGATCAGCCGGTCACTTTCCTCATCGCCATAATGGTCATTGGCATATTTCCAGTCATTGATATTCACATTGAGAACTGCCACAGGCACTACCTCTGACCTGTCAATAATCTTCATCTTCGTGTCGAAATAGGGCTTATTGAACACACCTGTCAGAACATCCTCCCGCTCACTGCCTGTTATCTGGTGCTGCTTATCCGACAGCCGCTTTTCCAATTCTTCCAGATAAATACTTCCTTCTCTGTGCAGATAAACCTCTTCACCCAGCTTGGCCAACAGCTCTACCGTTCCGTCTATCATCTCATTCATAAGTCTGTCATCACGCCCGGTATTTAAAACATTTATGTAAAGATGTCCTACCGTCCGATTTTGCACCCGCAATTTTCTTCCCGGCTGGCTGACCACATCGGGGTGAAAGCCTAAAAAGCTGTCCCCAATTACAATCTCCTTCTCACCATGACGATCTGTCAGTAAAATATTAATTTCAAGCATTTCCGCCAGATTACTTAAATATTTTTTAACGATTTCCATGTCGTAAAGATTGGAAAGCGTATAATTTCTGATATTTTCCTTAATTCTCTTTTCATAGGGAATTGCATCGTAACCCATAACAAAGACCACGCCTTTCATAAACAGTAATTATACCCTTTAAGTATACCGTTTCCCAATGTCTTAATCAAGCATTTCTTGGCTTTGTTTAGCGGAATTCTTTTTCGAATTCTTTTTCGAAACACCGTTTTTCTGATAGGTCAGATTTTCATTCAGTCTGCAATATTCTCCCGTTTTACTGTAGGAGTCCATTAAATGGCTGTCCTGATAAACGGAAGGAATTTCCGCACGCTCTCTTCTGGTGCCCTGTTTTCCATCCTTCTTCCAGTTCTCTCCATTTCTCTGCCCGTCAGCCTGATGCCCCGCATCGGACAGCATGGAAAAACTGTCATGATTTTTCCCAAAACGCTTTAATAGAGAATTGGTAGAAACCTTTATCCGTTCTCTTACCGCTTCCCACTTGTTCACAATATAGTGAGAAAGATTCTGCCTGATCCCGGATACAGCTGCCTTAACGCCCTGCAGATGCTGCGTCTTGTCATGCATGGGAAGTACTCCCTCCCTGGCAGAGGCATCCCCTTCGTCTCCTAAGGAATCCCACATTTCCTTCACCAGTCCAAGCCCAAGCTTGGCTTTTCCCAGCTTGGCGGATGCGGACAGACCGATCCCGGTTTCACTGCCCTTTTCCTCCATGGAAGCAGCATCAGATGACTGATAGGTATCCTTACTGATACCTGCAGCTCCGCCTGCCAGCTTTGTGCTTTTCTCCTCATGAAGGCACTTGGTTATATGATGATGGTGTGAATGATTTAGCTGCTCGCCGGAATAAGGGGTGGTATCGCTTTCTATTCGCATAAGAGCCTCCTTTGCACGACTATATTATTTATATCGGCAAATTTCTCTTAATGGCTTAATCTCAATTTCCTCCGCCTTCAGCGCTTCCCTGATTCTTTCTACGAATTTAAGAGCCTTTGACCCGTCTCCATGCACGCAGATGCTGTCTGCCTGTATGGAAATGTCCTTTCCCGTTATGGTGCGAACCTTTCCCTCCTTCACCATGCGGATTACTCTCTCCACCGCTTCCTGTTCATCCTCAATCATGGCTCCCGGCTTACTTCTTGCCACAAGACTGCCGTCCTCCTCATAGGCACGGTCCGCAAAAACCTCCCTGGCAAAAGAAAGCCCCAGCTTTTCGGCTGCCTTTTCCATCATGCTTCCCGGCTGCCCTAAAAGGATCAGCTTATGATCCACCGCCTTGATGCCCTCACAGACCGCCAGCGCAAGGCTTTCATCCTTTCCTGCCATATTGTAAAGAGCTCCATGGGGCTTTACATGCTGCAGCTCCTGTCCGGCTACCCTGGCAAAAGCCATAAGCGCTCCAGTCTGATAAATCAACAGTGCACGAACTTCGGAAGGCGAAAGCTTCATTTCCCTTCTTCCGAAGCCCTGCAGATCCGGGAACCCCGGATGCGCCCCTATTCCAATGTTTTGGGCCGCTGCCATGGACACGGTTTTGTCCATAACCACAGGGTCTGATGCATGAAAACCGCATGCAATATTGGCAGAGGAAATCAAAGCAATAATCTGCTCATCCATTCCAATCTTATATGCACCAAAGCTTTCACCCAGATCACAATTCAAATCTACCTGATACATTCCTTTTTGTTCCTTTCCCAGAATCATCGCTTTCATAATTCTTTGCCTCAGAATCATCTGTTTTCATAATCCCTTTTCTCAGTTTTTCAGTTCTGCGTTTTTTACATCCGTAATCAGCATATGCCCCGGTGCATGGGTAATACAGAAGGAAGGCTTTACATTCATCACCACCGACTGAGGGGTAACACCGCAGCACCAAAAAACAGGCACCTCTCCCGGATAAACGGGAACCGCATCACCGAAATCGGGCTTACTAATATCCGCAATTCCTATGACAGAAGGATCACCGATATGAATAGGCGTCCCATGCACTCTAGGCATCTGCCCTGTTACAGTCACCGCCTTCACGATCTGCTCATAAGGAATTGGACGCATACTCACCACCATTTTGCCGCTGAAAATTCCTGCCGACTCACATTCTATATTGGTAATATACATGGGTACGTTGCATCCGAGGCTGATCTGCCGCACTTCGATTCCCGCATCCAAAAGCTCTGACTCAAAGGAAAAGCTGCATCCGATGAGAAAGCTGACCAGATCCGGCCTCCAAAATTTGTCCACATTGGTATATTCTCCTGTCAGCACGCCGTTTTCATAAATCCGATACTTGGGAATGTCTGTTGCTATGTCCGCATCTGGTGCAATTTTATGAAGAAGCCGGTCACCCTCCTCCGACACCTCAAGCACCGGACAGGACTTGGGATTTCTCTGTGTAAAAAGCAAAAAATCATAGGCATATTCTTTAGGAAGCACCACCAGATTTGCCTGCGCATATCCCGGGCACATCCCTGATGTTTGACCTGTGATCTGCTCCTCTCTGATCAATTTTCTTACCTGTACCGGGTTCTTAATCCCTTTTTCCAAAAGCTGTGCAGCACTGAAGCTGCCTGCATTTTCTTCTACAGCCATCTGTTGATTCTCCTTTCCAGACTTTTATAACGGTTGTTTTCCTCGATCAAAAGCCGCTGCGCCTCCTCTACCGACACCTGTCGGAAATAAATGCGCTTTCCCGGCGCTGCCTGCGCCAAAAGAGACAGATCCGAAGTGATCACCGCACCAAGCTTGGCATAGCCTCCTGTGGTCTGCCGGTCTGCCATAAGAATAATAGGCTTCCCGTCTGCCGGGATTTGAATTGCTCCGCCCACCGTGCCGTCGGAAATAATATCCACAGTCTCCTTACATGCCACCGGTTGTCCATCCAACCGGTATCCCATTCTGTCCGATTCCGAACGGACAGTATAGGGCGTGGAAAAAAAGGTCTCGATCCCCTCATCGGTGAAATATTCCTTTTGAAGCCCAAGAATCACCCTGATTTCCCATTCCTTGCCCGAAAAATCGGGAGGTGTAATCTTTCGTCTTCCCATATGTCTCAGCTTTTTCTTCGGGCATTGAAACGAAAGCTGATCTCCCGGAATAAGCGCTCTTCCCTCCAAACCGCCAAGTCCGTATTTCCGGCTGGTAGAAGCGCTTCCCATTACCATCGGCACCTTGATTCCTCCTGCAAAAGCAATATATGCCCTTACTCCGCTGACTGCAAATCCCAGCTTTAAAATGCTGCCTTTCGCTGCCTGAATAACCTGATACCGGGGTATGGATTCTCCATCCATCTTCGCATCCATATCCGCACCGGTAAGCACAAAGCAGTTATCCTCCAAAAACTCAATTTCCGGTCCAAGAAGAGTTGTCTCCAAAACCGCTTCGTTTTCCTTGTTTCCCAGAAGCGCATTTGCCTTTCGGAAAGCCTTATAGTCCATAACGCCCGACGGGCCAAAGCCCATAGCCATAGTGCCATAGCGCCCTCTGTCCTGTATGGTGATCAATGCGCCGCCATTTCTTATCCTGATTCCGCTCATTTCAAGCCTCCATACTGCCGCTTTTCATCAAATCTCCTCTATCCGGCACTTATAATTTCCTGCATTGCACGGTATTTCCAACTCCCGATATTCCCTGCTGCTTATGGGAACAAAACGGATATAATCCCCTGCGTTATACAAAATAGGTTCCTGTCGTCGCTCATCAAAGGGCCGTACCGGCGTTCTTCCAATCAGCTGCCATCCGCCGGGAGAGCTGAGAGGATAAATACCGGTTTGGAGGTCGCCTATTCCCACGCTTCCTGCCTCGATCCTTGTCCTCGGACTTGCAAGTCTTGGTGTTCTAAGACGTTCATCCATTCCTCCTAAATAGGCAAATCCCGGCAAAAAGCCCAGCATGTAAATCAAATAATCCCTGCCGCTGTGAAGATCGATAACGTTCTGTCTTGATAACCCTGTATGCTCCATCACATGGCACATATCGGGCCCATACTCCTCCTCATAGCACACAGGAATATAAAACACTCTCTTTTGCCCGGTTCGGGTAACATTCATTTCTCCTGCCAGTTTCTGAAGCTTTTCCGAAAGCTTCCCCAGAGAAATTCTGACAGGATCATAAAACACGGTAACGGAACGAAAAGTGGGCACCCATTCCACCACTCCCTTAATCCGACTTTCCTTAAGGCTTTCGCAAAATCCCGTTACCCGACGATTTATTTCAGGACTGATGCAGTTTCCAAACTCCACCGTAACCGCACTGTCTCCCGCCACTAAGATGCTGATCTGCTCCACCTGACATCCTCCTGCTCTTCTTTCTGAAAAAATCCTTTTTCGATAGTCACATCAAACCACCTTTGATTGTCATAGGCAATGGCATAAGCCGTGGTGCTTCTCATCATTTCCACCATCCTGCAATTCATCCCCACGTCAAAGCCGTCGATTCCCGGAAGAAGGGAGCCTGTCATGTCCACCATGCCGCTTCTTGCACATTCCCTAAGCACCCGCTCCTCCATATCCATATCATGCATAATGCCGATATCCTTTTTTAAATAAGCTATCGCGCCAATCAGTCCGTACACGCCCCAATCCGACACCGTTGCAGTAATCAGATAATCTGCTGCCGAAGCTGCAACAATACCTCCCTTACAGGGACAATTACAATTTCCTTTTCCCGCATAAGGAATATATCTGGTAATATGCGCTGCAATTGCACCCATGCCGATCTCATTTCCCAAATCTCCAACCGCAAAGGTAGGAATGCCCTTTTCCTTCACCGCCTCAAACAAACCGTCCATTTTGGCTTCCAGCTCTGTCATATTAATTCCTGCGGCATTGTGGTATTCCCCCCTGTCATTGGCGCCGGGCGCCTCGGTAGAAATCAGCACGGCAGGTTCCCCAAAGCTAAAAAGCTCTTTAATCTGCCCTTTCACCGCTTCCTTTTTCTTGGTAAAGGGAAATACCCCAAAGGCCTGAGGCATCTCCATAAGCTCCTTCAAATCCTGATAAAGATGCAGCCCGACTAAAGGCGAGCAATTTTTAACCGCTACGATATTTTCTTCCGGACATATAATCACCGGCTTCACATCAAAAGCCTGAATCAATGCCCTGGCAAGCAGAATTGCTCCCACAATCCCATCCGTTTCCGGATGCTTATGAGGCCTTAAAATAAAACCCGTAAGAATATAAACAATATCCCCCGGCTGTAAAAATTCCATCAATGCCCTGGCGCTGTGCATGGTCACCGGTTCCTCTGCCAGAGCTCTGGAACCTTCATAAAGAATTCTGCACACGCCATAGCCTCTTGGATCAAGGTTCATCAATTGATCCAGATTGGTTCCTACATTCCATTCGGCCAGTTCTTCTCTTGTCATAGACATTCCTCCGCGTTAATCAAGAACCGACAGCTTATAGCCGGTTTCTCTTTCAAAATCGGCGACCGCTGCTTCCTGAAGCCTTCTAAGCAGGACAGGATCTTTTCCGCCTGCCTTCTTTCCGTCTATCTCACATACACCCACGCCTAACGTTCCTGCACTGGATATAATAATTTCATCCGCCGTAAAGAGCTCGTCTACCGAAAATGCCTCCTCCACATACGGAATATGGCACTCCTCACAGATTCTCAGGAGATGTTTTCTGGTAATTCCCGGAAGAATTAGATTATCCGCAGGTGCTGTACGAAATACGCCATTCTTTAAAATATGTACATTACTGTGGGCACATTCCGTCACCCGATCGCCTCTGTGGAAAATCGCTTCGTTACATCCCGCTTCTTTGGCCTTTTGATAGGCCATTACACTGGGAATCAGGTTCAGCGTTTTAATGTTACAGTGCAAAAATCTGGTATCCTCCACCAAAATGGTCTTCATAGGGACATTCAAATTAACCAATGACGACTCACTGACCGTAATCAGCAGATTGGCCGGCTTTCCGTCTGTAGGAAAAAGATGATTTCTCATACCGGTTCCTCTGGTGCATTGCCAGTATACAAAAACCTCTCCGTCAGAATCTATTAAATCCACACACTTTTGCAGTTCCGCTTTCAACTCCTCCCTTGTCATTTGAAAGGGCATCCGCAGCGCTTTAAAGCTGTTAAAAAATCTTTCAATGTGGGAATCGATTTCAAATATTTTTCGTTTCGCCGCATAGGTGGCATCATAAACGCCATCACCAAAATACATGGCACGGTCATTCATGGGAACCATCATTCTCTCAATTTCTCCGATTTCACCATTGTAATAGCCTACGTTCTTCATCACACATCTCCTCCTTGCCGCACCGGATAAAGGCAAATACAGTCATATTTCCTATGCCTGCTTATTGAAACAACAAAAAGGGCGCTATGTCCGTGAAGACATAACGCCTTTGTTAGCTTTGTTTCATTATAAACTTCTGAAATTTAAAACGCAATACCCAAAATGCCTGATATTGTATCAAAATCCGTACAATGTTGCACTTCTCACCTGCTCCTTTGCTCCAAATCCAACAGATACCTTTTCACCTCTACACCGCCGCCAAAGCCGGCAATATTTCCGTTTTTATTGATTACTCTGTGACAGGGAACAATAATTAAAATCGGATTCCGGTTATTAGCCTGTCCCACTGCGCGAACCGCTTTGCTATTTCCAATCCCAATCGCTATATCCTCATAGCTTCTGGTTTCGCCATACGGTATCTTTTGCAATTCCCTCCACACACTTTGCTGAAACGGCGTTCCTCCATAACCTAACGGCAGATCAAACACCGTTCTTTTGCCTGCAAAATATTCATTAACCTGCTTATAGGCTTCATAAAGCAAATCGGAATGCGGTGCATGATCCTGTGGCAATGTAAGCTCCTCTTCCGGCTGCTGTACATACAGGCCTGTAATTTGGCCTTCATCTTCACTGATTTTCAGCAAGCCTATTGGACTTTTAAAAATGTAGCTGTCTGCCATCTTAACTTTCCTTTCAGACCTTCCCGCTCCCCACAATAATTTTCTGTTCCCTGCCTTCAAACGGAAGCGCACAAACATTTTCTAATGTTACGCCGTCCGCCTTCCAGAGATATACTCCACAATCGTCTGGAATTGGAATCATTTCCGCAGCCGGAAGTACATCAAACACATTCCCCTTTAACGAAAGGTTCTTTGATGCTTTTCGCGAAACTGAGATATTTCGAAGGACGACACCCTCATAATTGTTTCCTGTTCCAACCGCGCCGATTGCATTTTCGCTATGACAGGTTATATTTTCAATCACAATATTTCGATAGTTGACGGGTGTAACACGATAGGGATTTTGCTCCTTGGGAATATTATAATCATGCTTTAGCCCCATCATAAATATCGCTTCACCATTGCCCCACCAATTCCCGGCCCGAACCTTCGTATCAATAATCATATTCGTCACACGGACATTCTCTACCAGGCCGCCCTGATCATTACACATAAAACACAATCCGCGGTTGCTCTCCCTAATAATCACATTATTAATCAAAACATTTCGGACATGACTGTAAATATAACCCAAAACAATTGCTTTCGAACAGGAACGCAGCACACAATTTGTTATAACAATATTTTCACAGGGAAACTCCCAGTCTGTAATTCCTGACATTGCAATACAGTCGTCACCGCTGGAAATCTGGCAATCCGAAATAATGACGCCATCACACCCGCAAAGATGTATTCCATCATCATTGGGAATATTAAGATTGGTATCAATCGTCAATCCTAACGCTTTCACATTACTGCACCTGCAAAACACTAATGTCCAAGAAGGCGCATCTAAGATGGTAATTCCTTTTACAGTGATACCATTTATTCCATGAAAAAATATTGATTGATTGGGACGCCAGGCTCTTTCAACCGTACATTCTTTTTTCTGTTCTTCTGTAAACGGAACAAGACTGTCAGGAACAATAGGTTTGGTAAAATCAAAAAAGGCAGAACCGTTTAGGTCAATCGTTCCTTCACCATCTATCACAACATCTTTTCCTTCAAGACACACAATTAATGCCTGCAAAGGCCCCATTTCATTATGAACATAAGGCATAACAGGATAATCATCCGGATTGGCAGAGCCTTTTATGACCGCTCCCTTTTCTAAATGGAGAGAAACTCCATCCAGATTGATTGTTCCGGTATAATAAGTGCCTGCTTCAACCAAAATTGTCTCACTTTTTTCTTTTGCGGCAGCCACTGCACGGGCAAAGCTTTCTGTGCAAAGCGTTTTTCCGTCACCAACTGCCCCGAACTGTTTTAAACTTATCATACAGACCTCCTTGTTCTCTCTTACTGCGCCGGAGTTAAATAGCTGCTCACCGCATACACGGTCTGTCCGTTGTAATCCAGCTGTGACCAGCCGTTATCACCGATTGCAGTTCTGGTCAGTACCTCTCCGTTGTGCAGAACTGCCACAACGGTATCCCCGCTTGCGGTACTCGGCGCTGTACGCAGATTGGTCTCGATCTTGGCCGTCACCTGCTCACTGACCGGCGTATAAACCGGCCCCTGGGGCGGAGCCTGCTGTCCCGTATCATTCATGTCTGTGGTCAGATAATTGCTCACTGCATAAAGAGTCTGACCGTTATAAATAACCCTTGACCAGCCGTTATGACCGATACCGGTTCTGGTGGCTGTATCTCCATGCACCAGCCTGCATACAACGGTATTGTCATTTAATGTGCTTGGCTCGCTTCTCAAATTGGTCTCCTGCTTGGCAGTTACCGTCTCATTTACTTCCGTAAAAATAATTCCTATCTCCGGGTTGGCCTCGACCACCTCCGCAGGAGTCTCATCCTTTGCTTCCGCCTCCCTGGTATAACCGAAATAAGCAAGATTGACGTCTGTTTTTCCGGAAATACCGTCCACGGTTCCCTGGCTGGTATACTGCCACATGGCATGGGTTCCCGAATAACTGGAAGCGCTTGTCTGGGGATAAGGCTGCTCAGGATACTGGGCTACCCAAATTTTATATTTGGAGGCAAGCGTCTGGGTGTTCCACTGGGCGCTGCCCTCCAGCTCTCCCTTGGAGGCATAAAACATGGGCGTATATCCTGCCGCTGCGATTTCATCCAAAAATGCACAGGCAAGGGATGTTCTTTCCTCTATACCAAGCCCATACTGTCTGCTGTCGGCAGACTGAAAATCCTCACAATTATATGCCACCGGATAAGTGATCCGGTATTTTGCAATAATTTCCTTCGTGAAAGCTGCCTCCGCTCTGGATTCCTCCTCCGTTACTGCTGAGGAAAAGAAATAAGCTCCCAGCTTAATGCCTGCGGCCTGTGCCTCCTGCATGTTATATCTGGCAGTAGGGTCCTCAAAAATCTCACCTGTGGATTTTGCACGATATCCCACGCGGATCATGGCAAACTCCACGCCGGAGGCTTTCACCTTTGCCCAGTCGATGGTTCCCTGATATTTGGACACGTCAATACCCATGGAAATCTCACTTGTCTCATCCTTGCTGATTGGTACTACCGTTACCTCTGCTCCGGCAGACTCATTTCCCGCTGCCCCGCCTGCCTGAGGGTCCTGCGCATCATCCAATGCGCCTGCCGTAATCTCTGTCTGGACATCGGTAACACTTTCCTTAGACGGTGACAGAGATGCCTCGATATCCTCCTGTACCATATCGGGCTCTTCCTCTTCCATGTCATTCAAAATGGCATCCTGCCCATCCGCCTCCTGCTCCTCTACCTCTTCCCACAGATTAAGCCGGGCTTCCACTGCCTCCTTCTCCTGCCGGCTGTTCTTCAAAAACACCACAAGGATTGCCGCAACAATCACTAAAATGATAATTCCAATCCCCGCTATCATCATTACAAATTTCTTATTTATCTCCGCTTGTGAATCCTCTTCCCAATCTTCGTCCGAGTCTTCATTCCAACCCTCGTCCGGGTCTTCATCGAAATCTTCGCCTGAGTCCTCCTCTAAATCCTCATTGAAATCTTCGTCTAAATCCTCATATTCAAAATCCTTATCCTCTATATCATAATCTTCCCGAAAATTCCGTCTTTTCATTTTCATACCATGCCTTTCTCCCGGCTGCGCTATTCTTCATCCCACTCCCTGTTTTTATCAATCTCATCCCGGATTTCCTGCATCTGATGATCCAGCTGCTCGATAGAATCGGCGCATGCTTTCAGTCTGGAAACAATTTCCTCTTCGTTTTCCACGTCCTTCTTATATTTCAGCTTGTGCTCCAAACTTGCCCAAAAGTCCATGGCAATGGTGCGGAACTGCACCTCCACCTTCATATGCTTTTTTTCATTGGACAAAAATATCGGAATATCCAAGATCAAATGCAGGCTCCGATAACCGTTAGGCTTGGGATTTTTGATATAGTCCTTTTTCCCAATTAAAATAATATCATCCTGACCGGCCAGAAGATCCGCCAGCCTGTATATATCATCCGGGAAAGAACAAATCACCCGAATCCCTGCCACATCATTCAGGTGTTTTTCTATATTTTCCACTGTAATGGCCAGTCCCTTGCGCCTTAGCTTGTCCGCTATGCTTATGGGCGATTTCAGCCTGGATTTAATGGATTCAAAAGGGTTTCTCTTATATTCCTGAGAAAATTCCGCATCCAGCACCTTCAATTTGGTTTCTATCTCCATGATCGCACACCGGTACTGGGTCATCAGCGTTATAAAAGGCTTTGCCTCATCCATGATCGTCCCCGGCTGATCATCCAGTCTGATCAAAAAGCGCTCCGCCTTCTCCTTTAATTTTATACCACTCACGTTAAGTTCACTCATCTTAAGGTCACTTAACTTGGGATCATCCGGTTTGATTTCATCCACTAAAAGATTGTCTGCCATCGTTTCTGTAACTCCTCTTTGGTACACCAGTTATTTGCTTAAATACTGCATTTTAATTATAGAGCATAACGCCTGACAATACTATTTAAATTTTTATTAAAAAGCTGAATACAATGACAGTCCAGCCGAAGCTGGACTGTCACGCAAAAACAAAAAGCAAAACAAAATTTCTACTTATTCAAAATATTCTTTTTATAAAATTCGTAGGCTTTCTCCCACTCACCGGTATTTTCCGGCAAGTAAATCGCAGGCTCCTCGGATGCGGAAACCACCTTTCTTGCTTCCTTTAAATCCGCAATCTTGCCCTTTGCCATAAGCTGAATCGCAATATTACCGTATACGGTAGCCTCAACGGGACCTGCTATTACGGGAATACCGTTTGCATGAGCGGTAAACTTGCACAAAAGCTTACTTTGTGTTCCGCCGCCTACCATGTGGATTGCATGATATTCCTTCCCCGTGCATGCCTTAATCTCCTCCAGGGAATAACGGTATTTCAAGGCAAGGCTCTCATTAATGCATCGCACGATCTGGCCTTTGGTCTGAGGCACCTTCTGACCGGTTCTTTCGCAGTATGCGCGAATTCTTTCGGGCACATTTCCGGCAGGAACAAATTCCGGTGCATCCGGATCAATAAAGCACTGGAAGCTTTCTGCCTCCTCTGCCATCTTTTCCAGCTCGGAGAAGCTGTACTCTTCTCCTTCCCTGATCCACTGCCGTCTGCTTTCCTGTATCAGCCAGAGTCCGATAATATTTTTCAGGAAAGAAGTTTTCCCCTCTGTTCCCGTTTCATTGGTAACATTTAATTCCTCCGACTTCTTGTTAACGATAGGCGTATCAAGCTCCGTTCCAAATAAGGACCATGTACCGCAGCTGACAAAAATAAAATCATCCTCGTTACTGGGCACCGCCGTCAATGCACACTGTGTATCATGTCCGGCAATTGCAATCACATCCATCGCTCCAACGCCAAGCTCCTCCTGAATTTCAGGCAGGATCGGACCCAAAACCGTTCCGGTAGGAACTACCTCTGTCAAAATGTTTTCGGGAATTCCAAGCTTCTTTACAACTTCCTTTGCCCATCCGATTTCATAAGGATTGCTCATCTGCGTAGTGGAAACAATAGATCGTTCGCTCTTCTTTACACCGGACAAAAAGTAGTTAAACAAATCCGGCATCAACAAAAGGCAGTCCGCCCGGCCAAGAAGCTCCGGGCGCTGTTCCTTCAGGGAAAGAAGCTGGAAAGCTGTATTGATCTCCATAAACTGATTGCCGGTCTGCTGATAAAACTCTTCTCTGGGCATCAGTTCAAAGCCTCTTTCCACCATACCTTCTGTTCTGCTGTCTCTGTAATGTACAGGATTTTCCAATAGATATCCTGCTTCATCAAGCAATCCAAAATCTACTCCCCATGTATCCACGCCTATGCTGTCTATTTCTCCGTAAGCCTTAGCCTTAATCAGTCCCTGCTTAATCTCATAGAACAGCCTCAGCACATCCCAATACATGGTGCCATTTACGATAACCGGGTCATTGGAAAAACGATGGATTTCCTTTGCAGTAATCTTATTGCCGTCATAGGTTCCCAACATGACTCTGCCGCCGGACGCACCAAAGTCAATTGCCAATACTTTCGTTTCTTCCATACCTAATCTCCGTTTTCTTATTTATACAAAGGTCCGTAGTTCTTACATGCTCTGTAATCCTGACCTTCCTTATCCATACCGAAAGCATTCCATGCAGCAGGTCTGAAAATCTTATCCTCAGGCACGTTGTGCATAGCAACAGGAATTCTCAGCATGGAGCACATGGTAATCAGATCAGCTCCGATATGTCCATAGCTGATAGCACCGTGGTTAGCTCCCCAGTTATTCATTACATCATAAGCTGTCTTGAAAGCGCCCTCTCCTGTGGTTCTGGGTGCAAACCATGTACAAGGCCATGTATAGTCTGTTCTCTTCCAGAGAATATCGGAAACCTCCTCAGGAAGCTTAACTGTCCAGCCCTCTGCAATCTGCAGCATGGGGCCTAAGCCCTTTACAAGATTCAGACGGATCATAGTTGCAGGCATTTCTGCTTCTGTTATGAAACGGGAAGAGAAGCCGCCGCCTCTGAAATAACCAAAGTCAGCTGCGTTCCATGTGGTTGCCTTAAGGATTGCTTCCTGATCCTCTTCCGTCACATCATACCATGCCTTCATAACAGCGTTACCGTCTGCATCCTTTGCCTGACCGCAGGCATCCAGACATGCAGCGCCGGAATTGATCAGATGGATAAATCCGCCTGCTTCCTTCGCTACGCCCTCAAGCTCATAGCCGGTAGCCTCCTTAACAGCTTCAGGACTCCAATAGGTACGAACATCAGCAAAGATCTGTGCTTTATTGGTAAGCAGCTTCATAAACAGCATACCAAGTCCGTTTAATACGTCATTTTCCGTAGCCAGTATGTAAGGCTCTCTTGCTCCGTTCCAGTCAAAGGAGGTGTTAAGAAGCGCCTCGGGGAAGTCGCAGTTAGGATAAAAATCAGTCCACTGTCTCTGTCCCTGGAAACCTGCTGCAATGGCATTGTGACCTACCATTTCCTCTTCACGACCTTCAGGAAGATTAGGATTTCCATTCATCAGATCCTTGATGATAACCATCATCTTAACGACAAACTCCCAATCCTTTTCCTTCTGCTCAGGAGTTTTCTGAACCTCGGGAGGATTCTTATCAAAGCCTTCCTTACATTTCTCCTTAGTCCACTTCAATGCCTTCTCAAACTCTGCCTTGTCATAAATTTCTTCTGTCATTCTGCGGATGATTTCAACCTCGTCAACAGATTCCACTCTCATACCCAGATATTCTTCAATAAATGCGGGATCAATGATGGATCCGCCGATACCCATACAGATAGAACCAATCTGCAGATAGGATTTTCCTCTCATGGTAGCTGCTGCCACTGCGGCACGTCCAAACCGAAGCAGTTTTTCCTCTACGTCGGCAGGAATATCTGTTGCGTCGGCATTTTGTACATCATGTCCGTAAATTCCGAAAGCGGGAAGTCCCTTCTGTGCATGAGTAGCCAGCACGCTTGCCAGATATACAGCACCGGGTCTTTCCGTTCCGTTAAAGCCCCATACACCCTTAATGGTAAGAGGATCCATATCCATGGTCTCTGCACCATAGCACCAGCAAGGTGTTACGGTAAGTGTAATTGCAACCCCTTCCTTTTTGAACTTCTCGGCACAGGCAGCGGTCTCGCCCACACGTCCGATAGTAGTATCAGCAATTACTACCTTTACGGGCTCACCGTTAGAATACTTCAGGTTTTCGGTAAAGAGCTTTGCAGCAGCCTTTGCCATGTTCATGGTCTGGTCCTCCAAAGATTCCCTTACCTTTAAGTAGCCCCTGCGGCCGTCAATAGTAGGCCTGATACCAATTACCGGATAGTCTCCAATCAATCTGTTTTCTGCCATTTTAAAATACCTCCTTAAATAAATATATATTTTTTTAATGGTTTACCTTGATAATATAATAATATCACTCGATTTATAAAATGAATTGTGCTATAATAGCATAATATATAATAATATTCACTTTTCACTTTTTTCAGAGGTGCCCCATGCTTTACTTGAACTACAATGAAGAACAAGCCCATGGCACAGGCGATTTTCCAATCGCCTTTTATCATGTTGACAAAAGCCATCCCCGCTATGAAATGCCCTTTCACTGGCACAAAGAGTTTGAAATCGTAAGAATCATAGAGGGGTCCTTTTCCCTGACTCTGGACAATACGGAAATTACCGCCCAGGCAGGTGACAGCGTCTTCATTCACGGCGGCGCCATTCACGGCGGCATCCCCATGAACTGTATCTATGAATGTCTGGTATTCGACCCGGATATTCTTTTTCTCCATGGAGACAGCTCCCGCAGCTACCTAAAGAAAGTCAAGCATCGTGAGGTTATCGTTCACCCTTTGATTACCTCTCAGACTCCCTCCATTCAGGCTGCCATCAATCGGCTGTTTACCTCTTTTACTCCCCAGCGCCCCGGTTTTGAGCTGCTGGTGTTAGGCGGTCTTCTTGAACTTCTGGGACTTATATTTGCCGAAAATCATTACGAACCCAATTCTTCCGGTAATGGTACAATTTATAAACGCACCGGACAGTTAAAATCTGTGTTTGAATACATTGAAAACAATTATGCTTCCAATATTACTCTGCAGCAGCTCTCCCAAATATCGGGAATGTCTGCCAAATATTTCTGCCGCTATTTTCAAACCATTGCACACAGAACACCTATGGATTATCTCAATTATTATCGCATTGAGCGTTCCTGCTTTTTACTATGTACCACGGATCTTCCCGTAACATCCGTTGCCTATGACTGCGGCTTTAACGACTGCAGCTACTTTATCAAAATGTTTAAACGTTACAAACACATCACTCCGAAGCAGTATCAGCTTCAGGTAAAGCAGTAACGTTATCCTCTGTCCCGGCGTCGGCATCCTCTATCTTAAACTTGGAGGTTGCCTCCCCCAGATTAACGGCAAGCTCTTCCAGAATCTGAACCTTATCGCTAAGCTCCTTGGTGCTCTCCGTCTGATTCTCCACAATCGTCACAATCTGGTCTGTAACAAGGGTGTTTTCTTCTATCGTACTGTTGACCTCCACCATGCTGCCCGACACACTGACTGCATTCTGTGAAAGCTTTTCAGCCATTCTGTGAACGCTTTGAATCTCTTCGCTGGTCTGACCGGCATCCGTTAAAATATCCACAAACTTATTCTGTGTTTCGGCCACCATGAGATTTCCTTTATCCAGCTGCTTAAGTCCAAGCTCCATTTTTTCCGTCATCTCTTTCATAGATAACCGAAGCTCTTCAACAATATTGGAAATCGCCGTTACAAGCTCCACGGTTTTCTCTGCCAGATTATTGATTTCTCCTGCCACCACCGCAAAGCCTCTTCCCGCCTCCCCTGCACGGGCCGCTTCAATGGACGCATTCAGGGAAAGCAGCTTGGTTTGCTGTGAAATATCGGAAATCCCACGCAATATCTGATTCATTTCCTCGGTACTGTTTCCAAATTTATCTGCCGTATCCGCAATCTGTGATACGGTATGATTTACCTGCTGCAGCTGCTCGACAAAGGCTGCAATGCTGGTGTTTCCTTCTTCTGCCTTATCTCTGGAGCCTTCGGTTCTTGAATCTATCTTTTCAATATCAGACGAAATCTGCAGGGATATTTTCTTCATTTCCTGCATTTGCTTCATAATAGACTCAATTTCGTTTGACTGCTTATGCATCCTTTGACTGATATCTTCCGTGGAATGAGTAATTTCCAGGCTGCTGCGCATATTGTTGCCGGAAGTGTTCTTGGCAATCATTGCGGCATTTGTAATTTCGGAGGTCACAGCTACCACCTTGCCAATGATTTCTTTCAGGTTGTTACTCATCATATTAAAAGCATCCGCCAATCCGCTAAACTCATCCTTAGACGAAAGATGAATTTCTTCCTTGGTCAAGTCGCCTTCCGCTACCAATGTGATTTCCGACTTCAAAACTTTAATAGGACGCATAATACTCTTTACAATAAACGCACAAATTACAATGGCGGCAGCCAATATCGCTATAAAACCGCCTAAGGAAAAATAAATGGTTTTATGGAAATTAGAATTAATTTCCTCCTGAACTACTGCGCTTCTTGCCAACTCCATTGTTATATTATTATTACAATAGGATGATATACTGGGCATTATCCCCCTGATATCATTTATAACATTGTTTACTTCCTCACTGATAGACGGAAAATTTGTTCCGTCACCCAATGCTGCAATGGTCTCCAGATCGGATTGATACTCCTGCAACAGCTGCCTTAAGCTGTTCACCATACTCCTGTTTCCCTGATACTCCTGTGAAGTTCCAATAGATTTATCCAGTTCGTCCAGATATACAAGCATTTCCTCCGCTCTTATCAATATCCCGGACTCTTCAAGACTCTGCCCCGTGATACATCCGTTGTTAATGCTTCCTGCTGCATTTGCAGTTTCCACATTAATGGTGTTTAAGTTCAATACATTCTGCAAAACACTCTCATATTGGTTGTTGAACATATTGGTACGAATAAATAATAACATAATAATAACGCTAAGCGCTAACAGGATTACTGCATAACCCAAAACAATTCTTTTTACAACTCGTCCCATTATTCCCTCCTTTTATATGCAGGATTTACCTAAAAAATCCCAAATATTTTTTCCCGGAAACCTCCATGAATTTTTTCGTAATCCGCATACCTTATCTTACTATCCTTAAATTTATTTCCCCATTCACTGCAGACCGCATCCGCTACTGCCTTTGCATCCTCACTTTCTGTCAACAAAATTGCCGGAAATGTATAATAAATCATAAAGAAATTCAAATCGGCCTGGGTTCTTCCCCCTATTTTGCCTTTTACCGTGTAATGATTTTTCACCCTGTCCACAAAGGAAGCCGCAACCTCCTGTGCCGCCTGCTGTTTATCCTCAGCCTGCTCCACATAGGCAACCATATCGGAAAAGAAGTGGCCGTTTTTCTCCCGAAATTCCTTCATGTTCTTTTCATAAGAAGCTTTTTTTAACTTTTTCATCATTGCCTGCATATTGTCAAATATTGTTTCCACATTTTCAAGCGTCATAGACTCCACACCTTTCCCGCTGCCCTGCAGGCATCGCCATAAAATTTCCATGTAATGATGGTAAGGGACTGGAAAGCTCCCCAGTCCCTTTCATCTGATAACCAAATTTATTTTATTACTTCCCTTTTACACGAATATTATATCCATTCCCTTAAATTAGTCATAAAGGTTCGGTGCGATAGAAGCATCTTCCATGTTGGTGCTGTCATACCAGTAACCATCTGTAGGAATATCAGATACTGTCTCACCGTTTGCGATAGCTGTTAATGTCTCAACTGTCTTGATACCCATTGCCAAAGGAGACTGTGTAACTGCACCAAACATTGTGCCGTCCTTAATTGCGCCCTTGATAACGGAACCAGCATCGAAACCTGCTGCAAGAATGTCGCCTGCTGCTGCATCGCTGCCTAATACGCCCAAGTTGCCGTTAGCTGTCAGAATACCTTCTGCTGCTACCTGGTTAGAACCAAACATACCGATTGTGTCTGACTTATTCAGAATAACGGATGCCTCGGTTGCACAGAGCTCAACAGTTGTCTGAGCAGGTACTGCTACTTCGATGATGATGTCAGCAGATGCTTCATCGCCTGCGTTTGAGCAGTTGTTTACATAGTACTCATTACCGATAACTGCAACAGACTTTCCATCAGCAGTTGCCAGTTCGATGAACTTATCAATAAATCCAAGACCACGGCTTGTGATAGATTCGGAAGTTGCCTCCTGATTTACTTCACCAATTCTAACAGGTGCTGTTGCGTTAGCGATTACATCCTTAAGTGCTGCATAAAGATTATCTGCTGCTGTTGCGCCTGCGCCATAGTTATCAGTAGCGATTGTTGAATAAACAGAGCCTGCAGGAGCACTCGGGATACCTGAGTCAAAACATACTACAGGAATACCATTGTCCATAGCTGTCTGTAAGGCATCAAGACAAGCGTCCTGATCACATGCTGCAAGACCGATACCATCGGGAGCATTGTTGATTGCGCTGTTAAGCATATTTACCTGATCTGCGATATCAGACTCTGCGTTAGGACCCGTACAGGAAACTGTAACACCCAAATCTGCTGCTGCCTGATTAACACCTGTAACGGCTGCCTGCCAATAAGATGACTGATAGCTCTTTACAATGATCTCAAACTTGTAATTTCCGCCTGCTGTTGTAGCTGCTTCGTCAGATGATGAGTCAGCTGATGTATCTGCTGCTGTATCTGCTGCTGTGTCAGACGCTGATGTGTCTGCTGCAGGTGCTGTTGTGTCTTCTGACTTGCCGCCGCATCCTGCCAAAAGAGTTGCGATCATTGCTGCACTCATCACTACTGCTAATACTTTCTTTTTCATTTTTTACCCTCCTGTTTAATAGATATTTGGTTATCTTTCTATATTCAGTCAATTTTCATTGACTTCATACCATTAAAATAATTTAAACCGTTGCTGTCTTTTTCTTTTTCAGAATATCAACCATTACTGCGCCGATCAAAACCAAACCGGTAATAATCTGCTGCCAGTTTGCCTGCAGTCCGACGTAAGGAAGTCCCGTCTTTAACAGACAGATAACAAATACACCCAGCAGCGAGCCGCCTATGGTTCCCGAACCACCGGAAGCGGAAACGCCGCCGATAATTGCTCCACCGATTGCCTCCAACTCGAAGCCAGCACCTGTACCGGGCTGAACCGTGGAGAACACTGCCGAATAAGCGATGGATGCAAGGCCTGCGAAGAAACCTGAAATCACATACGCCATAATGTGATAAAATTTAACGTTGATACCTGATAAAATCGTTGCTTCCTTGTTACTTCCAATTGCAATGGTGTATCTTCCGATCTTGGTGTGGTTCAGCACAAATGCCATAATCAGCACCAATAGAATTACCCACAGGAAACCTAACGGATATTTCGTATCGCCGATGGTAACTTTAAAGATATTTCTGAACCAGCTTCCCTCTGAACCACTGGTAGGCCATGAAATACCAAAGCCCTTGGAACAGATGGAGCCCAGACCTCGCGTGATCATACAGGTACACAACGTAGCAAGGAATGGAGGAAGGTTCATTACCGATACCAGCACACCGTTCAATGTTCCGATCAGGATACCAAACAGAACCGATACGATCATTCCTGCCCATGTCGGCCATCCACAATGAATAATCAGATACCCGCCGGCAAGCGAATAACAGATAAGACCTGTTCCTATGGACAAATCCACGCCACCGGTAATCAACGGAAATGTTACACCGATTGCCATCAGTGCTATGTAGTAGGAATAATCCAAAATACTAAGTACCGTGGTATACTTTCTAAAGTTGGCACTGAACACGCTAAAGAATATAAAAAGTACAACTACAACCAGAAGAACGATTATTTTTTGACTTCCCGGCTTTGAAAAAATTGATGTTTTTTTACCGGCCGGTGCATTAACAGCTTTATTCATTTTCTCATCCTCCCTACTCTATCTCACGCGTTGCCATATTCATAATCAATTCCTGTGACGCCTCGGAAATATCAATTTCTCCGGTCTTCTTTCCTTCACACATAACTACGATACGGTCGCTCATTCTTAAAATTTCTGTCATTTCAGATGAAATCATGATAACGGATTTACCCTCCGATGCCAGTCTGTTCATCAGCTTGTATATTTCATTCTTGGCTCCGACGTCAATACCTCTGGTAGGTTCATCGAAAATCAGAATATCGCAGTTACGAACCAGCCACTTTGCAATAACGATCTTCTGCTGATTACCACCTGAAAGATTTACCACCAGCTGATCGGTACTGGGTGTCTTCGTTGCCAGAGAGTCAACATATTCCTGTGCAATCTTTTTCTCCGCCTTCTTATTTATGAAAATTCCCTTCATAAAATTCTCTAAGGACGCCATTGTGGAATTCTCTGCAACCGATTTTTGTACTACAATTCCGAAACGCTTACGATCCTCAGACAGATAACCGATACCGCATTTAACAGCATCCTGTGGGGAGTTAATTTCCACCTTTTGTCCATTGACATAAATGTCTCCGCCAGTCTTGGGGTCCGCACCGAAGATTGCTCTTGCAGTCTCTGTTCTTCCTGCTCCCATCAATCCGGAAAAGCCTAAAATCTCGCCCTTTCGCAGTTCAAAGCTTACGTCCTGCACCATCCTTCCCGCATTCAAGTGCTCTACTTTAAGAACTACAGGTGCGTCCTTGGGAACATTGCTGACTGTTTTGGGGTCTTCATAAATCACACGGCCTACCATCATGTTGATGATGTCATCCTTGCTGCAGTCGGCTGTAATCAGTGTGCCTACATAGCCTCCGTCTCTCATAACGGTAACACGGTCTGTAATCACCTTGATCTCATCCATACGATGTGAGATATAAACAATACCTAACTCCTGCTTACGCAAATCTCTGATGATCTTAAACAGTTCTTCGATTTCCGCTTCCGTAAGTGCCGCTGACGGCTCGTCAAAGATGATAACCTTGGCATCATGGGAAATTGCCTTCGCGATTTCGCACATCTGCTGCTTTCCTACGGTCAGATTACTCATGGTTTCCGTAGGGTCAATATTGATGTGAAGCCTCTCAAACAGCTTTCTGGCTTCTTCATTCATCTTTTTATCATCAATGCCGATGCCCTTTTTAAATTCTCTTCCTATAAAGATGTTCTGTGCCACAGTCAAGTGTCCCAGCATGTTCAGCTCCTGATGCACAATAACGATACCTGCATCCTGAGCCTCCCTTGTATTATGGAACTCAACCTCTTTTCCTTCAAATGTAATGGTGCCGGAATCCTTGGTGTAAATACCTGTAAGAACCTTCATCAGAGTTGATTTACCTGCACCGTTCTCTCCCATGAGAGCATGCACTTCTCCTGTTTTCACTTCAAAATCAACATGATCCAGTGCGTGCACGCCGGGGAAAGATTTATCTATACCTTTCATTGTTAAAATTACATCGCCCATTCTCTTACCTTTACCTTTCCTAATTTCAAACAGTTGCCTTCATTTCACCTTCGCTAGTTCTTTCTGCGTCTTGTAGCAACGTCTGCATAAACCGCTACGATAACGATAATACCTGTAATAATGAGCTGATAGTCCTTCGTAAATCCAAGTGCCAGAATACCTTCCTGCAAAAGTGCTATAATGAACACACCGATTACAGTACCGCTGATGGAGGCAAGTCCTCCAGCCATAGAGGTTCCGCCCATTACGCAGCCTGCAATTGCTTCGTTATTGTACTGATCTCCGTATCCGGGCTGTACCGTTGTATATGCTGCAACATAAAAAATTGCCGCAATACCAACCAAAGCTCCGCATATGATATATGACAGCATCTCCCACTTTTTCACATTGACACCGGAAAGTCTTACCGCTTCCTTATTACTTCCCAGACATAATATGTAACGACCTGCCTTCGTCTGATTCAAGAGAATGGAACAGAGAACGGCAACCACAAGGAAAATCACAAGTCCAACCGGGAAATTTCCTATCTTTACAAGATTTCTGTACCACCCGTTTACATCCGAGGACTGAGGCCAGCTGACAGACTGTGTCTTCGTAAATACGGAAGCAAGGCCTTTGGCAATATTCATACTCGCCATGGAAATAATAAACGGCGGCACCGTCCAGTATGCTACAAAATAACCATTAAAAATACCGAACAAAATTCCCACAAGAATACTAACCACCAAGCTCAGTGCAAGGGGAACTCCATAATGAGTCAGGCAATATCCTGAAATCAACGCCGAACAGAACATAACCGGTCCGATGGAGAAATCAATGCCTCCTGTAGCAATTACAAATGTTACGCCTAAAGATAAAAATCCCAGAAAGTACGCATAGTTGAGCGCACTCATAATTCTCTGCATACCGGTAAATGTTTCACTGAGCAGGCAGAAAATCACGTACATCAGCAAGAGGACACCGCATAACACGATCCTGTTAATTCCAATTTTTTTGACAATTGGATTTTCTTTAATCTTTCTCACTTTTTTTCCTCCCAACTATATTTTTCTTGCCAATACATTATAATTTCATTATAATATCATTGTTTTGGTAAACTTCAGATATTGAAAACATTCGCCAGTCACAGGAGAGATCATATGAAACATACAAGCCACAAAATACTTCCACTACTTATTCTGTCAGCTTTTGCCCTGCTTCTTGGCGGCTGTCAGAAAACAGAAACGCCCCAGAACATCGCTCCCTTTTCCGATGCTACCTGGGAATATACCAGAGAAGATATTTTAAGCTATGAGGGTGACAATTACACCACTTATGATTCTGTATATGGCGGTACCTGTTATACCTATCCGAAAACCTATGAGAATTATCAGGGAACCATTAAATATATGCTGGATGCGGAGGATCGTCTGATGTGCATCGCATGGGCTTACTCCTCTGACGATGAGCAGGAGCTCTACTCCCTTTATGAGTCCATTTCCCAGTCGGTGTACGAAGCCAACGGCGAAACTGCCTATGAAACGGACAAACCGACCAATTACGGAAGCATCTGGCGCCGGGAAGAGGGAAATATCATTTTAAGCACCATGATAACCTCTGATGTAAAAGCTCTGCAGTATGCTTACCTGCATCCTGATGTATCCAATTCAGGAGAAGAATAATCTTCTTCTCTTGGTCCCACCTAACATGCTAATTATATTCACATTTTGTTCTTTCTTTAATTGAAAATCTTACAAAAATAGGTCAAAATATTACTATTCTTCCTTGAAGGGAAACAGAAGTTTCTGATTCTCTTCCGTGTAAACATTTTCTCTTGTCACCAGTTCACAGCCGGAGTCCACAGTTTTCAGTATGCGTTCCCCATTCAACGCCTTCACGGTGGCTTCCACTCCCATATATCCCATCTTAAACGGGTTCTGTACTACAATTCCTTCAAAGATTCCCTCCTCCAGCATCTGTATCTCTTCCAGAGAGCTGTCCGTTCCAAACACTTTAACCTTTCCTGTCAATCCCAGATCCCTGATTGCTCTTGCCGCGCCTACAGCGGAATATTCATTTAAGCCAACCACCAGATCAATATCGGGATACTTTTCAATTAACTCTTCCATCAATGCATATGCCTTGTCATAATTGGAATCGCAGAATACCACATCCACAATCCTGTCCTCATACTCTTCCAGTCCTTTTCGTACGCCTTCCTCACGCTCCAATGCCGTGGAGGAATTCTGCACATGTCCAACAATGGCAATTTGGGAATTTTCCGTCACAAACTGCTTGATATAGTTTCCCTGCACTTCCCCCAGTCTTACATTGTTGGTTGCTACAAGCGTCTCCCCCAGCTCCACATCCAGACAGGAATCAATGAGAATCAGCGGAATGCCTGCCTCTACCACCTTTTCCGCATAGGGCGTGGTTTCCGTATAATTACAGGGAGACAGCAAAATAGCATCCGGTCTGCTTTCAATGGCCCACTCTATCAGCGCATTCTGGCGGTCGTAATCCTCCTCCTTTTCCGGTGCGATAATGGTCACCTCTGCGTTATACTCCTCGGCAGCCATCTCCACGCCTTCCAGAAGGAGCGTCCAGAAATCATTATTGGGGTCCACCGTCTTGGGAATATAAATCAGCTGATAGCTCTTCTTTGCATTCTGACCCTTTTTAAACAGTACACCGCCTGTTAAAAGCAGGATAAAAGCCAGCGCTATTACAGACCCGATAAGCAGCTGTTTTTTATGCTTCTTCATTTCCCTTCTCCTCCCTGAAATTTCTCGGTATGGTTACCGTTACCGTTGTTCCCTCTCCCGGCGCACTCTCAAAATGCAGGCCGTAAGCTTCCCCATAGTACAGCTGCAGTCTGGTATGCACATTATACACTCCCACGCCGCCGGTTCCCTCCTTGGCCTTTGATTTGTCCATAATATTGGCAAGCGTTTCTTCATCCATTCCGTTTCCATCATCAGACACTTGAAGGATAATCCACTGTTCCTCGCCAACCCCTCGTATTGTTATTTTCCCTTTGGAGCCTTTATATTTGATTCCATGGTAAATAGCATTTTCCACAAGAGGCTGTAAGATCAGATTGATAACCATCTCCTTCTGAATATCCGGCGCCACGTCAATTTCATATTCCAGTTTGTCCTTGTATCTCATCTGCTGAATGGTCAAATAGCTTCTTGTATGCTCTATTTCCTTTTCCAGCGGGATCCTTTCGTTGTCATTGCTGATACTCTGCCTGAGCAGTCTGGCAAGAGCCGCTGTCATAAGCACCACTTCTTTATTTTTTTCCCCTTCCGCCATCCAGATAATGGAATCCAGCGTATTGTAAAGAAAATGAGGATTAATCTGTGAGCGAAGCGCCTGAAGCTCACTTCTTCTTTTCTGCTCCTGTACTGCAGTATTCTGCTCCATAAGCTGCCTGATTTTTTCAGTCATGATATTGAAGGAATTTCCCAGGCTTCCAATTTCGTTGCCCTGCCAGACATCTACATTTGCTTTTTCAAAATTCCCCCTTTCCACCTCCTTCATGGAATCCATCAGCTGCTTGACAGGCCTGGTGATAGCCGCTGCCAGCATAGTCGACAAAAGAATTGCCGTCAAAAAGATGACAATTGCGGTAAAAAAATATAAATTCTGCGCTTCCTTCTGGCTTTTCATCAGCTCCGAAAAATCAGCCACACCTACCACGCGCCATCCTGTTTTTTCAGAGACCACCACCGTATAAAGCTTAGCTGCATCTCCCTCATTGATAATAAAATAGCTGCTGTCACATGCCAGAACCTGCTCGATTTTTTCCGTTTTCAGTCCGCTGTATAGCAGCTGCTGTTTCGGATGATAAATAATCTTTCCCGTTTCATCCACAATAAAAACATAGCTGTTGTTTGCCAGAGAGTTATTCTCGCACAGGTCCTTCAACAGCTTATAATTTAAGTCTATAAAAAAAACTGCCCCATTTTTTCCGGTCTCCGGATTGACAATTCCCTTGCTTAGCGTAACCACCCATTTGTAATTATTCTGAATCACGTGCTGGACATGGGATGCCGTTAAAACGCTTTCTCCCGTTTCCATGGCCCGGGTGTACCAGTCCACATCCTTCAGTAGAATATTTTCATTTAACTGGTCATCCCCGCCATTAATAATGTACTGTTTCTCTTTGGTCACCACGCCAATATTGGAAATATCCTCTCTGGTTTCCACCACCGTATTAAACTGGGTGATAATTCTGTTATACAGCTGTTCCTTTTCCGTCTCTTCTGCAGCTGAAAAAAGATATTCCGACACATCTCCGCTATTTACCACCAGAGAAGAAATATTCTCCATATAGTTGATATAGGAATCAATATCACGGTTGATCTGACTGACCAGCCTTGTGGTATAATCAATGGAGGTTTCCATAACCGTATTTTCCGTATAATTTAAGGAGGTTGCGGAAAAGATAATCAGTGTAGTGACAATCAACAGTAAAAACCAGAAGATCATGGAAGTTCTTATGCTCTTAAAAGGAATTAAAATATTGATTTTCTTTCTCTTTCCTGTCATCTATTTTCTCATTTCCTTTGCATATTCCGTAGGAGACTTACCGGTTGCTTTCTTAAATGCAATGCTGAAATAATGGGGATCATTAAAGCCCACTCTCTCGGCAATCTCATAGTTCCTCATATCCGTATTTTCCAAAAGTTCCCTGGCTTTCTGCATTCTGATCCCGCTGAGTACATCCATAAAGGTAGTTCCTGTAGCTGCCTTAAAAATACTGCTGAACCGGCTGGAACTGATATTCAGATAAGAACACACCGACTGCAGATTCAAATCACAGTTGGCATAATTCTTTTCAAGGTAATCCATGGCCAGCACCGCATATTTCTTGCCGCCTTTATTTTTTTGATTATCCAGATTTTCTCCTGTTTCAATGCAGCTGCTGCACAAAAGTTCCACCGCCTCTGCCATCTTACCGGCACTTAAAATCTTTCTTAAGGCCTGTTCCTTCCGGGTCTTTTCCTGCTGATCCGAAAGCTCTGAGGTTTTCCACAGTTCCCAGACCGCATCGTTAATCCTCTGCAGAACAGTTCTGATGCTCTGCCTGTCGCATCGGCAAGTCTTCAAAAGCGTTTGCAGCCCTTCCATATCATTTTTAATCTTATCAGGAGCATTTTCCTTGGTGTGAAGCAGTATCGCCTCCAAAAACTCTTCCACATTGATCTGCCGCTTTTCCTCCCGGATAACCTCCATCTCAAACACCCGGTTTCCTCCCAGCAGATAATGATATCCCAGTGCTTCCTCCGCCTCCTCACAGGATTTATAAATATAT
>CAYMUW010000019.1:0-55849 GCA_964393865.1 uncultured Lachnospiraceae bacterium
AAGGCGATGCAGTGGCACTGGAGCCGCTTCCATTACTAGCGCTTCCCGAACCATTTACGCTGCTACTGCCGCTTCCGCTCCGGTCATAAGAAGCTGTAAAGCTCTTATCACTGGTAATATTTGTGAAGCTGCCTGCCGGTACCCAGCCAACAAATGTATAACCACTCCTTGAAGGCGCTGAAGGAGGATAAACAGTACCTCCGTTGAGAACCTTCATCTCTGCTATAATCGTTGTTCCATCATAGGAATAAAACGTTACTGTATGTAGATTTGTATCAGTACCGTAATCATATTGCGCAATGCAAAGTGTGTCCTCAGTTATGTTATAATACGGCTTACTCCATCCCCTGAATGTAGCCCCCTCCTTCGTGGGGTCTTCAGGCGGTGTGGCACTCTTTCCTGCTTCCACATATTGCACATCGGTCAGTGGTGTACCATCATCATCTAAAAATTGAACAGTATAAACATCATCACCAAATACCGGATATACATCAATATCTTTAGTAACATTCTGGTAATTCGTCCAATGGCTGAAAACCACTCCGTCATGAGTCGGCGGATCTGTGGGCGGCACTGCATCCTCACCGTCAATTACCTTAACTTTATAATATACTGTCTGCTCACTGGTATCCGGATAATTAGGATAATCCCAAAAGGTTGCCGTATGCTGAAGGAATACCTTGTCATAGTTGGGATTGATATACCAATAATAGTTGGCATACTCATCAGCCGTGGTACCCTTAACACATTCAAATTCAATGGTCTGCTGCACCTTAGATGCTGTTGTTCCGGGATCTTTTTCCCTGTCTATGGGATTTTCAATCCAGTCGCCTGTCATAAATGCATCTTCCGCAATATTGGTCTGATTGCCCGGAATCGTCACTAACCTCAGTTTTTCATTATTTCGGAATGCTTCCGACCTGATTGTTTTAACAGTATCCGGCAAGGTAACCCTGTTTAAATCATCATCGTTTTTGAAGCATTTCTCCGGTATTGAGGTAACCGTAGTGGAGGATAAATCAACATGCCCTATGTATCCGCAATCCATAAACGCTTCCTGCTCTATGGAAGTAATTCCCTCCAGCTCCTCCGGGCCCACGGTATAGGAACCCACTCCATTGCTGCTTCGTGCCTCCAGACATTCTACAATGCTGTCCTTTACTCCATTGCTCAGTCCAAAGATAATTGCATTTTCACAGCTATAATAAGGGCTATCCACGAAATTCACATTTTCCAGTATGTCGCACCCGGCAAATGGGCGTAAGCCAAGCTCCGAAACGCTGGACGCAATCTCAACATTTTCCAGCTTTTCACAATCCTTAAAGGCATAATTCCCTATTTGTTCTCCGCCTGCCATATAAACGCCGCTTAAATTTTCACATCCTGCAAAAGTATAGGGATCAATTTCCGTAACCGAATTTAATGTGATCGTCTTAATCTCTTGATTTCGGTATTCATATTCCGGATTGCCATCTTCATCCAACAAAATATTCCCATCATCATCTACCCGAAGATTTCCGCTTGCATCAGTCTTAATTTCAGAAAAAATACCCTCTTTAATTGAAGTTATCCCCTCAGGAAGATTAATATTTACTGCGGCATTAACGGTCTGCAGCTGGTCGGCAGTGGCTGTTCCACTTGCATAAGCCTGAATTGCCCCCTGTCCGGCAGCATCAGCACGTTCTTTTGTCATGTCAGGATAAGTTACTGCATACGGATCCGGGGTTGCGTCCGGATCTGCACCCGTTGATGCATTCTTCGTCCATGCAGTATAATGCTTTATTTTTTCATATGTCGGATAATCAATCAGTTCATTTTCTCCAACTTCCGGATGATTCACATCATCAGGAGTATATTGTACCGTTAAATAAGTTGGCCAACTGCTGTAAAATGTAATATAGGATAAAGGCTGGTTGCTGGCATTGATATTATTCTCCCAGTTCATTGCATACTTAAACGGTTCAGAAGAAGGCGAAATCGTGCCTGTAAAAGACAGCGATGTGGACCGTGTTTTAAATGCATCTTTCCCTATTTCTGTTATGTTAATCGGTTCTGAAAAAACAACCGCCTGTAAATTACGGCATCCTGCAAAAGCATTTTCTTCTATTTTAGTAACAGTGGAAGGTATGGTTATCTTAATCAGATTTAAGTTCCCCTGAAAACCGGTGGAACCAATCGTGGAAATACCATGACCTGCACCCAAATCAGCCGGAATTTCCACAACACCGCAGTCATCAGGAATCTCCATGGCGATCAGCTCATTGTTATCATTAACGGTAAAGGTGCATTCATGTCCAGTTCCATCCTTAATATTTCCGGTCTCATCATATTCCGTTTCCGGACACCAGACCACCTTTTCATACCGATTCACTTCATTTCCATCTTCATCCTTTTCCACATACTTAAAGGCTGCAGAATGAAGCTTGGCCGTTGTATGAATTGCAGAAGTTTTCGGCCCTTCAAAATAAAAACTGCTTGATACCGTGTTCTTTAAGAAATTACCAATATCACAATTCAGTGCTGAATTGTGATTTGATTCAATAAACGTAAACACTGTATTCTGTACTTTAACATATTGTAAGGAAGTACATCCTTCAAAATAGGTGATTGGGATACCGGTAACAGTCCTTGTAGTTGTACTTCCAGTTTCAGTTTCAGTTCCTGTTTCAAAATCAGTATACCCTGCCGGCAATGTAACGGAAATTAATTTCGTACATCCCGTAAAGGCCTTATAGCCTATGGCCCGCAGCAAAGCAACCTCTGTTCCTCCTCCATTAATATCTATTGTTTGCAGCCCTGTGTCGAGTCCGGCATTATAGCATCCCTCAAAGCAATAATCGCCAATTGCCCTGACATTAAGTGGCAATGCAATAGTTGATAACCGTTCGCAATGGGAAAAAGCTCTTTTGCCTATTGCGGTAATTTCCGAATACTTCTCCATTTCGCATTCTATCATATTAGTACAGTCTTGAAACGCGCCATTGCCAATGGTTTTTAATCCATTTTCAAGCTTAACTCCCTGAAGGCCGCTACAGCCATAAAATGCATAATCTCCTATTCCCAACAGATTACCCTTGGGTCCGTCCTTTGTTTCTATGGTTTCAATCGTCAAATAGGCAATCTGACCTTTTCCGGCAAAAACGCCCTGGCTGGGATTACTCTCTGTAACCAAGCCTCCGATTTTCCATTCGCTTGTTCCCTGGCCGGTCTGGGTGTTGCCGCCTGTATTATTGGTATTGGCCACTAAATACTGCCTGCCGATATACTGAACCTCTGCATCATAGATTCTTTGCTTGTTAAGGTTTTCTGCCGCGCTGAAATTACCTGTACTCGTTGTATCCACAGCATCTGTACTGTTCCAGTAATAAAGCTGATTGTCCGGCGTGTCTATCCAGTTATCCCGCAATTCATAATAGCAGGGCATATAGGCATCTATCATAATCGGCAGAGCCTCATACTCAGTATATATCGGATTTTCGTCTTCATCTTTTCCCGTCTGCAGGCTATAACTATAGTTATACGTGCCGTCTTCATTCTGGCTTAAATTCATATTGTATATGGTTATCTCCCCCGGATCCTTATCGCTACCTCTTAATCCAGGCACATAATATAATGAAAGCTGGGAAGTGGGGTCTGTCTTCTGCACGGATGTCTTATAATATAAATACTCGCCATCTTTGTTTACCGCACAGTATCCATCCGCTGTTGTATTGGCGGTATACTTCTTGTATGCATCTACTGTTGCCGGTATCGTCAAACTATTGCCGGGAAGACTACTTACATTAGCCCCTAAAATAACTGCCACTTCATCAGACTCAGTTGCACTTGGTTTCACAAACGCAAACTGAAATCTGCCGTCTCCGGTTGTGTATATCGTAGCATTCGGATCAACAAAGGGAACTCCGCTATATAAATAGGATTCTATGCTGCTTAAATCAGCATTTGTATTATTGTAATCGCCTATACTTTCATAGCTTGTCATATCAGAAGAGGTATAATTCAGTACCTTGATTTTCTGGTTTGCAGTCGTTGTTGTCGCATCACCATCCGCACCTCTGACATCCTGTACCGGTATTGCCGCAACGGTAATCGCAGAAACCATAAGCAGCGCGCCGACGGTTTTTCTTATCTGTTTTCTTAATTTTCTGTTTTTCTTTTTGGTTGCTTTTGCCATATGTAGCACTCCTTTTGGTCACTTAATTCTTTTTGCAACTACAACAAATCTGCCGTCTGTCTGTGAATAATCACAGGTAGACAGCGTCAGAAGACTGTCCCCGAAGCTTGCTGTAACACCTGTATCGTACAGGCTCATGGCAGCCATTTCATTCATATAAGAATTAAATTCCTCTTCTGAATTTGCATTGATAAACTGATAATATTTAAAAACCAGATCATCCTCGCCATATACCTGCGAGTAAAACACATACATGACCTGGTAGGTTGCCTTCTCATAAATACTGTCAAACTGTATAATGGAATGCTCTTTCCCGTAGCTCTCCTTGGCATACTTCTGAAGCTGTCCGAACATCTGCCCCGACTTCATATGATGTCCATAAATAATCAGGTTGGTAGAACGGGGATATATACTGCAATCACAGTCTAAAAACAGACTGCCGTTTTTGTCATACTCCTGATTAAAATTATGCTCCAGATAATATTCATTGTCAGAAGTCTGCATAACAGGGTAATCTATTATTGTATCGTCAATTTTCAGCCATCCGATTAGCTTTTTGTTCTTTTCGTATAAAGTTTTATATTCATCAAGTACGTCAGGAAGCTTACTGCCTGTTTTATGTAAGGAGAACGGATTTTTCTCCCGGTCATTTACAAGGGCATCGCTCCCCTTTAATGTCGCCAGATCATTATAGTCCATGCTTGTTCTGGCACTAAAGAAATAGTATATTCCAAAATACCCAAAACACAAGACCGCCACTGCGGAGGCCAATATCACAATCACCCGCCGTTTTTTCTCCTGCTTTTTTAACTCGTCAAGGATCTGCTTTTGCATATCCTTATCATAGTCCTTTAGGTTTTTCGCCTTTGCAGCTTTTTTATTTGCTTTTTCTTTCTTTGGGGCTTTGTTTTTCTTCTTTGAAGACTTGTCTGCACTTTTTATACTGTTTTTTTGCTTTTTTAAGGTTTCAACCTTCTCAAATATTTTATCATCAAAGTCGTTTCCTACAGAAGTTTCGAAGCGATAGACCCCGCTTTGCAATTCACCAAACAGCTCTAACAGCTGTTTCGGATCGTTTAAATCGGTCTGGGACTTGATCATATCGATTTTCTTTTGGTCACGCAATGCAGCCTCATAATCCGCACGAGTGCGGAAGCGTCTTCCGGCAACCGTCAGACCATTTGCCGTCATGGCACACTTCTCCTTTATCGCATATATTATTTATTTTACTATATCTTGAAATTAATTCAAGTATTTTGTCCAGATATCGTGTAAGCTTTCTTACGCAAAAATACCAGAGACGCTTTTTCAATTTTCTTGGGCTTCTTCTTGAGATTTTTCTGCAGCTTTTTGAACCATATCCAGCACATGCACTTCCTGAAGGCTTTCTATCAAAATTTTTATTATATATAGTAAACACATACAAGCCATATCACATATGATAAACCATAAACAAAAACCTTTTGGAGGCAACATAATTATGAGTGATTTAACAGCTACTGGATGTGGATGTGGAAACAATAACAATGGAAACGGATGCTGCTCCATTATCTGGATCATCCTTTTACTTTCCTGCTGTGGCGGATGCGGCAACAACGGCTTGTTTAACAACAACGATAATGGCTGCGGATGCGAAAGCATTATCTGGATCCTGTTAATTCTCTGCTTCTGCGGCAACGGTAACTCCTTCGGCTGCGGATGTGGATGCTAATTTCCGTAACCTTTTCTTTTCACCATGTCTGAAAAGTAGGCTCTGAAAAGAGCCTACTTTTCTGCATATCACATAGGCTGAAATCATAAAATATTTCAACCAGCCAAAAAGGAGCAGTTATGGAAACAAATGATCGCAGCAAAGTAGCTGCATTTGACACTCTTTTTTCCACTAATCATATTCAAATGCTGAAAGTCATGCTGCCCTATATGGATAATCAAACCCAAAAATCCATGGCTGTTTATATCAAATTTCTGGAGCTGAACTATACTATTGAATTTTACAAAAAAAATCCTTACCCGCTGTGCGGGTGTATGGAACGAGAGTCCTCTCCCGATTTTTCGAAAATGTGTGGAGAACTGCTTCCCTATTGTACGGAAGCGGAACGAAAACAAATAGAACAAATCCGTAATATTATGCAAAGTATGGAAATGTATAAAGAAATGTCAAAGGCCATGGAATTAATGAAGGATTTCATGCCGGACATGACTTCCCCGGGCATGGACTCTCCGTGTCAGAACAATTCTTCCGACACCTCACAGGCAGGAGGCTCCGACGGATTTGATATGATGGGAATGCTGATGAATATGCTCACCCCAGAGCAGAAACAAATGTTTGACTTATTTGGAGGTAAAACAAATGCAGAATGATTGGATGAAAGAAGAAAGTCTTAAAGATATTGACCCTTACAAACTTGATTTTTTGCAGGCACTGGTTTTTGAAAGCAATAACCTTAAGAAAGAGCAAATGCTTCCCTTCCTGATGGCTGTAGCCAAACGCGGTCAGGAAAAGAAGGTCACCTTCTCCGATGAAGAAATCAACAAGATCGTGGCTGTTTTAAAGAAATACGCCACACCGGAGGAGCTTGTTAAAATCGAAAAGGTTATGGCGCTTCGCGCCAGGAAGTGAAGAAACAAAATCAACGGCAGTGCCCAAGCTCGAAGCAACGCTTCTCGCTTGGCGGGCATACGCCCTATATCAGCTTAAACTTATCATCGGCAGTGCCCAAGCCTCGAAGCAACGCTTCTCGCTTGGCGGGCATACGCCCTATATCTCCCAAAAATAGCAGCCCCTCCTGCTTGCAGGTAAGGAGCTGCTATTTTTATTCGATGCACTGCCTATTTTTGAACAATGTTTACGATTCGGCCGGGAACATAAATTTCCTTGATTATGTTTCCGGTAAGCTTATCAGCAATGGTTTCCTTTGCCTTTGCGATAACAACATCCTTATCCTCATCTCTCGCAATCGCAAGAGTTGCTCTGGTCTTACCATTGATCTGAACAGCAATTTCAATGGTAGATTCCACAGTTTTCGCCTCATCATATTCCGGCCATACAGCCTGATAAATGCGTCCTTCACAGCCTATTGCCTGCCAGATTTCCTCAGTAATATGGGGCGCAACCGGATTAAGCAGAGTGAGAAGTGTTTTCATCTCTCCTCTTGTGACCGCATTCTTTCTGTAAAAATCATTAATCAGAGCCATCATTGCCGCAATGGCTGTATTATATTTCAGGCTTTCAAAGTCATTGCTGACCTTCTTAATAGTCTGGTGCATTTTAATTTCCAAATCTTTGGAATATCCTTCATCATCCACCAGAATATCCTGAAGCTTCCATACTCTCTCAAGGAATCTTCTGCAGCCCTTAACACCATCCTCTGACCATGCAGCGCTTAAATCAAAAGCACCGATAAACATTTCATAGGTACGAAGCGTATCTGCACCGTAATCTCTGACAATATCATCAGGATTTACAACGTTTCCTCTGGACTTACTCATTTTCTCTCCGTTAGATCCGAGGATCATTCCGTGAGAGGTTCTCTTCATATAAGGCTCCGGACAAGGCACTACCTTCTCATCATACAAAAATCTGTGCCAGAAACGGGAATACAACAGATGCAGCGTGGTATGCTCCATACCGCCGTTATACCAGTCAACAGGCATCCAATAATTAAGCGCCTCCTGGCTTGCCAGTTCCTTATCATTGTTGGGATCAACATATCTCAGGAAATACCAGGAAGAACCTGCCCACTGAGGCATGGTATCAGTCTCTCTCAGCGCAGGCCCGCCACAACAGGGACATGTGGTCTGAACCCATTCCTGCATATGCGCCAATGGCGATTCGCCATTATCCGTAGGCATATAGCTCTCTACATCAGGAAGCTCCAAGGGCAGCTCACTTTCCGGCAGAGCCACATAACCGCACTTTTCACATTTTACAATGGGAATAGGCTCTCCCCAGTAGCGCTGTCTGGAAAATACCCAGTCACGCAGTTTGAAATTTGTCTTTTTATGTCCAATTCCCTTTTCTGTCAGGAATTCTGTAATTTTTTCCTTTGCCTCAGCCACAGATAGTCCGTTTAAAAATTCAGAATTTACCAGTGTTCCGGTAGCTACATCGGTATATACCGCTTCGTTGACATCCACAGGGCTTCCCGCAACAACCTCAATAATAGGCATATTGAACTTCTTGGCAAACTCCCAGTCTCTCTCGTCATGGGCCGGCACTGCCATAATTGCACCGGTACCATAGGACATCAGTACATAGTCGGAAATCCACACCGGGACTTCCTTTCCGTTCACAGGATTCACTGCAGTAAGCCCCTGAAGCATAACACCGGTCTTGTCCTTTGCCAGCTCTGTACGCTCAAAATCAGACTTTCTTGCAGCCATTTCCCTATAGCTGATTACCTCGTCCCAGTTTTTGATATCAGCCTGGTATTTATCTATAAAAGGATGCTCCGGGCTCATAACCATATAAGTTACGCCAAACAAAGTATCAGGTCTTGTGGTGTAGACGGTTAATTTATCTTCCTTATCCTTTAAGACAAAATCAACCTCCGCACCGGTAGATTTTCCGATCCAGTTCTTCTGGGATACCTTTACGCGCTCCACATAGTCCACAGTATCCAGTCCCTGCAGCAGCTTATCCGCATATTCGGTAATTTTCAGCATCCACTGGCTTTTAACCTTACGAACCACTTCAGAGCCGCAGCGTTCACAGACGCCGTTTACCACTTCCTCATTGGCAAGACCTACCTTACAGGATGTACACCAGTTAATGGGCATCTCCGCCTTATATGCAAGACCTGCTTTAAAAAGCTTTAAAAAGATCCATTGTGTCCACTTGTAATATCCCGGATCTGTAGTATTGATCTCTCTGTCCCAATCAAAGGAATACCCCAGAGCATGGAGCTGGTTTTTAAATCTTTCCACATTCTTTTCGGTAACAATCTTGGGATGAATATGATTTTTGATTGCATAATTTTCCGTAGGAAGTCCAAATGCATCAAATCCCATAGGATACAACACATTATATCCCTGCATTCTTCTCTTCCTTGCAACAATATCAAGCGCTGTATAAGGTCTCGGATGTCCTACATGTAATCCTTGTCCTGAGGGATAAGGAAATTCAACCAGCGCATAGTATTTCGGTTTTGAATAATCCTCGGAGGTCTTGAAAGCCTTCTCGTTATCCCAGATCTCCTGCCATTTTGTTTCCACTTCTCTGTGATTGTATGGTGCTGCCATCTTATTAACCCTGCTCCTTTCATTTGCACATTGCAAATCAGCCATAATTTTACCTATATTAGTACAAAATGTCAAGACAGGATGCTGTATCCCCCAATACAACATCCTGCCCATATTTACCTTCTTCTAAAAAGAATCTGTCAACTTTGATTAATCTTCCGCACCTTCGCTTAACTGAGCCGCTCTTGCTGCCACTTCCTTCTCCTGCACATCACCGGGTGCCTGTTCATAACGGGCAAACTCATACTCATATTCGCCTCGTCCGCCTGTCATAGAACGAAGATCTGTACAATATCCGAAAAGCCCCATCATAGGCACATCGGCTTCAATCACCTGTTTACCTCCCGGCGCATGTGTCATACCAAGCACACGTCCTCTTCTTTTATTCAAATCACCCATTACATCGCCGGTATATGTATCCGGTACGGTAACCTTCAAGGAGGCAATAGGCTCAAGCAGCACGGGATGTGCCTCCATAAAGCCTTTCTTAAATGCCTGAATGGCAGCTGTCTTAAATGCCATTTCGGAAGAATCTACCGGATGGTAGGAACCATCATACAAAATAGCCTTTACGCCTACTACGGGATATGCTGCCATAGGTCCCTTAAGTACGGATTCCTGAATACCCTTTTCGACTGCGGGGAAGTAATTCTTGGGAATCGCTCCTCCTACCACAATCTGTTCAAATACATAGGGCTCCTCCAGATTACCTGAAGGCTCAAATTTCATCTTAACATGACCGTACTGTCCATGTCCGCCCGACTGCTTTTTGTACTTATATTCCACATCCGCAGTCTTTTTGATAGTCTCACGGAAAGCTACCTTCGGCTGTGACAGCTCGATTTCAACCTTGTACTCATTCAGCAGCTTGCTGCAGATAACCTCCAGATGCAGATCGCCCATTCCATAAAGGAGCATTTGTCTGTTTTCAGAATCATTTACCGACTTCATAGTCAGATCTTCGTGGGATATCTTCTGCAATGCCTGTGAAATCTTATCTACATCCCCTTTGTTCTTCGGCTTATACCGCATATATGTATAAGGAACCGGCATATCCCATTTACCAAATTTAATGGTGGTCGTCTTGGTGGAAAGGCTGTTTCCGGTTCTTGCTGCGGTAAGCTTGGCAAGAGCGCCGATATCTCCGGCATGAAGCTCCTTAACCTCTATAGGCTTATTACCTTGCATCACATACAGCTTTCCGATTTTTTCTTCGATATCTTTATCTACATTGTAAATCACATCATCGGTCTTCAAAACACCCGAATTAACCTTGATTAAAGAGTACTTTCCGATAAAAGGATCAACGATGGTCTTCCAAATATATGCCGACTTAGCCTTGGAGAAATCATAGTCCGCATGATAAATCTCGTTCGTCTTCATATTGATGCCGGCCACCTCACGGTTTTCCGGACTGGGGAAATACTTAATAATATCATCCAGCAGGGTATACATTCCCTGACAGAGAATATTGGACCCCATAGTCATGGGAACAATACTTCCGTCACACACATTAGTACGCATTGCAGCTCTAATCTCTGCTTCTGAGAAGGTTTCGCCTCCGAAATAGCGCTCCATCATCTCTTCGCTGGTTTCTGCAACCGCTTCCATCAGGGTATCACGGCAAATCTGCAGATTGGGTTTATTATACTCGGGCACTTCACACTCCACAACTTCCTTGCCCTGCCATCTGTTTCCTGTTTCCGTAATGACATTTACATATCCTACGAACTTTTCGTTTTCACGGATCGGTAAATGAAAAGGAGCCATTTTCTTACCAAACATCGCGGTCATATTTTCCACCACCTGACGGAAGGAAGCATTGTCCACATCCATATTACTTACATAAATCATTCTGGGAAGCTTATACTTTTCACATAAATCCCATGCCTTCTGGGTTCCTACCTCCACGCCCGCTTTACCGTTTACCACGATAATCGCTGCCCCGGCAGCACTGATTGCTTCTTCCACCTCTCCGGCAAAATCAAAGAATCCCGGAGTATCCAGAATATTAACCTTATATCCTTCCCACTCAATGGGAATAACGGAAGTACTTATAGATATTTTCCTCTTCTGCTCTTCCTTGCCGAAGTCACTGACTGTATTACCATCGTCAACCTTACCCATTCTCGATGTAATACCTGATAAATATGCCATTGCCTCTGCCAAACTGGTCTTTCCACAGCCGCCATGTCCAAGCAGGACAACATTTCTGATTTTGTCAGTTGTGTAAATATTCATATAGGTTCCTCCATTTTTCAGCATTTTTGGGCATTACGCCATATTTTTGTCGAAAAATATTTCCGGCGCTTCAAATCCCATGTGTATATTCTACTAAATTTACAGAAATTATACAAGCAAAATCATGCATTTTTCACGCAATACTTTTATTATACTATTGTCATGCATTGTCCATGCCCTTTATCCTGCTGTAACACGCTGTTGACTTTCGCACGTTGAAGTGCTATATTATTAAAAGCTATGGAAAGGAGAACGCCATGAAAAATGATTTTGTCTGCGGTTTTGTGGGACTGGGCCTGATTGGAGGCTCCATTGCAAGGGCACTTCGTCAGTTTTACCCTCAGTGCCGCTTAATCGCATACGATATTAATCCAGACACGCTTGATGCTGCCGTAAAGGACGGTGTCATTGATGTGTCCGTAACAGAAATAGGAACTGATTTTTCCCAATGCAACATAATCTTTTTGTGTGCACCGGTATCGGAAAATGACAAAAATCTGGAACAAATCAAGCAAAATATTTCTCCTGCCTGTCTTCTTACAGACGTGGGCAGTGTCAAAACGGATATTCATGCAAACATCAAAAAAGCAGGACTTGAAGGCCAGTTCATCGGCGGTCATCCTATGGCCGGAAGCGAACGCACTGGATACCAAAATTCCAAGGCTCTGCTTCTTGAAAATGCATATTATATTTTAACACCCTGCGAAGGGGTTGCCGATCACATCATAGCCGATTTTAAGGAGCTGGTCTCCTCTCTTGGGGCCATTCCTCTGATTCTCACCTGTGCGCAGCATGACTATGTGACCGCTGCAGTAAGTCACCTGCCCCATGTGATTGCCGCCTCATTAGTAAATCTGATCAAGGACTCCGATTCCAGTGACGGCATTATGAAAATGATTGCCGCCGGCGGTTTTAAGGATATCACCCGCATTGCTTCCTCCTCCCCCGTGATGTGGCAGCAAATCTGTCTGACCAATCGGGAGAATATTTTACGCTTGCTGGACAGCTATACGGACTCCTTAAAGCTGATCAGGAAACAGGTTGATGCATCCAACGAACAGGAGCTCTACCAGTTCTTTGACCAGGCCAGAAGCTACCGGGATTCCTTTATTGATTCTTCCAGCGGTCCTATTAAAAAGTCCTATTCCATCAATATTGAAATTGCCGATGAGCCCGGCGCACTTGCCGCCATTGCAACCATACTGGCCCTTAACCAGATCAGCATTAAAAACATCGGTATTTCCCATAATAGGGAGCAGGAAGACGGCGTACTCAGGGTTGAATTTTATGAGGAAATCAGTATCGAAAAGGCAATACACATTCTGAAGGCCAAAGGATATGTAATTTATCAACGCTAAAAAGTTCAGAGACAATTTTGCCTCTGAACTTTATTGTTCTAGCCAAAATACAGTTCGCTGTTCCATACTGCGGCTCCCGTTCCCTGGAAAACCTCTTTCAATCTTTCATCCAGCTGCTCTTTGGTCACTCCCTTTTTCATAATCACCTGCAGAAAGCCTCCTCCTCCGGCGCCTGCAATGAATTTTCCATCAATCAAATCCTCTATGGTCATAAATATCTGATCAATACACAGATTGGTCGCGCCGTCGTCCAACTGTAAGGACAATTCCCAGTGCCGGTTAAAAAGCGCCGCCAGTTCATCCACATTTCCCTTCTCCAACGCTTTTTGCATCTCCATGGCGGTTTCTTTCATGCGGAATAATGCCTCCACAGACTCTACCCTGCCGCCGATATAATTGCCTACCACTTCCCGAAGTAAATTTCTGGCAAGCCGGCGCTGTCCCGTATAAATCACAGCAAACCGACGGTTCAGTTCCTCTTTTGCCTTCTCATCAATCCTGACCGGCTCCACATGTAAGATTTGATGTATTCCGGGCTTACTGGTAATCATTTTAATGCCGGGCACCATACCGCCCACCTGATCCTGCCAGCCTCCGCCGGTACTCATGATCTGCTCCATATAAAGCACCTGGTCAAACAGCACGCTGTCCGTCTGTTTCTTCCCTACAAAGGAGGCAATTGCCTTGGCGCAGGCTCCCGCAAGAATACTGCTGGTTCCAAGCCCTGAACCCTTGGGCACGCCTTCCACCTTGGTGGAAAGATAAATACCGCCCCCAAGCTCTCTTAATATTTCTTCCAGAGAACAATCCCCCGCACTTTCATCATCCATACCCGGAATCAGTCCGCAGGCAATCAGCGCAGCTTTATGCAAGGCAAAAAAGTCATAGGGATCCATACAGTCCTGAACCTTTTCCAGCTCATGTATTACCGTACTTACACCCAAATCGGAGCTTTCAAACTCAATATGCAATTGATCCAGTCTTCTTACCACCACTTGCACAGGCAGAATGCCATTTAAAGTAATAGCGGCATTTAATACCATTCCGCCCTGCTCATTACAGTAAGGCGGCGTGTCGGTCCAGCCTCCGCCCCAGTTGACACGAAGAGGCAGGGCTACCCGCACTTCGTCCTCCGCAATTTTCATCTTACTGCCGGCACTGTCATGCTCCTTCATGCTTTCAAAGACCTGTACTCTGATGGTATCAAAGCATTCTGTCTCCATTCCCAAAGCATAGTAAATCCGCATAGCGGTTTTATAATCACTTTGCCCCGCCCGCTCCAGCAGTTCTCTTTTCAGCTTGCCTTCTATGGGCATGCTGCCGAATACCCTCAGCGCTTCCTGATAATTAACGCCTTCGGACAGCTTTTCCACAAACTGATCTATCAAAATCTGTCTCTTCAGCTTTTCCTGAAAAGGCAGAACTTCCTCTACCGCTGCATTGTTAAAGCTGTCGCGAAGACTGATTCTTTCCTGCGACATCCACTTTGCAGCCTCCGCTCTGGTGGCCTCACCTGACACCATCTTTGTAAGCAGCAAAGAAGCGTCCGCCCCTTCCTGTACGGTATCCGCCAGAGGATAAATCTTTGCCTCCCAAAGGCTGTGTCCGTAACCTTCCCAGACCTGCTCTACCGGAACCCGGTAAAAATCCAGAGTATCTTTAAGCCATCCCGACATAAAAGAGGTGTTGTCCTCATAGGTTCCCTTGGGATTATCCAAAACACCATAAACACGAACCACAAACCTGCCGTTTTTCTGCTTCACTGCATGGATTGCCGTATGGGCCGGTATCAGTGTACCATGCAGCGTAATGTTGGAAAGAACCGCACCTTCCTTAACCACTACGTCCTCTCCCACATAACAGTTTTCCAAATAAGAGCCTTTCTCAATGACAGCCCCGTGGCATATAAAGCTGTTCCGTACAGCAAAGTTTTCGCTTTGTCTGTTGGAGCATACAACTCTCTCCCAGCCAAGAAATTCATAGTCGTCTATCCGTTCCGTCAAAAGCTCCAGCAGCTCTCCCGTAGTGCCGAAATGAATAAATTCTGCCGGTGAAAGGCAAATCACCTTCATGGAAAACTCCGAAATTGCTTTCCAAATCTTCTCGCGGCAGTCAGTCAGTTCCCTGCAAAAGCTTCCTTCCGGCGCCTGCTCATAATAATCCTCCAACGTAGCGCTGCAGGCCAGGGGATACAAAAAATCCCCGTAAAAGCTGATTCTCGCCTGTTCATTGACAAATTCCGCATATCTCGCTTCATCAATTCTGCCGTTCCGGCATATCAGCCCAAAAAGAGCCTTAAGCAGCTCGCAATCCAAAAGCACTGCTCCTGTGTCCAAATCCACGCATCCCTGCTCATTAACCGCGCCTGCGCTTCTCAGCTGTTCTTCCGTCTTTTTGTGGAGAAACTGTTCTACCATGCCCGCTTCATTGCGGAGAAAAACTCCATGATCCTTACCGGTGCTCACATGCTCTTTAATGGAAATTGCCGCAGCACCCTTAAATTGGAAATCAAGCTGAAGCGGATTAAAAAGGAGAAGCACATCGCCGGATAATACCAGCATGCCCTCCTTAATTCTGCCTGCAACAGTCGTCATGGAGATCATAAATTCATCAAACAATGTGGAAAGATTACCGTCCGGCAGCTGTCTGGGAACCGGAGAGAAAAGCTTGCCGCACACGCTGTACTGGGGAACCCGTTTACTGTCTCCTCCCGAATGGATCACCAGTACTTTCTTTCCATTGATGCAGGTCTCCGCCCTGCCCCCGATTTGTTCTGCCAAAAATCTAAGCACATGAAAAGTTGCTCCCCCTGACCCCACTCTTTTGCCTTCCGGGTCAGGAAGAACCACATAGTTACAGCTTGCCGGCAGCCGGCCTTCTCTTTGGCGGTATTCAATTTCCAACCGATATCCCTTGGCCTGTTCTTCATTGGATGCCGTCAAAATCACGTAATCCCAGCCACCGACTCCCGATTTCAGTACTTTTTGATAATCATTCCATGTATCAATATAGCTTTGTCTTAAAAAAAGGTTCTTAATTCTTGTAGGTGAATATTCTGCCATTCCACTAGTCCTGCTTCATTCTTTCTACAGTATCATACACTTCAATTCTTGAAGCATCGGTTTCCGGCATTCCGATAAATACCGCACCATAATTGTATCCGTTTGCTTTTTTCTCAATACGCACCACCTCAAGAAAGGCATGAATTACTTCCTGAGTCCAAATTCTTAAAAATGCTTCATATACCGCACCGATCCCAAGCAATTCACCGCAGCTGAAGCCGATACCCGATTTAGATACGTCCGAAATATCAATCTCAACCTCTTCATTTACGCTTCCGTCCAGCCTTTTTACCAAAAGCTTTGATACCAGCTCTCTTCTGTTTGCTCTTCTTCTTTCTTTCATAGTAACCTCCCTTGCACGCATGGTTTATCCGATAACTTCTGAATTTATATTAATCTATATGGATTTTTTTGTAAAGTCATCCGTAAAGAAGCATGCATCCCCAAATGAAAAAAAACGATACTTTTCCCTCACTGCTTCCTCATAAGCCTTTAGCACATGTTCTCTTCCCGCCAGTGCCGCCACCAGCATGACAAGAGTGGATTCCGGCAGATGAAAGTTGGTGATCAGGCAGTCCGTAACCTTAAACTGATACCCCGGATAAATAAAAATTTCCGTATCACCGCAGCATTCCTCCAGCATTCCGTTTTCATCAGCCGCACTTTCCACCGTCCTGCAGCTGGTTGTACCCACACAAATCACCCGATGCCCGTTTTTTCTGGTCTCATTGATTATCTGTGCCGCCTGTTCCGATATCTGATAATACTCCGAATGCATATGATGCTCCAAAATATTTTCTTCCTTTACCGGTCTGAAGGTTCCTAATCCCACATGCAGGGTCACATAGGCAAGCTTAACGCCCTTATCCTCTATTTCCTTAAGCAGCTCCCTGGTAAAATGCAGACCTGCAGTAGGCGCTGCCGCAGAGCCGTCATACTTTGCATAAACCGTCTGGTATCTGTTCTTATCCTGCAGCTTATGGGTTATGTAAGGCGGCAGGGGCATTTCTCCCAGGCTGTCCAAAACCTCCTCAAAAATCCCATCATAAAAGAACCGCACCAGCCTGTTTCCCTCTTCCACTATGTCCAGTATTTCCGCCCTAAGCCTGCCGTCTCCGAAGCTCACCCTTGCACCGGGTCGAAGCTTTTTCCCGGGCTTCACCAAAGTTTCCCATACATCCCCGCTCTGCCGTTTCAGCAGCAGTACTTCAACGGCTGCTCCCGTATCCGTCTTCACGCCGAGAAGCCTTGCAGGCAGAACCTTGGTATCGTTTAATACCAGACAGTCTCCCGGATGCAGATAATCGGCAATATTCCTGAAAATTTCATGCTTCCACTGACCGGTGGCCTTATCAACCATAAGCAGTCTGGAAGCTGCTCTGTCCAAAAGCGGGTCCTGGGCAATCAGCTCCTTCGGCAGATCAAAATAAAAATCCGATGTTTTAAGCTCTGCGTTGCTCATTACAGCTCTGCTCCTTTTAAGAACGCCATATATCCTCTCTTTGCCTCGTACACATCCGCCTTGCTGGTTGCTTCCCAGGGCGCATGCATGTTCAGCACAGCCACGCCGCTGTCAATCACATTCATTCCGTAAAGCGCAAGGATATAGGCAATGGTTCCGCCGCCGCCAAGATCTACCCTGCCAAGCTCCGCCGTTTGAAAATTGATTTTCTCCTTATCAAAAATCTGACGAATATGAGCAAGATACTCTGCATTGGCATCGTTAGAGCCAGACTTGCCTCTTGATCCGGTAAATTTGTTAAACACCATACCGCCGCCAAGGTATGCCACATTCTTTTTGTCAAAGCTGGATGCAAAGGACGGATCATATCCGCTGCTCACATCCGATGAAAGCATACAGGATGCAGCCAAAGCTCTTCGAACATTCAGCTCCGAATATTCTCCTGTAAGGTTCATCACTTCAGCCACCGTATTTTCAAAAAATCTGGACTGCATACCGGTAGCTCCCACGCTGCCGATTTCTTCCTTATCCACTAGCAGGCAGCAGGCCGTTCTGTCACTGTCCTCCACCTCAAGCATTGCCTTTAAGGAAGAGAAAGCACACACCCTGTCATCCTGTCCGTAAGCAAGAATCATACTGCGATCCAATCCAGCTTCTCTTGCTTTTCCAGCAGGCACTACTTCAAGCTCTGCGGAAAGAAAATCTTCTTCCTCCACCTCATAATTTTTCTTTAAAATATCAAGAATTCCTTTCTTAACAGCCTCCTTGGCCTGCTCCTTCTCCGGCCCTTCAACGCTTTTTGAAGCATCCTTTCCGCTCTTAGCAGCCGCTTTTTCCTTGCTAAGGGTAATCGGTCTGTTACCAACAATAATATCCAGTGCTTCTCCTTCAATCACCTTGGCAGCCTTCTTTTCCAGCTGCTCCTGTGCAAGATGAATCAGCAAATCGGAAACGAAAAATACCGGATCGTCCTCATTTTCACCAATATTGATTTCTACTGTAGTTCCGTCCTTTTTCACGATCACACCGTGAAGAGCAAGCGGAAGGGTCACCCACTGATACTTCTTTACGCCTCCGTAATAGTGCGTATCCAGATAAGCAAAGCCGCCGTCCTCATAAAGGGGGTTCTGCTTAATATCCAGTCTGGGCGAATCAATATGTGCTCCCAGAATGTTCATTCCCTCTGTCATAGGACATTCCCCGATGCGGAACATAACAATGGACTTATTCATCCATACCGCATAAACTTTATCGCCCTTTTTCAGCTTTTCTCCGTTCTTTATAAGTGCCGAAAGCTCACGATAGCCTGCCTTTTCCGCTGCATTAACAATGTAATCCACACATTCGCGCTCTGTTTTTCCCTGATCCAGAAAGCATCTGTATTCGTCGGCAAATGCGTCTACCTCCTTTAGCTGTTTGCTACTGTAGGTTTCCCATGTATTCTTCTTTTCCATAGATATTTCCTTTCTTTTCCATTACTACGAACGAAGCTCTATTCCCAGCCCTTCCAGGCCGTTTAAAATCTTTTTCATTGCACCTGTCACATCGCTTTCCTCCAGGGTCCGGTCCTTTGCACGGAACGTTACAGAATAGGCAACAGACTTATAACCTTCCTTGATCTGCTCTCCCTCATAGATATCAAACAGCTGATAATCCTCCAGGATTTTTCCGCCCCGCTGTACGATCACTGCCTCAATCTGTCCCACCAGAATTTCTTTGGGCACAACCATACTGATGTCTCTGGAAACAGCAGGATATTTTGCAATGCCTTCGTACTTTCTGTCAAAGGTTGCCAGAGGAAGTATTTCGGGCATATCCAAAACCGCAACATAAGCTCTGGTTCCGATGTCATAATTGTCACAAACCTGCGGATGCACCTCACCCAAATAACCTACCGTTTTTCCGGCATAGCCTATCAGCGCCTGTCTTCCGGGATGCAGGAAAGGCTTTTCTGCCTTGGGATCATAATTTACATGACCGGAAAGGCCGATGGCATCCAAAAACTCTTCCACCACGCCCTTCATGGTATAGAAATCTCCTTCCCCATACATGCCAAGGGTAAACTGCATTCTCTCATCGGGAAGCTCCGTTACCGGCACCTGATGGGGCAGATAAATATTTCCCAGCTCATATAATCTTACATCCTTATTCCGTCTGTTGTAGTTGGTAGCAAGAGAGGTAAGCATACCGTTTAAGGAAAGCGTTCTCATAATAGAGAAATCCTCTCCTAAAGGATTGGAAATCACAACGGCCTTCCTAAGCGGCGAATCCTCCGGCAAAAGCAGCTTATCGAATACCTTAGGGCTTTCAAAGGAATAGCACATTCCCTGTGAAAATCCACAGTATTCCGCAATATCTCTTGCCTTCTGTTCAATGCGCAGCTTAAAGGAAAGCTTACCTGCGGTAGCCTCTCCGGTAGGAAGAGTTGTGGGAATCAAATCATAACCGTGAAATCTTGCCACTTCCTCCGCAATATCTGCATAGCCTTCAATGTCCTGTCTGTAAGTAGGCGCAATCAGTTCTCTGCTCTCTTTATCATATTCTATCTCAAGCATCTTAAAAATATCCAGCATCTCCTGCTCCGATACCTGAGTTCCCAATAATTTGTTTATTCTATCCGGCTCAAATGCCACTTTCACCTTTTCCTTCATGGGCTGGCACACATCCACTACACCGCCCACGACTTCGCCGCATCCAAGCTCCTGAATCAGCTGACACGCTCTGTTAATTGCCTCAATGGCAGTATGCGGGTCAAGTCCCTTTTCAAATTTGCCTGACGCATCGGTACGCAGGCCGATTCTCTTGGCCGATTTACGGATATTGGGGCCATTAAAGGCAGCAGCCTCAAACATAACAGTTTTCACGGTATCTGTAATTTTACTGTTTTGACCGCCCATAATTCCGGCAATACCGATTTCCTTTTCCGCATCACAGATCATCAGCACATCCTTATCCAGCTTTCTGATCTGCTCATCCAGGGTTTCAAATTCGTCTCCGTCCTTAGCTCTTCTGACAATGATCTTGTGCCCTGCAATGGTATCCAGATCAAAGGCATGCATAGGCTGGCCGTATTCCTCCATCACATAATTGGTGATATCTACCAGATTATTGATGGGACGTATGCCGCTGGCACGAAGTCTTCTCTGCATCCATTCCGGTGAAGGCGCTATTTTAATGTTGGTGCAGACTCTTGCACAATATCTGCTGCACAGATCAGGGTCCTGCACTTCAACAGAAATATAATCGTTTACATCTTCTCCGTTTTCCTTTACTTCCACTACAGGCGGAATAAAAGGCTTTCTAAAGGTAGCGGCTGCTTCCCTTGCAATTCCCAGAACACTGTAGCAGTCCACACGATTGGAGGTAATCTCATACTCAAAAACCGTATCTCTCATACCGAGAGCCTCCACTGCGTCTGCCCCCACCTGTGCATCCTCAGGGAAAATGTATATTCCATATTCAGGCGCCTCAGGATACATATTTCTGTCGGAGCCAAGCTCCTCGACAGAGCACATCATACCGTTGGACTCAATTCCACGAAGCTTGCCTGCCTTGATCTTAATTCCTTCCTCCGGCATAGGACCTCCATCGTGTCCTCCTGCAACTCTTCCGCCGTCCAAAACTACGGGAATTTTATCCCCTTCCTTTACATTAGGCGCACCGGTCACAATCTGTATCACTCCGGTTCCGATATTCACCTGACAAATAATCAGCTTATCCGCATCCGGGTGCTTTTCAATTTTTTCAATCTGACCAATGATGATCTTCTCTAAATTTTTATCCAGTCTTTCAAAGCCCTCAACCTTGGTTCCTGTAAGGGTCATTGCGTCACAGTATTCCTGATCCGTACATTCCAGTTCGGGCACATATGCTTTAATCCATGATAATGCTGTATTCATTGTATTATTCCTTTCCAAATTTTATATTAATTATTTGTTCACGGTTGTAGTTCTTCTCGCAGTGCATTTTGCAGCTCCATTCGCAGCTCCATTCGCAGCGCAATTCAGAAACCTCTGGTTTCCTCATTTACGGGCTTCGGATTCTTTTCCAATTCCATTCGCAGCGCAATTCGGAAACCTCCGGTTTCCTCATTTACGGGCTTCGGATTCTTTTCCAATTCCATTCGCAGCGCAATTCGGAAACCTCCGGTTTCCTCATTTACGGGCTTCGCCCTATCAAAATCAAGTCTGCCTAATTTGCCTGCAAGCAGTCAATTTGGCATACTTGATTTTGGCACTGCTCATTGCCTTCGCTAAAATTGTTTCAGGAAACGGATATCGTTTTCATAGAGAAGACGCATATCGTCAATCTCATATTTCAGCAATGCAATACGCTCAAGTCCTACACCAAAAGCGAATCCCGAATAAACCTCCGGATCAATGCCGCTCATCCTAAGCACCTTGGGATGAACCATACCACAGCCCAAAATCTCAATCCATCCGCTTCCCTTGCAGAATCTGCAGCCCTTTCCGCCGCACTTGAAACAGGAAACATCCACCTCTGCGCTGGGCTCTGTGAACGGGAAATGATGAGGTCTGAATTTTACCTTTGTCTCCTCCCCGAACAATTCCTTTGCAAACTGCGCAAGAGTTCCTTTCAAATCTGCAAATGTTATATTTTTATCTACCACAAGGCCTTCTATCTGATGGAAAGAAGGAGAATGAGTAGCATCCACCTCATCGGATCTGAATACTCTTCCGGGTGCAATAATACGGATAGGCGGTTTGGTCTGCTCCATCACACGAACCTGCACCGGTGAAGTCTGGGTACGCAGTAAAATATCACCGTTTACATAGAAAGTATCCTGCTCATCCTTGGCCGGATGGTCTGCCGGTATATTCAGCGCCTCAAAGTTATAATAATCCTTCTCCACCTCAGGGCCTTCCACAACCTCATAACCCATACCTACGAATATTCTTTCCACTTCCTCAAGGGCAATGGTGTTGGGATGACGATGCCCCACATTGTTCTTCCTGGCAGGCAGAGTTACGTCAATAGTTTCTCCCTTCAGCCTTCCTTCCAATGCCAAGGCCTTCATCTTATCTGTTGCCCTTTCCAAAACCTCTTCAATTTCAGAGCGGACATCATTCACCATCTGCCCGACCTTGGGTCTTTCCTCCGGCGCTACATCCTTCATCCCTTTCAGAAGAGCCGTAAGCTGTCCCTTCTTTCCAAGATAGTTGACACGGATTTCATTTAACTTATCCAATGCCTGACTGCTCTGTCCGCCTACAGTCTCAATCTGCTTTAAGGCTTCCGCTTTAATCTGTTCCAATTTTTCCTTCATTGCCTTCTTCCTTTCTTCCTGTAAAATTAAAAAATCCCTTGTATTTTCATACAAGGGACGAATTATCTCCGCGGTACCACCCAACTTTCTGCCACAAAGGCAGACGCTTCATTCACTTAACGCGTGTCACGTTCAGATCTACTCACAGAGCACAAAACTGCCGTGCCTTCACCTGCTTCAACCTGAAAGCTCCGGTGGGAAATTCACATATTGTTTGAACTTAAGGAAGCTTTCAGCCGGTGACTTCCTCTCTCTGACAGAAAACAATATCCTACTTAACACCATCATAGCCACTTTATTTTACTGTCTTACATTTTAGTCAATCTTCTTTCGCTTGTCAACATTCTTTTTTCCTATAAAGAACTGAAACGCCGGTTTAAAATACCGGTTCATATAGGCTCCCACCAAAATAATATACATACCGGCATACAGCCACAGCATTAAAATAATGATGGTGGTTAAATTTCCGTAGGTATTAAAACCGTTGAACTTATCCACATAAATGGAAAATATCCAGGTCATAAGGTTCCATCCGATGGCTGCAAAGCCTGCCCCCGGAACCTGCATCTTAAATCCCAGTTTGGTTCCCGGCACATAAGTATACATAAACGCAATCACAATGGTAAGCACAATCCACATAAAAGGAGTTCTGAAATGAACCAGAAGGTTAAATAAATAAGCCGTTTGCGGTATAACTCCTTCAATAATGCCGATCAGGGTTTTCCCGAATACATTAACAAGCAGAGATAAAATGACAGCTATCAGTATCAGAACCGTGTACATGCTGGCCACCATCCGAAGCAGAATATAGTTTCTGTTTTCCTCCACATCATTAATGGCGTTCAACCCCTGCATCAAAGCAAGCATCCCCTTACCTGCAGACCAAAGAGTTGCAATGGCGGTAACGGAAATAACCCCCACAGATTTATCATACACATCTATAATCACGCTTTTTAACAGCGGATTCAGTGCATCCGGCGAAATCTGGGCAGCCACATTCATCAAATTCTCTCTGGTAAGAGGCGTGTAGGGAATCAACGCGCATAACAGCATTAGCGCCGGTATCAAGGATAAAAAGAGGAAAAACGCCGTACTTGCTGCAAAAGCGCTTATATTCTTCCTGCCCATATGTTTTCCAAAATCATACCCGATAAATATTAGTCTTCTAAGCATAGAGCATCTCCGTCACAAAGCTTTCCTAATAAGTATTTTCCATGCGGCAGCCTTCAAAATAAAATGAAAGAATTTCTTCACAGCTCATCCCCTCAAGTCCCATGGCTTTTGCCCCGTTCTGGGACATTCCCACACCATGACCGTATCCGCCGCCAAGTATAGTATATCCTACCACATTTTGTTCTGATTTTACAACATCGATTATCATATAAGCACTTGGCAGCAGCACATTGCTCTGATAGGTGCTTCCGTCCTGTCTGATCACATCTGCGCCCTGATTTAATATATATCTGATATTATATTCGGAAACTACCTTATAGGTTCCCTGATCCGTATCAATCAGCAGTTCGTCGATCACGCCGCCTTCCTTTCTTTTCAGGCAGGTAATATCATAAATCTTTTTAATTTTCTCCGGCTTTTCCGACACAAAGCTCTCCTCATCATCACTATTCTTCTGCGCATGCAAAATCTTTTCCGGAGCAGCCTCATATCTGTCCCTCAACCGGTCGGAAAGCAGGGATATATCCAGTTCTTCTGCGGTATATGTCCAGCGAAACCATGGTTCCTCCCTCTCATAAGCATTCTCATCCGTGTCCGAAATATATTGTGCAAAGCACTCCTCCTCCGTCAGCTTTTCCGGTGATAAGCTTTCTCCTTCCCGATCATCACCGATATATTCCGACTTCAAATAAGGCATTTCATCCTTCTGCTGCTCATTCCATACACCGGCATCACTGCCATAGCCGCAGGAGGTAGAATAATAATAAACATTCACCGGCTCCTCTTTATATTTCAAAATCATTCCCGAAGTTTCTTTTACCGCTCTGGTAGAATTCACATTTTCAATAATATTGTTGTATACCTGATATCCGACACTGTCATCAAGATGTGCGCCGATATTTCGGTATCCCGGCTGCTCCAGATAACGATAGCCATAGGTTCTGGCGCAAATTGCCTGTGCTTTTAGCGCTTCTATGGGATAAGAAGCAGGCATCTCACTGGGAACAACGGAATACAAATATTCCTCCAGAGGCAGCTCATTAATCAGTACTAATCCCTGCTCCGTATCTGCAATCTCCATCATGCCCCGGTAAGAAGGAACTCCGTAGGCCCTCTGCTGAGAACGCACCTCTATCCTTCCGGTGCCCAAATCCGTATATAGCTCCACCCTGCCGCCTTTCAGATAAGCGCTGTCACGTTCCATGTATAATACTTCCCCCGCCGGTATTACCTCTTCCCTGCGGTCATCGTATTCCCCGTACACGATTCTCATGGGAGCCTCACAATAAAACTCCAGATTTTGATGATAAATCCCGCCTCCGGCATTGTCTCTAATAGCAACACGAATATTCTCCATCTTCTCCTTTCTGGTAATCAGAAAGGCGCATATCTTTCCCTCCTCCAACACAAAATCGGCAAAAGAATACCCTATGGACAGCTCACCTATTTCCGCTTTCCTTAATGTATCATATAACTGATAGCCCACGCAGTTTTCCTGCAATTCCAGAACGCCATATCCTTCCAGTTCAAGCGTTCCGTCTCCGCAGCCTAAAAGCTTTCCTCCCACTTTCTCCTTCTTGATCTGTACATCTTTCAGCTTTCCGTCTCCGAATGTCAAATCGGCAACCTGCTCACGCCAGCCCATACCGCTTAAACCTCCTGCGGCGCCTGAACCTTCTGCATCAGCCGGATTTTCTGCGGCCTTGCTCACAAGCTTCGAATCCAACACTTCAATGGGAAGAGAAATCTCATGTGCTCCGTCAAAAAAGCGCAGCTCCTGTTCATTGCTTTCCATGATCCATACATTGCTAAAGCTCAGTTTCTCCGAAAGCTTTCTTCTTAGTGTTAAAAGACGGTCACCATGCACATAGGCCTCCACAGTGATAAACCTTAACTCATCAAAATCTGATGATACCCATGTGCAAACTTCTCCATCTCCACATAACATCTGATGGTCTTCCAACACCTTTTTCCCTGTCAGATTGCTGCCGCCGCATATGATCGCCACCTTTTCTTCCCTGATCAAACCTTCTAAGCCGTAGCTGTCAAGAAGCCTTTCATAGCTGTCATACCAGTCCTTCTCCAGCATCTGAAACTCTTCCTTGTACTTTCTGTCAAAGAGAAAATCCTTATCCTGAACACTCAGGTACTCCAGCAGTTGCTTGTATGTACCGTAATTCATGTACTGTTCTGAATGCTCCTGCCAGAATGCAGACAGCTCTTCCCCGGCTACAGGCAGATTTCCGGCTTGCAGAAGCTCCATGGTCAGTATTCTGACATCCTCTGTCTTTGCCAAATCTCCCTGCGGCTGCTTTAGCTGCCAATATGCCACATCTCTGGTAATCAGCCAGACAAAAAAAATCGTTAAAAGCACTGCCAGACCAAGTTTTATCCATATCCTAAACTGTTTTTCCATGAATTCCCCTTAAAAAATCAATTTATTTTTATACGAAAGAAAAGCAGCCTGCTAAAAGGCTGCTTTTCTTTCGTAATATTAACAGCAAACTGCCGTTTCTATTGTTATACCTTTTGGTATATTCCCCAAAATGCCGCTTCCTGCCTTTTGACTCCTAGCCATGCTAGGTGGGTAACCGCAATCTGCGCTTTTGCCTTCCCTTCCAATCCTCATAATGAGTAAGGGCTTGACAGCCGCCAGATAATGTAGGAATCCCGTTTGAAGTATCTGTAGGTTCAAAAACAACAGGAATTGTCGTGCATCTCAGGTTGATTTTATTATATCCAATATAGGTATAAAATACAACTGGAAAATTTCATCAAAATTCATCGATAATACTGAGCCTGTGTGCAGCAAACATTCCGGCGTAAATTCCTCCATCCATACCAATCAACAGGGGCAAACAAGGCCATGTATTGACGGTAATCATATTCCTTGATATTGATCCCGTCTAACAAAATCTCTCCCTCCGCAGGATCATAAAGCCTGCAAAGAAGCTTGATAAAGGTCGTTTTGCCCGCTCCGTTAAGACCTACCACCGCAAGCCGTTCTCCTGCCTTCAGGGTAAGATTTAGATTTTTCAGGGCATAAACGGAATGCATCAGGCCTTCTACACCGTTGTCATTCCCACCGGTTGCCCTTGCTGCCTTTTGATACATATCCAAAATAGCCGGCTGCTCCAGCCTTTGATAATTCATAGAAAGAACCTTGTCCACCCTTTCTGTAATCATTTGCATCCGCACATAAATAAAATGATACCACTGTCTGTTGTTAACGACAGCATTTGAAATCATCGTAATAAGCTCCACCAGGGAAATAATAATTAACAGCCTGATAAGGGGTAACCACACCAATTCCCATTAAAAATAGCAGAAAGGTACAATACTACCTGATTTTCCCCACAAAACTATTGCTTATAGAATATCATACATCCCTGATATACAGCAATGAAAAAATACGAGTATACCAAAAGGTATACCCGTATCAATTCTAATCATTATTCAGCTCAAATTAGTTAAGAGTATCAACCAGCTTCTGAACTGCAGCAAGTGCCTCATCGGGAAGCTTATCATAGCCTTCCTTCTTCTCAGCAAAGCCCTTAACAGCATCCACACGAGTCTGCATAGCATTCTTCAATGCAGCCTTATAGGAAGCGTCATTTAAGTCAGGCTTGAAGTCAGCTGTCTTGCCATCCCAATCATACATGATCTCGATGTCATCAAAGTCGCCCCACTTCTCGAACTTAGCCTTTCCTTCAACGATTGTCTCTAAGATGCCAAGTGTATCAGCAGGTTTAACCTTGGTTCCCATGAAGTCACCGGTATTAACGATGTAGCATGCTACATTCTTCTCTTCTACTAACTTCTTGAACTTCTCATAGTCATTAACCAGCGGATAGGTTCTGAAGGGGTTAGCATAAGGCACGATACGGATTGCATTTAAGTCTGTACCGGCTGCAACACGCTCTGCTGTAGAAGTCTTGGTAGCAAGCGTAGCGCCCATAACGGAAGCTAAAGCTGCACCTTTCAGCTTAACTACAGGAGGAATGGTAGGGTCCTTCATAATCCAGAAAATAGCATTAACAGGAGCGTCAATCTTATCCACACGGTTAGGAGACCATAATTTGGACTTGATAGCACGTCCGTTACCGTTTCTGATATCCTCTGTTACTAACTGAATCTTTCCGTTCTCATCAAGAGTTGCGGAGCAGTTCTGAGCGGATAACAGATATTCATTGTCAGGACATCCTGTAGGATAGTCAGCTGTCTTATCAAAATATGTAGGCTCAAGTGCGATGGATGCACAGGTATCTGAATTGATAATGAATGCATCATCATGGAGAACCTTAATTGCAGGATATTTGTTATTGTGCTTAGCATGTGTAAGTGTAGACTTACCTGATCCTGACAGACCATATACGGAAGCAACGAACTTGGAACCGTCTGCTAATGTATATTCCTTCTGTCCACCGTGGCAGGAAGCATAACCATTTCTGTTAGCAAGCGCCCAAGCCATGGTCAGAGTACCCTTCTTATGCTCACCGAAATATCTCATACCAAGAATTGCTGCACAGTTCTCGTTGGTATCGAAATAGCAAAGTGTCAGAGGATCGCTTAAGCAGCTGTAATCAACATCAGGTGCATCATGAGGTGCCCACTGAGGATCTGAGAATATGTAAATATCAGGTTCCTTGCCATCGCCTACAGGCTTGGAATTCTTATACATCTTAACGTATTCATCTGACATATACTGGAAGTTAATCATCCAGTTGTAAAGGATGTTCTCCTCTCCTTCCGGAATCAGAAGGTGAGCCTTTACCATAAATTCAGGATCAAGACCTACAAAACACTCTGCATGGTACATGGTTTTCCAACGTGTCTCATAAATCGCATCCATAACTACTTTATCAAGCTTAACCTCATCAACACCGGGCTCGCCCTTGATACGACGTGCAGCAGCGTAACGACCTGTTACGGCACCGTCGTTGAAAAGCAATACCTTTGCATCTTTCTCAAGACCAAATGTTTCGCCATCCTTTACAGGCATGTCCGTAACGATTGTTCCGGGTGAATTTTTGGCTAATTCGTAAGCTTCTTTCAAAGTGTTTACTTTTACTACGTTATTTCCGTAAAAAGCAGCTTCGATAATGGAACGGGTTTTGGAAAAACCAACTTTACCAGCGCCAATTTCGGAAATTGGATAATAAGCTTTTGTTGACATGTGTCATCCTCCTTAAATATAATGTATATTTCACCGTCACTCGAAACCACTTCCCATAGTTCCGATACTGCGGTTTTTTACTCCTGGTGTGCTTCCCGCACATCTACTGTATTATCTCAGACATGGTTTTAAAAGTCAATATTTATACACTCCATTTTTTTGAAGTTCAGATAAAAACTAAAATTATTTAGAGAATTTACAAATATTTTATATTTTTGCCTCTTGTTTGAATTGTCATGGCATGTTAAGATAGTAATATTAATTTTCTGAATTATTCTTTAGTTCTGAATACATTTGACAGTCAATTTAACATGCGATTCAGCTTGACTAAATGTTCAGGCTGAATTTTAATTACCTTTTAATACGTTTTCCATTTAAGAAAGGAGTATCATATGGATCAAAATGTTTTTTCCGAAATTACACCCGATATCATCCGCCTTGCAAAAATGAGTGAGCAGGCAGATATTATTGATACAGAGCTCTTTACCAAATATGAGGTCAAACGAGGTCTTCGTGATTTGAACGGCAAGGGTGTTTTGGCCGGTTTGACCAACATTTCCGATGTACGTGCCACGGAAACTGTGGACGGTGTCTCACGCCCTGCTCACGGACGCCTGTTTTATCGCGGCTATGATGTTCGGGATCTTGTAAACGGCTTTACAACAGATGACCGCTTTGGCTTTGAAGAGATTACCTATCTTCTGCTTTTTGCAGAGCTCCCCGATGAAAAGGAGCTGGCTGCTTTTCGGAATCTTCTTTCCAAATACAGAACTCTTCCCACCAGCTTTGTCAGGGATATTATTATGAAGGCTCCCAGCATTGATATGATGAATACTCTGGCCCGCAGCGTTCTTACACTGTACTCTTATGATGACCGAGCTGATGATGTGTCTTTGCCCAATGTGCTGCGTCAGTGTCTTCAGCTGATCAGCCTGTTTCCGCTGCTCTCTATCTACGGCTATCAGGCTTATTGCCATTATCATGACGGGAAGAGCCTTTTTATTCACCAACCTGATCCGTCTCTTTCCACGGCTGAAAATATATTACATATTCTCAGACCGGACAGCTCCTATACACCTCTGGAGGCTAAGCTTTTGGATATTGCACTGGTTCTTCATATGGAGCACGGCGGTGGTAATAACTCAACCTTTACCACCCGTGTAGTCACCTCATCCTTAACGGATACCTATTCTGTCATTGCAGCTGCTATCGGTTCTTTGAAGGGCCCCAGACACGGCGGCGCCAACATTAAAGTGGTTCAAATGTTTGAGGATATGAAGACTACAGTTCATGACTGGACTGACGAGGAGGAAGTCAGCAATTATCTGCGCAGACTTCTCAATAAAGACGCTTTTGATCATGCAGGCCTGATTTACGGTGTGGGTCACGCAATTTATTCCAAATCCGATCCCCGTGCTGTAATCTTCAAGGCTTTTGTGGAGAAGCTTTCCGTCGAAAAAGGACTGGAAAAAGAATTTGCGCTTTACTCTTTGGTAGAGTCTCTTGCTCCAAAAATCATCGCCGAAGAACGGCAGATGTATAAGGGCGTAAGCATTAATGTGGATTTTTATTCCGGTTTTGTTTATCATATGTTGGGACTTCCCATGGAACTGTACACGCCCATTTTTGCCATTGCACGTATTTCCGGCTGGAGTGCACACCGCATGGAGGAGCTGGCCAACAACGGCAAAATTATCCGTCCTGCCTATAAGCCCATCGGCAATGATCGCACATATGTAAATATCAAAGACAGAACATAACAGACAAAGGCTGGTCGGATTTGACCAGCCTTTATTATTACATTCAAATTTTTTTATTCTTCTTTGTTCCCCACACTCTGCATCTCATATTCCAGAAAAATATCCTCGTCATCGGAAAGTTCCGCAAACTTCTTCTGTATTCTCTCAACCACAAGGTTCCCGTTCTGTGTGGATGCATTCATCAAAATTGCCACATACTGTATATTGCCGCATCTGGTAGCCACATCTCCTCTTCGCAGGGATTTGGAAACCGCTTCCTCCAAAGTCTCAATGGCCGCGGATGCTCTGCCGCTGTCCATGTCCGCAGCCTGCCCGTCTGTAAGTGTAAAAAGCACCAATTGAACATCCTGACTTTTTCTTTCCATACAACGGGAAACAAAATGATAAATCCGCTTAAATCCATCGTATTCCACACGATATGCACCGCTTTGATGGCCTCTTTCCTGAATCAGACGTTGCAGCTGTAACAGATTAATCAAATTATTTTCCTCATCATTATCACTTTCCTTATCTCCTAAGCCGTGATAAAAATGATAGCCGCGTTTACCGTTTTGCTTTACATAGTACAGCGCCTTGTCCGCCGCCGAATAAAGCTCCTGGAAGGTTTTCCCGTCCACCGGCTTTTCCGCAATTCCCACGGACACCGAAAGCTTAAAATCACAGGCATCCGAAATCAGATCATTTACCTCAAACTCTATCCCCGCAATCAGTCTTCTGGCAATACTCTTGATCTTATCATCACTGTTCTCACCGGAAATAAATACCACAAATTCATCTCCGCCTACTCTGCACACGGCATCTTTCTCTTCAACCTCTTCCTGAAGCACTCTGGAAAATTTAATTAACACCTCATCACCGATCATATGGCCGAAATGGTCATTCACCAGTTTAAAATTATCCAGATCAAGCAGAAGAAAATATCCCCGCTCCACCGACGCATCCGCCTTGTTAAACATATTTTCCAGATATCTTCTGTTCAGCAGATCCGTAAGGTCGTCCTTCTTGGCAATATCCATCAGTTCACGCTTCTGATCGGTCATCTGCAGTATCTTATCAATCCTGCTGCGCATAACCTCCGGCTCAAAAGGCTTTCTGATAAAATCCATGGCCCCCATTTTTAATCCCTTAACTTCACTGGCCTGATCCGTCTCAGCAGTCAGAAAGATAATCGGAATATCCTTTGTATCAGGATTTTCCTTTAACCTTTCCATGACTTCATAGCCGTCCATTTCAGGCATGTTAATATCAAGCAAAATAAGATCCGGTATATACTCCTTCACTATAAGCAATGCCTGTTTCCCTGATCTGGCTGTTGTAATCTCATAAGAATCTTTCAAAACTTCCGCAGCGCATTTTAAATTTGTTGCTACATCGTCTACCATTAAGATGTGTTTCATTCCTCAAATAATTCTCCTTTCTCCCGTCAATCCCTCATATTACTATCACCCAAGGGCTTTAAATTCCAAGAAAATCCATTACTACCTGCTTCATATCTGCCTTTTCACACACATGATCATGCAAAACAGGCGCCTGCTTAATCTCTTCGATTGCTCTGGGCACGCATACCCCTGATATCCGGGCAAGTTCATCCGCCAGTTCAAAATCTCCCATAGCATCATATTTCTTGTCAATTGCATTCATCACGCTTCTGGTAAACTTATAAGGGCTTGCGGTAGATGCAATAATCGTCTGCTTCCGGTCTCCTGTCTCCTCCCGATATTTCTTATATACGCAGGCGGCAACCGCAGTATGGGTATCAATCACATATCCCGTATCATCATATAAATCATGAATGGTCTGCAGGGTCTCCGCTTCATTGGCATAATTACCGTAAAAGTCCTGAAGCTGCGCTTTCATCTCCTCTGTTATCGTATAAGAACCGCCGCTTCCCAGCGCTGTCATAAGCTCTTTATTCCTTTCAGGATCATTTCCTGCAATTCTGTAAATCAGTCTTTCCAGGTTGCTGGAAATCAAAATATCCATAGACGGAGAAGCTGTCAAAACAAATTCACGATTTCTGTCATAGGTTCCCGTGCGGAAGAAATCAAAGAGTACCTTATTCTCATTGGACGCACAAATCAGCTTATCAATGGGAAGTCCCATTTGCTTTGCATAAAATGCGGCAAGAATATTACCGAAATTACCGGTAGGCACTACTACGTTAATCTCCTCTCCCTCCGAGATCCGCTCTTCCTTTAAAAGCTTTACATAGGAATAAACATAATAAACAATCTGGGGAACCAGACGTCCGATATTGATAGAATTTGCAGATGAGAACTGGAAGCCCTTCTCATTCATGTAAGAAGCCAGCCCCTTATCTCCGAAAATCTGTTTTACACCTGTCTGAGCATCGTCAAAATTACCATGGATACCTACCACATATGTATTTTGCCCCTTTTGTGTTACCATCTGCTTTTCCTGAATAGGGCTGACGCCGTTTTTGGGGTAAAAAACAACAATTCTTGTACCTTCTACGTCAGCAAAGCCCGCCAGTGCCGCTTTACCCGTATCACCTGATGTAGCCGTTAAAATGACAATCTCATTTTCCACATGATTCTTTTTCGCAGAAGTAGTCAGCAGGTGCGGCAAAATGGATAATGCCATATCCTTAAATGCAATGGTCGGCCCATGGAACAACTCTAAATAATAAGCCCCGCCGGCCTCCGCCATAGGCACAATTTCTTCTGTATCAAATTTCTCATCATAAGCCTTTGCAATACAGCTCTTAAGCTCGTCCTCCGTAAAATCCGACAGATACAGCTTCATTACCTCATAAGCAACCTGTCTATATGTCATTTCCGATAATTCCTTCAACGATTTATCCAAAGCAGGGATACTGTCCGGCACAAATAAGCCTCCGTCATCAGAAAGTCCCTTTAATATTGCTTCCGATGCCTGAATCGATTTTCCCTGGCTTCTGGTGCTGTTATACAAAACTTCCATTGTCATACTCCTTTTCACTGATGCTTCTGTAAAATCATTTTTACATTTTAACACAAAAAAAGCTTTTGTACAATGAAAAGCAGAGATTTATCAGCCGCCGGTAAAGAATTCATGACCTCCATGCTCAAACAAGCTGGTGAGAGAATTGTCAAACCATTTCATTTTTTCAGGGTCCGCATATTTTCTTGAGGCAAAATACAGGGCTCCCTGCGTAAGATCCTCTCCAAAAAGCACACGCTCCACCGCATCGATTGTTTCCTGTGTTGCTTTGGCATTTCGATAGGTTCCGTTGGCTACCGGGGAAAACTGATACACACCATCCTTCTGCTGAAGTACCACTTCAACTACCGTATCAGGAAATTTGGCGCTTTCCACACGGTTTAAAACCACACCTGCCACAAGCATCTTCCCTTCTTCATCCTCGTTTCCAGCCTCAGCCTGTACAATTTTTAGCAATGCTTCATAATCTTCTTCAGACAGTTGATATTGGTATTCCTTCTCAAGTACTGAATAATCTACTATCCTTTGACCTGACGCCGCCTTTTTCAGCATTCCGAAAAAATGATCGGCTCTGGGTTCTTCTGCCTGCGAAGCATTTTTTGTAAGACTTAACTGAAATGCCGGTGCAGCCGCAAAAATTGTCATCTGAGTACCCTTGATACAAAACCAGCTCATTACAAGGAGCATATTACCCAAAAACAGCTGGATAATAAATTTTTTATACATGAATTTTCGCGTCCTTTCCTCAAACATTGTATGAAGCAGTTTTCTGCTTCCGATCAAAAACCTGTTACATTTATGTAACAGTTCTTTAATATTTTATACAGGAACTACCAGAAATATTTCTAAAAAATGCTTACAAGGGTAATTTTTTCAAAATTTTACTGTTATCTTTTCAAAAACAGCCATTTTCTGGTATAATTAATGTTAATGACTGCGAAGCAGAAAGGATCTATTTATGGCTAAAAACCTGCCCGGTGTTTTTACAGCACAAAAAAAGGACGGCAGTATCTACTACCGTTCCTCCATCACTTGTCAAAAAAAGCATATCAGTCTGGGAAGCTATGCCACCGCTCCTATCGCATACGCTGCCTATTTAGAGGGGACATCGCTTCTTTATGACGCCTCACTTGGTCTAACCGATTATTCCAAGAATCGTGTGCTTCCCTTTCATAAATGGGTTTGCCTGATTAATTTCCGGGATAATCACATTTATTTTGCCACCCCCATATATATGCGCAACAAATATTTTGAATATTATCTTTCTCCCACCGAAATTCTTAAGTTTGACGTTGACGATTTATTTTATTATTCCTCCCACAAGATCATGAAGCGCGGCCGTCATTTCTTTGTGTCCGATTACGGCATGCAGGTAAATATCATGAACAGATACGGCATCAAAAATTATGCGGTTGTGGGAAAGGACTACCGCTTCGTCAACGGAGACGACATGGATTTCCGCTATGAAAATATAGAAATCTTCAATATTTATCACGGAGTGTCCAGACGCAAAACGCCTGCTGGAACCGTTTTTACCGCCAAAATACATATAAACGGAAATTACATAATAGGGTCTTACGCAAGCGATATTGAAGCTGCCATCGCTTACAACAAGGCGATAGACATCCTCAAAAAAGCCGGCATAAGCAAAAACTTTGCTCCCAATTATATTGAGAAGCTTTCTCCTTCTGCTTACGCCGACATTTATTCCAATGTTTCCATTTCTTCCAAAATAACCGATTATTTGCGGGTGTAGTCCACAAAGCTTATGATATATGCGGCGTCATTCTCCACGCCGGGTATACTTAGTCCTGCTGCATATTTCCACATCTTAAACTGATAGGGATAATCTGGAACCGGAGATTGATCCGAAAGCCAGACATCATATTCCTTTAAAAGCTCATCCGGAATAATCTCAGTTAAAAGCCATGTTTTGTTCCCATACAAAATCACCCGGTACCCTTCACTTTCCACCGTTTTTAAAAACGCTTCCGTAATCTGCGTTTTTTGATCCTCATTCAATATTTCTATCCGTGCCTTATCGTTTGTGATGTATTCCATGTCAAATGCAACAGGATAAGTAATCTTATATGGCACTAAATTGCTGACGACAAATTTTGCTTCTTCCACCGCCTCTTCCACCGTAACAGCTTGAGAAAAGAAGGTAACCCCCGTTTCCAGTCCGGCATTCTGTGCTTCTGTAATATTGGTCACAAAATTCTCATCCAAAGAAAGTAATCCGGTTTCATAGCCTCTGGCTCCCAGCCGTATCATGACAAAATCTATTCCATTATTCCGAAGCGCCTCAAAATCCACCTCGCCACTGCTCTCTGACAGATCAACACCCAGCTTGGAGGCTTTTTCCCCCTCCACATAATAAGCCATTTGGTCATTGGTAATTTTAAGATTGGTGAGATTGTAAGTATAAAGAGGAATCTCCTCGGATATTTCCAGCCACTCCTCAGTACCGTCACGATAGGTTACTTTGGTATGCATTCCATCCTTCGCCTTTTCCTCATCGGTAAGCTCCGGTTTTTCCGCAGGCTCGGGGCTTTCCGTAGGCGCCGCCTCCACAATAACTTCCGTGTCATCCTGATACATATCCCAAAAGTCAAGATCCTCCGCCCGCAGCTTATGCTCCTTATACAAACTTTCTATATCTTCCTGCCCTTCGGCAAATTCCATCTGCTGCTCCGGCGTAGGCTCAGCTGTGGCCCTTGCGGCTGTACCCTGATTCCCCGACCTGTTGCTTTGTCCGTTACTGATAAATACCACCGCAAGGATAATCAGCACAAATGCCGATACAGCAACAATTGTATAGATAACGGGCGTTCCCATGCCCCCTTCTTCTGTTTCTCCCGGCAAACGCATAACCTTCAACCTTTCCCTTTTCAAATCTTCTTCAAAACTATATAATAACTATACATGAAACCCGACTCTATTACAATCGGAATTCCAAGATAACCGCACTAACCTTTTAAGGAGCACTGCCTGTGAACATGAACGGTATTCAAAAGTATATGCAAAAACATACTGTGAAAAATAGACGGAAGTTATTCCTTATGCCATGTATTCTTTTGGTTCTGTTTTTTTCCGGCTGTGCCCGTCAAAGCAAGCCCCTTTCCGCAACCGGCTTTTATTTTGATACGGTAATAACCATAACCCTATATCAGCCCTGTAAGCAGGAGCTTCTGGATCATTGTATGGAGCTTGCCGAATACTATGAAAATCTCTTCAGCCCCAATATTGAAGGAAGTGACATTTGGCGGATCAATCACGGTAACGGAGACTATGTGCCGGTATCGGAAGAGACTCTTTCTCTTTTATCCACCGCTCTTTCCTACGCAGAGCTTTCCGACGGTCTGGTAGACCCTGCCATCGGTGCTCTCTCCACCCTGTGGAATTTCGGTTCCGACAATCAACAGATCGTTCCTTCTGAGGAAGCCATAAACGATGCCCTGCTGCACACAGGCTATCCCCTGATAGAAATAAAGGAAGACTGCGTTCGTCTGTCAGATGCTCACGCCTCTGTTGACCTTGGTTTTATTGCCAAAGGCTATATCGGAGACCGGATGAAGGAATATCTTCTGTCAGAGGGTGTTACATCGGCAACCATCAATCTGGGCGGCAATGTAGTTGCCTTAGGCCAGAAACCGGACGGCAGTCCCTTTAAGATTGGTATTCAAAAGCCCTTTGAGTCCTCTGGAACCACTGCGCTTGTTCTGGAGCTTTCCGATAAAAGCGTTGTCTCCTCCGGAAATTATGAAAGGTACTTCATCCAGAATGATATTCTATACCATCATATTCTGTCACCTCAAACAGGATATCCCGCAGACAGCGGTCTGTCTCAGGTCACCATCATAAGCGGACAATCCGTAGACGGGGATGCACTTTCCACGCTTTGCTTTATTCTTGGTTATGAAAAAGCCGCCCGGCTGCTAAAAGATTACCCTGAAATTCAGGCTGTCTTTATCACAACTGACGGCCAAATTATTTATTATAATTTCTAAATTACTGAACATTAACCCTTCCGGCAAGCACATTTTTGTAATCTTCCAGATTTTTGGCAAGCAGTGCAGGCGTATCCAGCCCATACGGGCATCTGCTTTTGCACTGTCCACAGTGAAGACAATCTTCAATTCTGCTCATCTTTTCCTGCACCTCTTTGGTTAACTGGTTTTGAGATGGCGACCTTCTAAGCAGCAGCGACATCCTTGCACAATTGTTAATCTCAATTCCCACAGGACATGGCATACAATAACCGCAGCCTCTGCAAAAATCACCTGCCAGTTCCCTGCGGTCCCTGTCAATCAATTCTCTCATTTCCCGTGTCATAGACGGAGGATTATTGATATAGGACAAAAATTCATCCAACTCACATTCCCGCTGCACGCCCCAGATGGGCAGTACATTGTCAAACTGTGCAGCATGCGCATATGCTGCCGCCGAATTGTTAATCAGTCCGCCGGAAAGAGCCTTCATGGCAATAAATCCCATATCTGCCTTTTGGCACTCCTTCACCAATGCCTCCTCCTTTTCGGTTGCCAGATAACAAAAAGGAAACTGCAAGGTCTCATATAAACCACTGGAAACAGCTTCCATGGCCACTCCCAGCCTGTGATTTGTAATGCCGATATGCCGGATTTTCCCTGCCTTTTTCGCTTCCAGCGCCGCTTCATACAGTCCGCTGCCATCTCCCGGCTTAGGACAAAAGGCCGGATTATGAAACTGATAAATATCTATATAATCTGTACGGAGATTGGATAAGCTTGTTTCCAAATCCTTCCGCATATCTTCTCCGGTAACAGCGCCTGATTTGGTTGCAATGAAAAGCGTTTCCCTGATTCCTTCAAAAGCCAGTCCCAGCTTATGTTCACTGTCGCTATAGGCTCTGGCGGTATCAAAAAAACGTATGCCGCCCTGACAGGCTTTCCTCAATAAGTATACAGCAGCTTCATCACTGATCCTCTGTATCGGCAGCGCTCCGAAACCGTTCTTATTAACCCGGATTTCCGTACTTCCAAGCCTGACTGTTTCGTTTACCTGTTCCATTTTAATCTCCTCCCGGTAAAGTGAGCTTTGACATCTGTCTGCTTCTCCGGTCCTTTAGTGTGCCACAATCGACTTTCTGGGACATTTCCCCACGCAGACGCCGCAGCCCTCACACTTGTCATAATCAATAGCAGCATGAAAATCCGCTATATTTACTGCATCAGCAGGACAATTTTTCTTACACAGCTGGCATCCGATACAACCCACCGTACAATCCTTCATCGTTACCGGTCCCTTGTCTGCAGAGCTGCAGGCTACCGTATATTTGGCATCATAAGGGATCAGTTCAATTAAGTGCTTGGGACATACCGCTACGCACTTGCCGCAGGCCTTACATTTATCCTTATCTACCACTGCCACCTGATTCACCACATGAATGGCATCAAAGGGACATACCTGGACGCAGCTTCCAAAACCAAGACAACCGTAATTACAGCTTTTCGCTCCGCCGTTTGGAACAAAGGAAAGCATCCGGCAGTCCTCAATGCCATGATATTCATAATCAAGGGTCACCTTATCGCAGTCTCCCTGACACTTCACAAAGGCTGTCATTCGGGTCATTTCTCCTGCTTCCACCCCCATAATCTGGGCAATCACCTTTTCCACCGGCTCACCGCCTACCGGGCAGGCGTTCACTGCAGCTTCCCCTTTGGCAATTGCAGCCGCCAGACCACTGCATCCCGGAAAGCCGCATCCACCGCAGTTATTTCCGGGAAGAGCCGCCAGCACAGCTTCCTCCTTTTCATCCACTTCCACTTTAAATTTAATCGCAGCCGCCCCGAGAAACAGTCCGATGAACGCCCCAACGCCTCCGACTACGAGTACAGCCATTAAAATTCCTGATACATCCATCTCAATAACCATGCCTTTCCCATAATTCAATTACAACAGTCCCGAAAAACCACAGAATGCAATTGCCATCAGTCCTGCAGTAACCAGAACAAGAGGCATTCCCTTAAAGGATTCTGGAATATCGTTGTACTCCAGCTTTTCCCTGATGCCGGCAAGTATGATAATTGCAATGGTAAATCCTAAGGCCGTGGCAAACCCGTTCACTATCCCTGCAAGCATTCCGTAATTCTTCTGAACATTGGTGAGGGCAACGCCAAGCACCGCACAGTTCGTTGTAATCAGAGGCAGATAAACTCCCAATGCCTGATACAGTGACTTCATAAATTTCTTTAAGAACATTTCAACGAACTGCACCAAAGCTGCAATTACAAGAATAAATACAATCGTTTGCAAATAAGTCAAATCAAAAGGAAGTAAAATGTACTTATAAATCGCTCCTGCCACTGCAGAGGCAAGGGTAATAACAAAAATAACTGCAGTTCCCATTCCTGCCGCAGTTCCGGTCTTCTTGGACACGCCAAGGAACGGGCAAAGTCCCAGAAACTGACTAAGCACAACGTTACTTACCAGAGAGGATGAAATCAGTATAATTAATAACTCCTTAACCATTACTTTCCTCCTCCTTTCCTTCTTCAGCTTCTTCCTTTATATCTTCGTTTAAATCATCATCATCATTGATTTCAATGATCTCAAGATCATCCGTATCTTTTACCGGCGTTTCCGCAGCCTCTTCTCTTTTACCGCAGGCACTGTCATGACAGTTCATGCAGTCGGAATTGCACCCCGACTGTATCTTCGACATATCCTTGCCCCTGCTTTCACCAATCAGCTTTACTTTATTTTGTATGGCAGTAAGAACAGCCAGTACAAAGAATGCTCCCGGTGCCAGAACAAAAATACTGCAGGGAACATAGCTTTCCGGCATCACCCCATAACCAAACAGCTCGCCTGCACCAAGCAGCTCCCTGATTGCGCCGATAATCGTCAATGCACAGGTAAAGCCAAGTCCCATTCCAATCCCGTCAAATAAGGACAAAATCGGCCCGTTCTTGGAGGCATATGCCTCGGCACGCCCCAGTATGATACAATTCACCACAATCAGCGGTATATACAGGCCCAAGGCTGAATACAGAAATGGAATATATGCTTTAAGAAGCAGCTCCGCAACGGTAACAAAGGATGCAATAATAACAATAAATGCCGGAATTCTCACCTTATCCGGTATCACCTTTCTAAGCAGTGAGATAAACAGATTACTTAAGGCCAGCACAACCATGGTAGTAAGTCCCATTCCCAAGCCGTTTATGGCTGATGTGGTAACCGCCAGCGTAGGACACATGCCCAGCATCAGGACAAAGGTTGGATTTTCTTTAATAAGGCCGTTGGTCAGTCTTTCCAGTATACTATTCTGCTTCATAGCTGCCACCTCCCAACTGGGTCTGGAAATAATACAGACCGCCATTTACCGCATTGGTTAATGCCTTTGTGGTGATCGTTGCACCGCTGATCGCATCAATCTGGCTGTCTGATGCCGCTCCCTGCTTCGTATAGGTAAAGCTGGCAACCTTTTTGCCTGCAAACTGCGGTTTCAAAACACTTTCCGCCTTCATTCCAAGACCTGCAGTCTCAGAAATGCTTAATATGGAAATTCCGTTTAATGTTCCGTCACTGCTTATTCCCATAGTAAAGGTAATATCACCGCCGTAACCCTCATGACTGGTAACCGTAAGCACATACCCCAAAAGACTTCCGTCCTCTCCCAGCGCATGAAACATATTCACAAGCTCTACATTCTCAAACCCCGACTCGGACCACGCCGACTGCCAGTTTTGCTCCTCCGGAATCACAAGCTCTGCCGGTTCAAAATCCGAAGCTTCAGGAAATACCTCCGCATAAGCCTCCTTTGCGGCCTTTTCCTCCGCCAAAGCTATGGGCTCCTTGGTAATCTGATATACGAATCCCAGAGCAAGTCCGGCCACCAAGGTGATTATGAGAAGGACGGCAGCATCTTTCAACATATTTTTCATGCTCTCTCTCCTCCTTTTCCAAACATCCTTGGCATCGTTATCTTTTCAATCAAAGGCACCAGCAAATTGCCTAAAATAATGGCATAGGACACGCCCTCTGCGGAAGGCCCGTAAATTCGGAATATTCCCGTAAGGACTCCCAGCAGTATCCCGTATACATACTGGCCCATTTTGGTAACCGGCCTGGTCACATAATCTGTGGCCATGAAAAACGCACCAAGCATCAATCCGCCGCCTGCAAGATGAGCGCTGATAAACGCAGGGTCAAATCCATGCCCGCCAAATAAAATCAGGAAAATAACAAAGGTAACTATGTAGCTTCCCGGCACCTTCAAATCAATCACACCCAAAAGAATTAAAAAGCAGGCGCCGATAATAATGGCAATCATGGAGGTCTCTCCGATCGTTCCGCCTGTCTTACCGATCACCATATCCAGAATATTCACGCTTTCGCCTGCCTTCAGGCTGGCAAGGGGTGTTGCCCCCGAATAAGTATCACAATCAAAATTGCACATGATGGATGTATAGGAAATCAGCAGAAAACACCTTGCCCCCAACGCCGGGTTCATGAAATTCTGTCCCAAACCTCCAAACAGCATCTTCACCACAAGAATTGCAAAAATACCGCCGATCACACCAATCCACCAAGGCGCTGCGGGAGGAAGATTTAAAGCAAGCAAAAGACCTGTTACCACTGCGGAGAAATCTCCTATGGTCACCTTCTTATGCATTGCCTTTTCATAGATCAATTCCGTAAGCACTGTAGTCGCCACGGTAACAAGTATTAAAACCAGTGCCCCCAATCCAAAATTGTAAATACCGAAACCGGCCGCCGGAAGCAACGCAATTACCACTGCAAGCATAATGTTGGCAGTGGTCACCTTTGACCTGATATGGGGATTAGATGACACTTTCATCAAATCACTCATGAACCTTTCCTCCTACTTTTTCTTCTTGGCAAGCTGTATTTTACGCATGGATTTAATCACCTGCGTAAGGGGACGCTTAGCAGGACAAATAAAGCTGCAGCAGCCGCATTCGCAGCATTCCATACCGTTATTCTTCAAGAAAGCCTCTTCCTCATAATGCTCCGCATAATCTGCCAGCTTTCTGGGTACCACTCTGCCGGGGCATACCTCCACACATTTGCCACAATTGATACATGCGGAGGGTTCCATCGCTGCCACGTCATCCTTTGTAAGGCAAAGCAGCGCCGACGAGGTCTTGGTAGCGGGAACATCCAGATCAAAAATACCAAAGCCCATCATGGGGCCGCCTGATATAATCTTCTCGGGCTGCTCCTTAAAGCCTCCCGCTTCCTCTACCAGCTCGTGATAATTGGTCCCTATTCTGACCTTAAAATTCTGCGGTGCGACAATGGCATCTCCCGTAACCGTCACAATTCTATGCATTAAGGGCTTGCCCTCTATTACAGCGTGATAAATGGCAATCACCGTGTCCACATTGTTTACCACACAGCCTGCATCTGCAGGAAGCATGGAGGAATTAATCGCTCTTCCGGTAGTGGCATAAATAAGCTGACGCTCAGCTCCCTGCGGATACTTGGTCTTTAACGCCTTAACCGTAATCCTGCTTTCATCTCTGGTCAAATGTCTGAGCCTTGTGATGCACTCCGGCTTATTATCCTCAACAGCCAATATTCCTCTGGCATTTTTAAACAAACTTAAGGATACCTTAAGACCTCCGATCAGGTACTCCGGCTCCTCCAGCATTTTACGGTAATCCGATGTAAGATAAGGCTCACACTCCGCACAGTTCACAATCACATACTCAATCTTGTCCGGCTCCTTGGGTGAGAGCTTGACCGCCGTGGGAAACCCGGCTCCGCCCATTCCGACGATCCCCGCTTCCCTGATCATATCAATCTTTTCCTCTCTGGTAAGCTCTTCCAGCGGCTTAACAGCAGGCCACTCAACCTCTTCATACAAGCCATCGTTTTCAATCACGATACTCATTACATTATCACCGGTTACTACACGCCTCGGCTCTATCGCTTTGACAGTGCCCGAAACCGTAGCATGAATCGGTGCCGATACAAAACCGCCTGCTTCCGCAATTTTTTGCCCGGTTAAAACATGATCACCCTTTTTCACTATGGGCTGCGCCGGAGCGCCTATATGCTGTGACAGCGGATACACAAGATCTCCCTTTGGAAAAACCTCTTTGATCGGTTTGTCCTTTGAAAGATCCTTTCCGTCATACGGATGTATTCCGCCCGAAAATGTTAATCTCGCCATTATCTGCCCTTCTTTCCGTTAATTTCCACAGTTTATATCAGTTCTCCTCATCCTTTTAAATATACTATTTTTTTGTCGAAAATACTACTGCATTTTTTAAAAATATGCTACACTTATTAATAGAAAAATTTACCCGGTTCTATTTCGTCAAAATCCGGTTTACAATACAAGAAAGGCATGATTATTATGAAGATTGAAGAGATTATACTCGGTAATTTTAAACTGGAATATCCCTTAGAGAGACTTGCTCCCCTTGATCAAATTTTGTTTCTGGATATTGAGACCACAGGCTTTCTTGCATCCGGTTCTGCTTTATATTTAATCGGCTGTGCTTTCTATTCAGAGGGCAACTGGATTATTCGCCAGTGGTTTGCCCAGACTCCTGACGAGGAGCCGGAGCTTCTTCGCGCATTTTTTAGCTTTGCAAAGAATTACTCTTACCTGATTCATTACAACGGGAACACCTTTGATCTCCCCTTTTTAAGGCATAAAGCAGAACAGCACGGTATTGAATGTTCCTTCGGTCAGATGGAAGGGTTGGATATTTACCGCCGCATTTCTCCCTATAAAAATTTCTTAAAGCTTCCTGACTGTAAGCTGAAGACAGTTGAACAGTTTCTGGGATTGCAGAGGGAGGATGGTTATACCGGCGGTGAGCTGATACAGGTCTACAAGGATTATACGACCTCCCACGACTATAACCTGTACCATACGCTCCTGCTTCACAATTTAGACGACATGAAGGGAATGCTGGAAATTCTTCCCATTCTTTCTTATTATGATCTGTTTAACTGTAGTATGAAGGCCAGAAAGGTACAGGCCAATTATTACAACGATATCCATGGAGTTCCCCGAAAAGAACTGATTTTGCAGTTGGTATTTTCTTCTCCTCTCCCAGTCTCCGTCAGTTTCATGGGAAGGGGCTGTCATTTTAAGGGGGAGGGCCATGAGGGAACTTTGATTGTTCCTATCTATGAGGAAGAATTGAAATATTATTATGCCAACCACAAAAATTACTATTATCTTCCCACTGAGGATATGGCAATTCACAAATCCATTGCATCTTTTGTAGATAAGGAATATCGTCAGCAGGCCACTGCAGCAACCTGTTACACCCGAAAATTTTCTCTCTATCTGCCCCAATGGCAGGTTTTGGTGGAACCGTTTTTCAAGCGGGAATACAAAAGCAAGGATTTATTCTTTGAACTGACTGATGACATCAAAAAAGACAGAGAGCTGTTTTCAAACTATGCAAGCCATGTGCTGAACGCCATGGCAATGCAGGATTAGTATTTTCCGGAATATAAAAAGCGCAGGCCCAACGGCTTGCGCTTTTCTCTACAATTACAACACTTTTTCATTGTATACTGTTATTTCCCGGGACGCTCATAATAAAAGGAACTCTTCCTTTCATATCCCATATCCCTGTGATTAATAATCTGCTCTGTGCTTCCTATGAACAGAACGCCTCCCGGCGCCAGAGACTGATAAAACTTTCTGAACACTTCGTCTTTAGCATCCTCTGTAAAATAAATAAGCACATTTCGGCAAACAATCAAATGATAGTCTTTGGGATAGTTATTATCCAGCAGATTGTGCTCTTTAAACTCAACTCTTGCTTTAATCTCATCGGATATCTGATAAGACAGGCCGACCTTGGTAAAATATTTCTTCTTTAAATCCTCCGGTACAGCTGCTATACTCTTCTCGTTATAAAGCCCTACCTTTGCCTTGGCAATTACCTGCTTATCAAGGTCTGTAGCTGTAATATGAATCTGATTTAACGGAATGTGCCGCGACAACGCCATAACAAGAGAATAAGGCTCGTCCCCGGTAGAGCACGCCGCACTCCAAACCTTCAAATTCTTTCCAAACTTTCCGATCAGCTCCGGAATAATATCTTTATCCATTACCTGCCACTGCTCCGGATTTCTGTAAAATTCCGAAACATTAATAGTAAGATAATTAACAAATTCCTCAAATCTGGATTTATCCGTCTTAAGGACCTGAATATATGCGTCATATCCTACAACATTATTTTTGGATATCAGCGCATCAATCCTACGCTTCATTTGACGTTCTTTATAAGCATTCAAGTCAATTTTGGTAAGCTGAAACACAGCCGCTTTAAACCATTCATAATCATAAGACATATAATCAGACCGCCTTGACTTTATTTTTCTTCTTCAGCTGCCTCTTCCTCTTCTGCGGCAATCACTGCATCAATATCAACAGAAACGACATCAGCATCTTCCTCTTGTGCTGCTTCTTTCGGTTGTTCTGCAGGCTCAGGCGCAAGCATTGCCTTTACGCTTAAGCTGATCTTCTTGTCTGCACTGTTGAAATCAACAACCTTAGCTGTCACTTCATCGCCAACCTTAAGTACATCTGAAGGCTTCTCAATATGCTCCTTGGAAATCTGAGAAACATGAAGCAACGCATCCACACCGGGCTCCAGCTCAATAAATGCACCAAAATCTGTCATTCTTGCCACCTTACCGGTAACTTCATTGCCTACTGCATATTTGGTTTCTGCATCCTTCCAGGGATTAGCATCCTCAAATTTAAGACTAAGTGCAATCTTGGTTCCTGAAATCTCCTTGATAAAGGTCTTAACCTGATCGCCAACCTTAAATACCTTCTTAGGGTTCTCAACTCTGCCCCATGACATTTCAGAAATATGAAGAAGTCCATCGGCGCCTCCGATATCTATGAACGCACCGAAATCTGTAACATTCTTAACGGTTCCTTCTACTACATCGCCAACCTGAATGCTCTCAAGGAGCTTCTTCTGCAGTTCTGCCTTCTCAGCAACCAAAAGCTGCTTGCGGTCACCGATATATCTTCTTCTCTTAGGATTGTATTCACTGATTACAAACTGGATTTCCTGACCTGCATATTTGGTAAGATCCTTCTCATACACATCGGAAACAAGGCTTGCGGGAATAAAAATTCTCACTTCGTCTACAATAACACTTAAACCGCCGTCAAGCACCTGTGCAACCTTGGCAGTAAGCACTTCCCTGCTGTTAAAGGCTTCTTCAATTCTCTTATTGCCGCGGTCAGCAGCCAGTCTCTTGTAGGTTAAGATAACTTGTCCCTCGCCATCATTGACCTTAAGGACTTTTACTTCCATGGTATCGCCCGGCTTTGCTACAGTTGTCAAATCTACATTGGGCTCATTTGTATATTCGTTTCTTGTTAAAATACCATCGGATTTATAGCCAATGTTAAGAACGATCTCTTCAGGCTTAACATCAATGACTGTACCTTCAACTACCTCTCCTGTATGTATTGTCTTTAATGATTCTTCCAACATTTGTTCAAAAGTTAATTCTGACATAATTTTGAACCTCCTCAATAATATTGTTGGGGGTGGAAGCCCCCGCGGTAATACCCACCAGAGCAGCAGTTTTAGGTAGTTCTAAATGCAAATCTTCCAGTGTCTGTATAAAATATGTGGCTGCGCACTTTCCACGACAGATTTCATATAGTTTTTGTGTATTGGAGCTGTGCCTGCCACCTATCACTATCATCGCATCCACTTTCGCCGCGATCTCGCCAGCTTCCTTCTGTCGTTCCTCTGTTGCATTACAGATAGTATTTACAACATTAACATTGTAACCTCTTTTTTGAAAAATTTCAACTAATTCTTGAAATTTGTTGTAGTTAAATGTCGTCTGGGATACAATGCAGAGCGGCCGCATGGGATCGGGTACAAACCTTTCCGCCTCCGCTGCGGACTCTATAACCACTGCCGGCGTGTATGACCACCCTTTTATTCCCTCTACCTCAGGATGCCCGTCATTGCCGATAATCACAATCTGTCTGCCTTCTCCGCTTTCCTTCTCCACAATATTGTGTATTCTTTTTACAAAAGGACAGGTTACATCGATACATTCCAGCCCATTTTGATCAATCAGGTCATATATCTGCCTGGGAACTCCATGAGACCGTATAACCACTGCCCCTTCCTTAAGCGCAGACAGCTCCTTTACATCCTCTATCACCTTAACGCCGCGTTCTTCCAAATCCCTGACTACTTCCTCATTATGAATAATAGGGCCATAGGTATAAATTTTTCTGCCGCCTTCAATCTGCTCATATACCTTTTCCACTGCCCTTTTTACTCCAAAGCAAAAGCCGGCGTTCTTTGCAAGTATCACTTCCATACAACAACTCTTCTCCTGTTTTACTTTCCGTTTTGCTCAACCGGCAGTCTGAGCGGGCCGGTCTTTCTTATTTGCATAAATCCAAAATGGACTGCACCACTTCATCAATACTCATATAGGATGAGTCGATAAGCACCGCATCCTCAGCCTGCTTTAGCGGTGAAATTTCTCTGGTCATATCCTGCTTATCTCTTTCAATAATATCCTCTTCGATCTGATGAATATCGCAGCTTACTCCCTTGGCACACAGCTCATCATACCGCCTTTGGGCTCTCACATGGGCACCGGCAGTCAAATAAACCTTTACGTCCGCATTCGGAAGTACGCAGGTACCGATGTCCCTTCCGTCCATAACCACATCATTGGTTCTTGCCAGTTCCTTCTGAAGGGCGGTAATCCGCTGTCTCACCTTCGGATAAGGGCTGCTGGCGGAAGCTATCTTTCCCACCTCTTCACTGCGAATCACACTATTTACATTCTCTCCGTTTAAAAGCACTACCTGCTCTCCGTTCTCATACCGGATTGCAATATCCGCCTCCACACATCTTTTTTCAACGGCCTCTGCATTTTCCGGATTCACGTTTTGAGTCAAAAGATAATATGCCATGGCACGATACATGGCACCGGTGTCCACATAGATAAATCCTTTTTCCTTCGCCACCTTTTTGGCGATGGTGCTTTTGCCTGCCCCTGCAGGTCCGTCTATTGCGATTTGATAGCTCATTGTTTTTCCTCCTGTTCTTCTGCCGCACTTATTCCCGCAAGGTACCCGGTAGACCAAGCAATCTGCAGGTTGAAACCTCCTGTCACCGCATCTAAATCAAGTACCTCTCCTGCAAAATAAAGCCCTTTCACCAGCTTGGATTCCATAGTGGAGGGATTAACCTCTTTCACATGTACACCGCCCTGGGTTATAATGGCCTCCTTGAGATCTCTGGTTCCGGTAACTGTCAGGGTGAGGTTTTTGACGCACTCAATCAGCAAAGCCCGCTCCTGTTTTGTGATCTCATTCACTTTCTTTTCCGGTGAAATTCCGCTCAGCCTGACCATGACAGGGATCATTTTGGACGGAAGCAGTCCGTCCAGTGCGTTTTTAAACTGCCTGTTTTTATTCTCCTCGAAATCCCGCAAAAGCCGCCTGTCCAATTGCTCCTTAGATAAGGCAGGCTTTAAATCTATCAAAAGCTGCACCGGTTTGCCGTAACATTTCTTTACATAATAACTGCTGGCGCTTAATATCAGTGGTCCGCTGACCCCGAAATGAGTAAAAAGCATTTCGCCGAAGCCCTCATAAATTTTCTTTTTATCCTGCTTCAGCACTACCGAAACATTTTTCAGGGAAAGTCCCTGCATTTCCATGCACCAGCTTTCCTTCACCGTAAAGGGAACCAGCGCAGGCTTCGTTTCTTTAATCGTATGTCCAAGACTTTCCGCCAAACGGTATCCGTCGCCCGTTGAACCGGTAGACGCATAGGATTTTCCGCCTGTGGCAATGACCACGGCATCTGCCTGTAACACCCTTCCGTCAGACAACTTTACACCGGTAACACGAGGCTGCTGTCCTTCCCCGCCGCCTTTACCGTCTGCCGCCGCATCTGCCTTTTCCTCCGATGTCAAAATTTCCGCCGCAGAAGTATGCAGCCAAACCTTAACTCCTTCTTTTTCCATCTGTCTGTTCAGTGCAGCAATTACATCTGAGGAATGATCTGACATGGGAAATACTCGCTCGCCCCGCTCCTTCTTTAATCTGCATCCTGCCTTTTCAAAAAAATCTATTACCGCCTGATTATCCATCTGATAAAAAGCACTGTACAAAAACTTTCCGTTGCTGATCACATGTTCAAAGAAATCTTCCTGCTTGCAGGCGTTGGTCAGATTACATCTGCCCTTTCCGGTAATAAAAATTTTCTTTCCTGTTTTCTCGTTTTTTTCAAGCAGCGTGACTTTTGCGCCTGACTTTGCGGCCCAGACAGCCGCCATCATTCCCGCAGCGCCGCCGCCGACTATCACTATGTGTCTCATAAATCAATCCACTTTCGCTTCACAGATGCATTCCTAGCTTTCTTCCTCTTTCATCAGTGGATAGTTCAGCATAGGTTCTTCATCAATGAAATTAATTTCATCATTTAAATATACCTGATAATTGTTCCAAACCTCTTCCAGAGTTTCCAAATTTTGCTTAACCTCCTCCGGCTGTCTTAAGCACAGCGCCACCACCAAAGCATTAATGACACTGAGGGGCGCCACCAGAGAATCCACGATGGAAACCATATCGCTTCGGGCCAGCAGATTGCAGGATGAATAAAGGTTCATTGGTGAATGAATACTGTCAGTGATGGTAATTACCTTCGCATTCCTGTCATTGGCAAACTCCATAGCCTTTAATGTACGCATGGAATATCTGGGAAAGCTGATACCGATAATGGCATCCTGCTCATTGATCCGTATCATCTGTTCAAACATTTCCGTAACGCTTGTGGTCTTCACAAGCACAATATTTCCCCTGATCATGTTCAAATAAAAATGCAGAAAGTCCGCCAACGGCTCACAGCTTCTTACACCTACCAGATAAATCGTTTTGGCCTCCAAGATAATGTCCACCGCCGCTTCAAAAGCCGCCGCATCCAGATTCACAATGGTATCCTGTATTTTCTCAACATCCGCATTCAGAACCGAGTGAAGGATTTCCGACTGGGTGCTTTTTCCATACTTTACACCGATCTTCTGCACGGAGTTTAACTTGTTTTTGACCCACTCCTCCAAAGATTTTTGAAATTCCGGATACCCTTCATAACCAAGGCCGGATGCAAAACGAACCACCGTAGATTCGCTGACTCCCACCGTTTCTCCCAGCTTGGCCGCCGTCATAAACACGGCCTGCTCATAATGATCCGAAATATAAGCGGCAATCGCCTTATGGCCCTTGCTCATCTTGGTATACCTGTCATTCATTCTGGTAATTATATCATATTCCTGCTGTTGTTCCATTTTTCTAACCCCATAAATCTTTCATCTATTATCTAAACATCATTATCGGAATGACTGATATGCTTCCTTCAGCATTTGAACGGTTTCCTGTTCCGAAAGGTCATAATCTCCTGTCAGCGACATACATGCAGCGCCGTGAATGAAAATCCACATTTTCATAAACAGCCCGCTGGCATCAGAACACCCCTGAGATGTTGCCGCCTGAATTTCTCTGCTGACAAAGCCTCCGCTTCCGTTTACCAGATCATACATGCTTCTGCCAAATCTTTCATTGGATAAGAAAACAAATTCAAAAAGCTTTTTATTCTCGCCTGCAAATTTAATGTATGCCTGCCCAAGGTTTACAAAGGGAGTTACCGTCTGTCTTGGAAACTGTGCATAATAGTCCTGAAAGAAATCACATGCTCTGCTAAACAGTTCCTCCGTTAATTCCTCCATGTTCTTATACACACGAAAAATCGGCTGAGTAGAGCAATTTGCTTTGGCCGCCAGCTTTCTGGCCGTAACCTGCTCAATACCTTCCTCCTGTAAAATAGCAAACGCCGCCTGTATTATATCATTCTTGGTAATTGTTTCTTTTCTTGCCATTATCTTCACCCCTCTTTAGTATAACATACGTTATTATTCTACAATGAAACCCATATTATGTCAACATTATGGAACAAAGAGTTCTCTTGGCATGCACAGCCCGAAAAAACTGCCGTAACCCGCATGAAATTTAATCACATACGATTACGACAGTTCTATATTCTTTCGATCATTTTGTTGATTGACTGCTGAACTGTTGTCAGACTTGTCCATCCATGATATAAGCTTCCAAATCCTTCAAAAACTGTTCCCACGCATCCTCATGTTCCACGTAGTACAAAGGACACAATTTGCCTCCTTCATCATAGTGCCTTCTCATATCCTCAGGTGCCAGCTTGTACTCCTTTAATAACCAGGCCGACAACTCGATCAGCGACTGATAGGTTGCATCCGTAAACTTGCCGTCCTCATCCAGATAGCAGCATTCAATGGAAATGGAATCATAATTTCGCTGCACTACCGCATAGGCAATCTCCTCCAGAGGAATACATTGCACAATCTCGCCCTCATATCCAATCACAAAATGAGCGCTTGCCGAGGTTTCTCCCGTAATGCCGAGATTTTCAAAGTAACTTCTGTTCTGCGCTGCGCTTGTTCCCGGATTGGCGGTATAGTGCACAAAAATATTATTTACCTTCTTTAATTTCTCCCCCGGCCTTGAATACTCATTGACGGTAATAAAATCTTCAATGATATCCGGCTTCTCCGCTTCATTGGCCTTAATAACGGTTTTCCGCTGGATGCTTGCCTGAAAAGCACTTTCCATATCTTCCTTGCCATTCAGTCCGGTAATCACTTTGAATAAAAGGAACACCAAAAGAATAATCAAAAACAGCAAAAAAAGCAATGTGATTATCCTGCCTGCCATTTTCTTTCTTCTGCGCCTTCTGCGCCGCTTTTCTCTTTCCTGTCTTTCTCTTTCACACCTATCTCTTTCGCGCCGCTGCCCGGAATTCGCAGGTCTCCTTTTGGCCCCCGATGTGTTTTTGTGTCTTGGTGTGCCGCCTGAGCCCGGCACCCGCTTCTCTTCATCTCTCGATACGTCTATAAACTCCAGTTCCATCCCCGTCTCATCCTTTGCATCTCTTCTTGCCGCAAACATGTAATGCAATAACGAGTTCAGTATAGCATATCTGCCCTGAAGTTTTTTAATTATAAATAAATGTTTTCTTAATCTTCTTTGTCAAGGTCAATCACTTCCTCTTTATTTTCTTCCAGCCCCTCTGCCTCCGCAGACCTTTTCTTTTCCTCCTTTTCCGCCTTGGCAGTGGAAATAATACCTGTGGCAAATATTCCCACTACTAAAAGGACGATAATGGTTCCCCAAATTTTTGAACGCCTGACTTCAGCACGATATCTCTCCACCTCCTCTACTACCATTTTGCTTTCTTCTTCGGCCGCTTCCATCTCTTCATCCAATGAAGCGGCGTCAATCTCCTTCATCTCTGCCAGCTCTGACTTATGTACAAACCCTTTCTGGTTTTGGTATGATATCTGATACCAACCGTCTGCGGTTTCCCCTACCACATACACCGGTGCTCCCGCCGAATAGGTAACGATTACCTCCGCATTATCCTTCGGTTCGGCTTTTGCTTCCACTGCTTCCTCAGCCTGCATGATTTGGTTTAATTCCATGATCTCAGCTTCCTGCGCCGTCTCTTCTGCATTCGCAGACAAAGGCGCTGTCATACCTACACAGCAGACAATCATTAACATATACACTAATTTTTTCATTTTTATATCCATTCCTTTCTCTCAGCTTATATGATTAATGCCATAGATGTTGCAAATTCACTCAAATTGAATTTTTTTACTGGTCACTCTTTCTTTTTCTTCTTTATAAAAAACAGCAAAAACTAAAAATATGAAATACACCGGCAGCGAATTTATGCAGCCCTCCCAGAACAATAGCTGAATAAAAAACATTGAGGAAACCAGTATCAGCATGCCTGTCACCGGCTTATCAAATCCATAATTTTTCCGCAGTCTGGCAAGTAAAAGCGTGCACAAAACAAGTACCAGCAGTCCTCCTGCAATTCCGAGCTGTTCAAAGCATGCGTAAAATGCGCTTTTGCCCTGCCGGACCTCTTCCGTCAGCGGAACAGCCAGCCCTTTCACTGCCGACATTCCTATGCCGTCCGTCAGCTCCTTCCAGCGTTCTCCGCCGAGCAGTATCCCCGCAAAAACAATACCTGTCAACTTAAGCAGAAATTGATATCCCCGCCGCATTTTTCTCATAACCAGTCTTTTTTGATCCACTCCTTCCGGAATCCGATCCCAGAATTTGAAAAAGAAAACACCTCCCACTGCAGCCAGCAATTCCAGGTAAACACTTTGTTTCAAATCGTAATTCACCGTGACCTGCAAAAGTTTTGTATAATTTGTCAACAGGCTCATATTACATAACATAAACAAATAAAGGAAAAAGATCTGCATGTCTCTTTTCACCAGCTCTGCCGTAGGGCGCTGAAATACCGGAAGCGCAAGAAAAACCATAATCATCAGCCAGATACTTACCCTGCTTTGATTGATAAACATTACCAGAAATCCCACAGCCAGTACCCCTACATAAAAAGAGGAACGCAGCTTATCCTCACATTTGATGTACCGCCAAAGCCCCACCATACAGATCAATAGCGTATAGGATGCAACGCCCCCGGATATATGCCCTATCTTGTCCTGCATCAGAATTGCCAGCATTCCGTCCACTTCGCCTGCGCACAAATATTTCAGCAATAATAAGGCAAATATCAGCAGCCCGGAAAAAAGCAGTATGTCAAAGTAAATTTCTTTAAAAACAGGCTTTTCTTTAATTAAAAGATATAGTACCGCCAACACTAAAATAATAATTTCAGAATCAAAACGTTCTATTTTCGTTTCCGTCATGCTTATCATCTTAACCACAAGCTTCAGCAAAGCATATCCCGCCAAAACCAGCATCACAAGGTCAAGTCTGCTGCACAGAAGCCGTAATTTCCACTCCCCGGAACGTATTAATAAAAAGCTGTACAAAAGAACTCCCATAACAGCTGCAAATAATACAAGAGATTGAATAGAAAAGCTTCCTAAATCCCATTCGAACAGCAAAAGCGGATAGATACCGGTTATAAAACAAATCAGCAGCTGCAGTGCTGTTTCCGCCTTGTTTTTTCCTGCTATTTTCTTATTCATGTCGTTGTCTCCACTTTTTCCTTTTTGTGCAAAACTTTAATACCTGTAAATAAAGAAAACCCAATGCAAAGACAATTACATACTTTACATCAGGTTATCTGTCAGTTCCTTCTCTATAAAATTTTGCCGTTTAAAATTTATTTTCTGCTGCTTCCGGCTGGTTCCAGTAGAGCTCTACCTTCTCCATCGCTTCTTCCAAAGCAAAGCCATGGGTTTTCCTGAGCCTGTCGGCAAGTTCTTCCTTAGTGGCACCAAATTGTTTTCCCACGCTCACAACATTTCTGATTCCATTTTCTCTCTCCTCGGCTGTCTTCCGCCTCTCTGCCTGTATATCCATCTTGTCCATGTTTGCAAACAATTCTCCCATCTTCTTCTCCTTTACTTTCCCGACGAGGGCCTCTGCTTCATCCTCCGGCGCATTTATCTTCTTCAGAAATGCCCGGAACATATTTGCTATAATGTCAAGCAGATAGTCCGGTATATTCTTTACTACCCTGTCTATCTTCTCTGCCGGGATCTGCTGCAGCTGTTCTACATCCCCTTCCGTCTGCAGCTTGTTGAACAACATCACAAGCGAGATTGCGTCCTCGTGCCCGATCAGGGCATCATTGCTGTAAGTATGCACCGGAACCATGTAATAAGAAAAATTGGGCAGGAACTCTTTAAAAGCCTCCCCGAAGGCTATCTTATCCTTGAATTCCTTGGGCGCTGTCCATTTCCGCTTCCCTTCATAATAGACAATCGGAATGATTGGCGGATACCGGAAACCCTTCAGTCTGGTGCAGCCCTTTTTCTCCTTCTCCATACGCCTCTCATATTTCTCCCAGATATATACCATATACCTGAATATCTGCATATGTATAT
>CAYMUW010000020.1:0-54654 GCA_964393865.1 uncultured Lachnospiraceae bacterium
TTCTGTAAAAATTTTTTAAATTTTACTTGTCAAACCATGCATATTCATGTATAATACCAAAAGTGATGAATAAAGGGCTATCGCCAAACGGTAAGGCAACGGACTCTGACTCCGTCATTTCAAGGTTCGAATCCTTGTAGCCCTGCTTTAAGCCATGAGTGTTACTCATGGCTTTTTGTATGAGCCGGTTTAGGAATGAAAGGAAATATTAAGAGAAATTAAGAAACTAAATATTGGATATATATTGCTTTTCCGTAATAAATATTGTATTATGAGTTTACATAATAATTCCATTATGGTAATCTGTCTGTAACATTTATGATATTTAACGGAGGCGTGGTTATGAAAAGGTATAGGATTGCAAAAATATGTATGCCACTTTGCCTGATACTGGGAATGATGATTGTTTCGGGAAATCAGCTTAAGGCTCAGGCAGCGGAGACGGTGGCAACGGTAACAGGAACAATTTCGTCAGGAACAACGGCAGAGCTGCTTCAGCTTTCTACCAAGGACGGCAAGATGGAAATCAAGCTGGACAGCGGAACAGATACCAGCACCTGCAAAATATTACTTCCGGGGAATCAAATCAGTGTTTCCGTATCTCATGGATCCGATGGATATCTTCATGCAGTGAAGATTACCAGTGATACACAGGCCCCTACGGTTACCATTGACTCCACAACAACTGCTACCGTAACGGGAACAATAGGCAAAGATACGAAGGATGATCTTTTATACTTTAAAACGCCTCAGGGAGAGATGCAGATTAAGCTTGATACAACCACTAACATGAGCGGATGTTCTGTTCTTGTCGTGGACAAGACCTATAGCATAACCTGTGCCAGAGGCTCTGATGCTTATATGCATGCAATCAGCATTTCCGATGCAGTGGAGACTACAACCACAGGAATCTCCACATCTTCACTTACGCCTGCACCGGCAGCAGCGGTAACAGTTGCCACTACATCAGTTACTGGGACGGTGGATAGCAGTACTAAGGAAGACCTGTTATATTTGACCACCAAGGATGGCGTAATGCAGATTGTAATTGACAGCAATACGGATTCCAGAAGCGGTATGGTTCTCACGCCCGGTAATAAATTAACGGTTTCCGTTTACCGCGGTTCGGATGCGTATATGCATGCCGCCAGTATTGTGGGAGTTAAGGATGGCGCCTCTTCGGCAACTGTTGACACATCCTCCACTTCAACGGTTAAGGGAACTGTAGTAAGTAAATCAAATGAGAATATTCTCTATCTTAAGACAGCTCAGGGAGAGATGGAGCTTAAGCTTGACAAAGTAGCATCTGTCAGCGGCTGTAAGGTTTTTGTCAGCGGCAAGCAGCTTACCGTAACCTGTGCGAGAGGTTCTGATGCTTATATGCATGCAATCAATATTACAGGAGCTTAATACATAAACAGGATGACTCCGGCAGATTTTCTGTCGGAGTTTTTATGTTGCAGGAAAAAAATTTAAAATAAGATACTGTTTCTTTGAGAAAGTTCATGCTATAATCAGTACTATTAACGCAAAAGGAAGGGAAAGCTCATGTATACCTGTCAAAGCAGAATCAGATACAGTGAAACGGATGAGACCGGACATCTGCGGCTTCAATCCTTGCTGGATTATTTTCAGGACTGCTCAATATTTCATTCCGAAGATATCGGTCTGGGTCTGGAATACTGCAAGGAGCATCATGTGGTGTGGGTAATGTCCTCCTGGCAGATTGTGGTGGAACGATATCCTGCCATGGGAGAAAATGTAACAATCGGAACCCTGCCTTATGATTTCAAGGGCTTTGTAGGATACAGAAATTTTCTGATGACAGATGCGGAGGGAAAAAAGCTGGCTTATGCCAATACCATATGGAGTCTGCTAAATATTGAAACAGGGAAGCCTGCCGTTCCTGATGAAAATATGCGTAAGGGATATAGATTGGAGCCTAAGCTGGATATGGAATATGCTCCCAGAAAAATAAAGGTTCCGGAGAATTGCATAGTGGGGGAAGCCGTTCAAATTAAAAAACATCATTTGGACACCAATCATCATGTCAACAACGGACAGTTTATCAGGATAGCCATGGATGCTTTGGGACAGGATTATCAGGTTGCCCAGCTCAGAGCGGAATATAAAAAGCAGGTTATGCTTGGAGAAGTGCTTACGCCATATCTTTCCGAGACGGAGGAAGGCAGGCACGTGGTTGTTTTAAACAATACAGAGGGTGACGTATGCTGCATTGTGGAGCTTGCGGAAGGAAAATAGATTGAAAAATCACTCTGATGAGCTGATTTTTCAATCGACAATTTGAGTCAGAGCCTCAAATTACCTTAAACGCAGTCGGAAATCTGAAATTTCCTATGCGTGTCATCGCAATAAATTGCTCTGACATGGGAAATAGTGTGAGAAGAATTTGAGAGGATTAAAATGATAAAATTAGGAAAAAGGCAGGATTTAAAGATTATCAAAAGGGTAGAATTTGGTGTTTATTTGTCGGAACAGGACAGTGATGCGGGGACAAGCCCTGAAAAGATTCTTTTGCCGGCAAAGGAAGTGCCTGCTGATGCACAAATAGGGGACAGCTTGTCGGTATTTATCTATCGGGATTCCAAGGACCGGTTGATTGCCACCACAAGAGAGACCTCTCTGGAGGTAGGACAGCTGGCGCTGCTTAGGGTGAAGGAAGTTGGAAAGATCGGCGCTTTTCTTGAGTGGGAGCTGGAAAAGGATCTGCTTCTCCCTTTTAAGGAGCAGACAGTCAGAGTAAGACCCAATGATCAATGTCTGGTGGCGCTGTATGTGGATAAAAGCGGAAGACTGTGTACCACTATGAAGATTTATTCGTATTTGGAGAAGGAAAGTCCTTATCAGAAGGATGATAAGGTGGAGGGACTGGTTTATGAAATCAGTGAAAGGTTCGGCGCTTTTGTGGCGGTGGACAACAGGTATAGCGGGCTGATTCCTGCAAGGGAGCCGGCAAAAGGCATTCAGGTGGGGGATAAGGTTCAGGCGAGAGTTGCCGGTGTCCTGGACGACGGTAAACTGACCTTAAGTCTCCGGGAGAAGGCCTATATTCAGTCGGGCAGGGATGCAGAGCAGATCATGCAAATGTTGGAGGAGGCAGGTGGAATGCTTCCGTTCAATGATAAGGCCGACCCAGAACTGATACGGGAAAAAACCGGTATGAGTAAAAATGAGTTTAAGCGGGCTGTGGGACATCTTTATAAGCAGCATCTCATTGTGATTGAACCTGAGAGCATCAGAAAGGCATAGGAGGAACGGATATGAACGGAAGAAGAGCAAACTGGGTTTTCCTGATTACCATATTAAGCAGTCTTTTGGCAGCTGTTTTGGCTGCGCTGTTCTTTCCGTGGGTGGCTGATAGTCTGCTGAGTGCCAATTTGCTTACAGAATTGGCGGTAGTGGTTCCGGGATTGATCTTTGTGTTGGCGTCAAGGGAAAGGATATTTAGCTTTCTGGGATTTCATAAGATGAAGATTGGTTCTGTTTTTATGGTGGGATTGTTTACCTTTTTATCTATGCCGCTTATTACGCTTATGAATGTGTTTTCACAGATATGGGTAGAAAACGAAACAGTTGCCATGATGGAAAGCTACAATGTAGAAAACATGCCCTTTTGGCAAATGTTTCTTTCGCTGGCAGTCATTGCCCCGTTGTTTGAAGAGGTGATATGCCGGGGAATTTTCTATCGCTCCTACAGAAGATCGGGAAGTGCTTTTAAGGCAATGCTGCTTTCTGCGCTGCTTTTTGCGCTTCTTCATATGAATTTTAATCAGGCGGCATATGCCTTTGTGATGGGTATTATGGCGGTTCTGCTGGTTGAGGCTGCGGGAAGTCTGTGGTCTTCGGTTATTTATCATGGCTTGATTAATGCAAGTTCTTGTATCGTCATGTATGCGAATTTAAAGGTCAACCCTGAAGTGTTCAGCGAGCAGGTGGAAATTACATCTGGACTTTTGATGTACATGATCGGGGCATATCTGATATTGACAGCAATATTTCTTCCTATGGCGTTTGCCGTGCTTGCGTGGATCGGAAGACATGAGGGAAGAGAGGGCGCATTGACTGCAATTTGGAGAGACCGGAAATGGGCGCCTGAAATGTATAGGAACAAAAAAGGAAAAATGAAAAAGGATAAGCTTATTACGGTACCTCTGATACTTGCGCTTATCCTTTGCGCTCTTGCAATGACAAATATTTTGTTTCGGTTTCTTTCCGATATTGTATTGCCCCGGATCATACAAAATACCGGTGCAATGTAAATTTAGACATACATGTCGAAATTGCTGCCTACAGCCGGATTGACTGACAGCTCCATAGAGCGATCCATCATATTAATCAGGCTCTCACCAGCGGCTTCCGAGCTTTCCAATGCTTTGTCTAAAACAGCAATGCCTACTTTGCCGGACAGCTCCACATTGGCCAGAGCGGTTGATAATTCGGGTATATTCATCTGATCACTCCTTTCGAATTTTTGATGATTATGTATAAAGTATATCACAGACAGGTGAAAAAAGGAATGCCTGTCTGTGTTTATTTTTGTATAGGATTACTAGAAAAAAACAAGGAAAAAAGTGGCAAAAAACATTAAAATTATACAAAAACTTCTTAAATAGTGGTAGATTTTTTTGTACATTTATATTAAAATTGAAAGTGACTTTTTGGGTATAGGTCTAATGGGGTTAATTTTTTGTTTAAATTGTATTATGTTTTTTAGTAAGGAGAGAGGTATATGATTTCAAATCAGATTTTGCAGAATACGATTGATGGGTTAAAGGACATAGCCAGAGTGGATTTTTGCGTTATGGATACAGATGGGAAGGAAAGCGCTTCCACCACAGCCAATATGTCGGGATGTGCACAGGAGGCGGCAGAATTTGGAAAGTCCCCCGCGGATTCTCAGGAAATCAAGGGGTTTCAGTATTTTAAGATATATGATGAACAGCAGTTGGAGTATATCCTGATAGCGGCCGGTACAGGAGAAAGTGTATATATGGCAGGGAAGATGGCGGCATTTCAGATACAAAATCTTCTTGTGGCCTATAAGGAGCGTTTTGATAAGGATAACTTTATCAAGAACCTGCTTCTTGACAATCTGCTCCTCATTGATATATACAGCCGTGCAAAGAAGCTGCATATTCAAACAGATGCCAAAAGAGTGGTTATGATTGTGGAAACCGCAGCAGGACGGGATAACAATGTACTTGAAGCTATGCGTACCTTCCTTGGGGGTACTAGAGATTTTGTTACGGCCGTGGATGAGAATAATGTGATTGTGGTTAAGGACTTGTCGGAGGGAGACAGCGCCGGTGAGATTGAAAAGGCGGCTGCAAGCATTGAACACTTCCTTCGTAAAGAAAAAATGTCGGGCATTCATATAGCTTATGGAACGGTAGTAAAAGAAATCAAAGAAGTAAGCCGCTCCTATAAGGAAGCCAAGATGGCGATGGATGTAGGGAAAATATTCTTTGACGAAAGGAATATTATTGCTTATAGTAAACTGGGAATTGGACGTTTGATTTACCAGCTTCCCATTCCACTGTGCAAAATGTTTATCAAGGAAATTTTCGGCGGTAAAAGTCCTGACGATTTTGACGAGGAAACACTGACAACAATCAATAAGTTTTTCGAGAATAGCTTAAATGTGTCAGAAACATCCAGGCAGCTGTTTATACATAGAAATACGCTGGTATATCGTCTTGATAAGCTTCAAAAGAATACGGGGCTGGATCTTCGTGTGTTTGAGGATGCCATCACCTTCCGTATCGCATTGATGGTTGTGAAATATATGAATTACATGGAAAGCTTTGAATATTAAGACTTAATATTAACGAATAAATACAGAGGTGAATGACTTTGGCAAAGAGTGATGTAAAGAGCAGAAGAAAAAGAAGACAGGCTTCGGGAAGTGATGAAATCATTACCCTGGAAAACGTAAGCAAGGCATATGCCACAGGTGCACCGGCTTTAAATGGTGTGGATCTTCACATCAGAAAGGGCGAATTTGTTTTTATTGTAGGCGACAGCGGTTCCGGTAAATCCACCATGATTAAGCTGCTTCTTCGGGAGCTGGTTCCCTCTGAGGGAGAAATCAACGTGATGGGTTATGATCTGGTTCGCATCCGCCACAGAAAGATTCCCAAATTCAGAAGAAATCTTGGAATTGTATTTCAGGATTTCCGTCTGCTTAAGGACAGAAATGTTTATGAGAACGTGGCTTTTGCACAGCGTATTATCCAGGCGTCCAACAAGGAGATTAAGCGGAATGTGCCCAGTATTCTTGCAACGGTAGGTCTGGCAGGTAAGTATAAGGCAAAGCCCAGGCAGCTTTCCGGCGGTGAGCAGCAGAGAGTTGCCATTGCAAGGGCGCTTGTAAACCGCCCCAGTATTCTGTTGGCGGATGAGCCGACAGGTAATCTTGATCCCAAGAATTCATGGGAGATCATGAAGCTGCTTGAGCAGATCAATGAGAACGGTACCACGGTATTGGTGGTAACGCATAACAGGGAGATAGTCAATGCAATGCAAAAGAGAGTTGTAACCATGAAGAAAGGCGTCATAGTAAGCGACGAGGAAAAGGGTGGTTATATCGATGAAGATTAATACATTTTTTTATACCATCAAGCAGGGATTTGTCAATATATTTAGGAACAAGTGGTTTTCTCTTGCATCCATAGCAACCATTGGAGCCTGCCTGTTTTTGTTCGGTTTGTTTTATTCCATTATCCTGAACTTTCAGAATATAGTGAAAACGGCTCAGCAAGGCGTATGTGTTACGGTGTTTTTTGATGAAGGAATCAGTCAGGAAAGAATCGAAGAGATTGGCGTACTGATTGATAAGCGTACAGAGGTGTCCAAAAAGGAATTTATCTCTGCGGATGAGGCATGGGAAAGCTTTAAGGATGATTATCTGCAGGGATATGAGGACGGCTTTACGGAGAATCCTATTCCCAACTCTGCCAATTACGTGATTTACATGAATGATGTATCCATGCAGCCGGCTCTGGTAACTTATCTGGAAGGGATAGAGGGAGTCAGGGAAGTAAACAAATCAGAGCTTGTGGCGGTTACCTTAACCGGTGTGAATGCGCTGATTGCTTATATTTCCGTGGGAATCATTGTCATTTTGCTTGCGGTATCTATTTTCCTGATCAGCAATACGGTAACAATCGGTATTGCCGTGCGTAAGGAAGAAATCACGATTATGAAGTATATCGGAGCGACGGACTTTTTTGTCAGATCTCCCTTTGTGATCGAGGGTATGATGATCGGTGCGATCGGAGCGCTGATACCTGTGGGAATTATTTTTGTCCTGTATAATAAGGTTATTGAATATATTATGTCGGAGTTTTCCATGTTGTCAAAGCTGTTGTCCTTTCTTCCGGTGGAGGATGTGTTTAACACGCTTTTCCCGGTATCCCTGATTATGGGTGTGGGAATTGGCTTCCTTGGAAGTATCACAACAGTCAGAAAGCACTTAAGAGTATAGCTTAAAACAGAGGTTAGAATGAAAAGATGGAAGAGATTGTTCTGCATCCTGCTAGGGCTTTGCCTGGTTCTGGGAACCGCTTCCAGGTATCAGACCACTGCGCTGGCCAGTGAACTGACTAATGAAAGTATTAAGGAAAAGGAAGCAGAAATCAGCAAAGCCAAGGAAGAAAAGAAAGCGCTGCAGAACGGACTTACTAATGTAAAAGAAATAAAAAAACAGCTTGAACAGTCCAAAGCGGATCTTGCTGAATATGTGAAGGAACTGGATGATAATCTGGTGGCTATTCAGACTAAGATAGACGAACTGAATGCCATGATTACCCAGAAGGAAGAAGAAATTGCCGAGAAGGCTGTGGAGCTTGAAGAAGCATTGCAGGTTCAGCAGGATCAGTATGAGGCAATGAAAACCAGAATCCAGTTTATGTATGAGAAGGGTGATACGCTGGCTATAGAGCTTTTGTTCAGCGCCGAAGGATTTGGGGATATGCTGAATAAAGCGGACTATATTGAAATGCTTTCCGCCTATGACCGAAAAATGCTGGATGAATACGTGGCCCAGGCAGAGTATGTCGCACTCTGCAAGGAGGGATTAGAGGAAGAAAAGGAAGTTCTTGATCAGGCGAAGGCGGCAGTAGAGGAGGAGGAAGCTTCCTTAAACGAGCTGATTGCGGCCAAGAAAGAGGAGGTAGACAGGGTTTCTGGCGATATCCAGGGCAAGGAAGCCGCTATTAAGGAGTATGAGGCCGAGATTGCCGCTCAGGATGATACCATTAAGGCTTTGGAAGCGGCTGTTGCAGAAGAAAGAAAGAAACTTGCCGCAGAGCAGGGGCGCAAATACGACGGCGGTATTTTTACCTGGCCGGCTCCATCTTATACCAGAATTTCCGATGACTATGGGTACAGAATACATCCTACCCTCGGTGTTCAGCAATTCCATAACGGTGTTGACATGGCAGCACCGGGAGGCAGCCCCATTTTAGCTGCTTATGACGGTAAGGTGGTTGCTGCAGCTTATAATAACACCATGGGTAACTATATCATGATTGATCATGGAGACAACTTGTATACAATTTATATGCATGCCTCGGCGCTTTATGTTTCTGAGGGAGCGGAGGTTTCCAAGGGAGATAAAATTGCGGCTGTGGGAACTACAGGACGCTCTACCGGAAATCATCTGCATTTCAGTGTCAGGCTGAACGGAAGCTATGTAAATCCATGGAATTATTTGAAATCCTAGACAGAATGGAGAGATAAGAGTGGATAAGTCATCAGAAGAATTTGACACCATGTCTCAGCAAGAGGAGACAGTCAAGGGGGGAAATGAGAAAAAGCAGAACAGGAAGAATTTCCTGTTTGGTATGGTTTTTGGAGTGCTGGTTGTTTCGTTGGTGGTAGTAAGTGTTTATGCCGGGAAAATGGCATATCATCTGCTTATGGTTAAAGGCACCGGAGCACAGAGCGCAGAGGGAGAAAGCGTAGTCAGTACCGATACCATCCAGAAAATGAGAACCATTGAGGAAGTGATCAATACCTATTATTATGGCGATGAGGTTACCGCAGCAGAGCTTCAGGATGGGGTATATAAAGGAATGATGGAGGCTCTGGGAGATCCCTATTCCGAATATTATTCTGTTGAAGAACTGGAAGATGTGGTGAACAGTAATCAGGGGATATCCTACGGTATAGGAGCTTATATTTCCCTGAATCAACAGATGAGTATGGCGATGATCAGCGGAGTCATGGAGGAAAGTCCTGCACAGGAGGCTGGCCTTCGGGAAGGCGACATTATTTATCAGGTGGAGGGTGAATCCACACAGGGAATGAGCCTTACCAAGGTAGTCAGTCTGGTTAAGGGAAGGGAAGGAACTACGGTGCACCTGACCATATACCGCGAGGGAGAGGCGGATTATCTGGATTTTGAAATAGTCAGAGCCAAACAGATTGAAACCACTACGGTGGACAGCGGAATGCTGGAAGGACATGAGGATATCGGCTATCTTAGAATTCGGGAGTTTGACACCGTCACGGTAGATCAGTATACGGAAGCTATGGCGGTTTTGACAGAGCAGGGCATGAAGGGATTGGTTTTAGACCTTAGAAGCAATCCGGGAGGCGACCTGACAGCGGTAGTGGAAATAGCAAGAAAGATTTTGCCGGCCGGACTCATCGTCTATACGGAGGATAAGGAAGGGAACCGCAAGGAATATACCTGTGACGGAGAAAGAGAGCTTCAGATACCGTTGACTGTGTTGGTGAACGGTTATTCTGCAAGTGCTTCCGAGATTCTTGCAGGTGCTATTCAGGACTATAATAAAGGAACCTTAATAGGAACAACCACCTACGGAAAGGGTATTGTACAGCGTATTCACAGATTGGATGACGGAACAGCATTAAAGCTTACGGTAAGTGCATATTTTACACCGTCCGGAAGAAATATTCACGGAATTGGCATTGAGCCCGATATTGAGCTGGAATATGATTATGATGCATACGATGCTGACGGAACGGATAATCAGGTTGAAAGGGCGATAGAAGTGCTGGAAGGAAAAATCGGATAATAAAAACAGCAAAGAAAATAACACGAAAGTACAGAACAAAAGTTCGATTTTGCTCTGTACTTTTTATTTATGGTCTGCTATAATAACACTCGGGCATAGATAGAAGCTTGAATGGAAATGCTTATCAATATAAAAGGAGGAGCTTTCATGGATCGGTTTAAGCTAGTATCGGAATATCAACCTACCGGTGACCAGCCTCGGGCAATTGCGGAATTGGTGGAGGGATTTCAAAAGGGTAACCAGTTTCAGACGCTTCTGGGAGTTACAGGCTCCGGAAAGACCTTTACCATGGCTAATGTCATTGCGGCATTGAATAAGCCAACCTTAATTATTGCGCACAATAAAACGCTGGCAGGGCAGCTCTATGGAGAGTTTAAGGAGTTTTTCCCGGAGAATGCGGTAGAGTATTTTGTGTCCTACTATGACTACTATCAGCCTGAGGCCTATGTGCCCTCTTCGGATACCTATATTGCCAAGGATTCTGCTGTAAATGACGAAATTGATAAGCTGAGATTGTCCGCTACGGCCTCGCTTTCCGAGCGGAAGGACGTGATTGTGGTGGCCAGTGTATCCTGCATTTACGGCTTGGGAAGCCCGGATGACTATCAGGAGATGATTGTCTCCCTGAGACCGGGGATGACCAAGGATCGTGATCAGGTGCTTCGTGAATTGATTGATATTCAGTACGATCGAAATGACATGGATTTGGACAGAGGATGCTTTCGTGTAAGAGGAGATGTGGTAGAGATATACCCGGCACAGGGCGGAGATTATCTGATTCGAGTTGAATTTTTCGGTGATGAGATAGACAGGATAGTACAGACAGATCCGTTGACAGGACAGGTTCACGCTACATTGGAGCATATAGCCATATTTCCTGCTTCCCACTATGTGGTTCCTCAGGAAAAGATTAACGAGGCATGTAAGAATATAGAAGCGGAGCTGGAGGAGCGTATTCGTTTTTTTAAAGGCGAAGACAAGCTTTTGGAGGCTCAGAGAATTTCGGAACGGACTAATTTTGATATTGAAATGTTGAAAGAAACCGGCTTTTGCTCCGGGATTGAAAATTATTCCCGTCATTTGGCGGGGATGCCGGCAGGAGCAATGCCCCATACATTGATGGATTATTTTGGGGATGATTATCTGATTATTATTGATGAATCCCATATGACCATTCCTCAGATTGGAGCAATGTACACGGGTGACAGATCCCGCAAGACGACACTGGTGGACTATGGATTCCGGCTTCCGTCTGCATTGGATAACAGACCTCTTTGCTTTGCCGAGTTTGAACAGCATATTGACCAGATGCTGTTTGTATCCGCAACGCCCGCCAACTATGAACGGGATCATGAGCTTTTGCGCACGGAACAGATTATTCGTCCTACCGGACTTCTGGACCCCGAGATTTCGGTGCGTCCCGTGGAGGGGCAGATTGACGACCTGATATCAGAAATTAATCGGGAGACGCAGAAGCATAACAAGGTTCTGGTAACCACCCTTACCAAGCGGATGGCGGAAGATTTGACGGACTATATGAATGATGTGGACATCAGAGTGAAATATCTCCATTCCGATGTGGATACTCTTGAGAGGGCTGAGATCATTCGCGATATGCGGCTGGATGTTTTTGATGTGCTGGTAGGTATCAATCTTTTAAGGGAGGGACTTGATATTCCCGAAATTTCTCTGGTAGCGATTTTGGATGCGGACAAAGAGGGGTTTCTTCGTTCCGAGACATCCCTGATTCAGACCGTCGGGCGTGCGGCGCGAAATGTGGAGGGACATGTCATCATGTATGCGGATCAGATGACGGATTCCATGCGTGCAGCCATCGACGAGACCAACAGACGTCGTGCCATTCAGCAGAAATATAATGAGGAGCATCATATTACGCCACAGTCCATCAAAAAGGCAGTGCGGGATTTGATCAGCATTTCCAAGGTGATTGCCAAGGAGGAGCTGCAATTTGAGAAGGACCCCGAGTCCATGAGCAGGGCGGAGCTGGATAAGCTGATACGGCAGGTTGAAAAGCAGATGAAGAAAGCCGCAGCGGATTTGAATTTTGAGGCGGCAGCAGAGCTGCGTGACAAAATGACAGAGCTTAAAATAAAGTACAAAGAGATGGAGGATGACGAGCGCAAAGAAAAGCGCTGACAGACTTTGCGATTAAGGTGCCGCAGATAAGCAGGACGGCATGGAAAGGAAATGGATATTGAGATGAAATTATCGGACAAGCATGTAGAGACGCCCAGAATACGTCCCAGAGAATTTATTAAGATCAGAGGTGCCAATGAGCATAATCTTCAAAATTTAGATGTGGATATTCCCAGAAACGAGCTGGTGGTTTTAACCGGGTTGTCCGGCTCGGGTAAGTCTTCTCTGGCCTTTGACACAATCTATGCGGAGGGACAGAGGAGATATATGGAATCCCTGTCTTCCTATGCAAGGCAGTTTCTGGGCCAGATGGAAAAGCCCAATGTGGAAAAGATAGAGGGATTATCACCGGCTATCTCCATTGATCAGAAATCGACCAACAGAAATCCCCGTTCCACGGTGGGAACCGTGACGGAAATATATGATTATTTCAGACTTCTTTATGCCCGTGTAGGTATTCCTCATTGCCCGGAATGCGGAAAAGAAATCAGGCGGCAAAGTGTGGATCAGATTGTGGATCATGTAATGGAGCTGCCGGAGGGAACCAGGCTGCAGCTTCTTGCGCCGGTGGTTCGCGGCAGAAAGGGAGAGCATGTCAAGGTGTTTGAACGTGCCAAGAGGAGCGGCTACGTTCGTGTCCGGGTTGATGGAAATCTTTATGAGCTTACAGAAGAAATTAAGCTGGATAAAAACATCAAGCACAATATTGAGATCGTGGTGGATCGATTGGTGGTAAAACCGGGGATTGAGAGAAGACTTACGGATTCCATTGAAAATGTCATGGAGCTTTCCGAAGGGCTTTTAATGGTTGATGTGATAGGCGGAGAAACCATTAATTTCAGTCAAAGCTTTGCCTGTCCCGACTGCGGTGTCAGCATCAGCGAGATTGAGCCCAGAAGCTTTTCCTTTAATAATCCATTTGGAGCCTGCCCTGTATGCTTTGGACTTGGTTATAAGATGGAATTTGATCCCGAGCTGATGATACCGGATAGAACGCTTAGTATTAACGAAGGAGCCATTCAGGTTATGGGGTGGCAGTCCTGCAACGAGCCGGGCAGCTTTACCAATGCACTTTTACGGGCTCTTGCTCAGGAATTTAAATTTAGCCTTGATACTCCTATGGATAAGCTTCCGGAGAAAATTTTCCATATGCTGATTTATGGCACCAACGGTAAAGAGGTGAAGGTTCATTATAAAGGACAGAGAGGCGAGGGAGTCTATCCCGTGGCCTTTGAAGGTCTGATCAGAAATGTGGAGCGTAAGTACAGGGAAACGGGCTCTGATATTATTAAACAGGAATATGAATCCTTTATGCGCATTACACCCTGTAAGGAATGCGGCGGCATGAGACTGAAAAGAGAATCTCTTGCAGTGACCGTATGTGATAAGAATATTTATCAGATTACTTCTATGTCTATTCGGGATCTTTATGCTTTTTTGCAGGAAATGAAGCTGACCAACCAGCAGATGCTGATCGGTAAACAAATCTTAAAGGAGATTAATGCAAGGGTTGGGTTCCTGATTGATGTGGGACTGGAATACCTTTCTCTGGCCCGGGCTACTGGAACTCTTTCCGGCGGCGAGGCGCAGAGAATCCGACTTGCGACCCAGATCGGTTCCGGATTGGTGGGAGTCTGTTATATTTTGGATGAACCCAGTATCGGGCTGCATCAGAAGGACAATGATAAATTGTTGAACACGCTGAAAAATCTTCGTGATCTTGGCAATACCCTGATTGTGGTAGAGCATGATGAGGATACCATGCTGGAGGCGGATTATATTGTGGATATCGGACCCGGCGCCGGGTCTCATGGAGGAAAAGTGGTGGCGCAGGGAACCGCACAGGATGTTATGCAGGTGGAAGAATCCGTTACAGGGCAGTACTTAAGCGGAAAAATGCAGGTGCCGGTGCCGGATGAGCGCCGGAAGCCCAAAGGATGGCTTACCATAAGCGGCGCCGGTGAAAATAATTTAAAGGATATTACCGTAAAGGTTCCCATAGGGGTGCTTACCTGTGTGACCGGTGTTTCCGGTTCGGGGAAAAGCTCTCTGGTCAATGAAATTCTTTATAAGCGTCTGGCAAGGGATTTAAACCGGGCAAGAACCATTCCCGGAAAACACAAAAATATCACTGGCATCAAAAAGCTGGACAAGGTAATTGATATAGACCAGTCGCCGATCGGCAGGACGCCCAGATCAAACCCTGCAACCTATACAGGTGTATTTGACATGATCAGGGATTTGTTTGCGGGAACACCCGATGCCAAAGCAAGAGGCTATAAGAAAGGCCGGTTTAGCTTTAACGTGAAGGGCGGGCGGTGTGAAGCCTGCAGCGGAGACGGAATCATTAAAATTGAGATGCATTTTCTGCCGGACGTATATGTACCCTGTGAGGTATGTGGGGGCAAGCGCTATAACAGGGAAACTCTGGAGGTTAAGTATAAAGGGAAAAGCATCTATGATGTGTTGGATATGACTGTTGAGGAGGCGGTTCCGTTCTTTGAAAATCTGCCTGCTATCCGTCGGAAAATAGAGACCTTAAATGATGTAGGTCTCTCCTATGTGAAGCTGGGACAGCCTTCTACCACCTTATCCGGCGGTGAAGCACAAAGAATTAAGCTGGCGGCGGAGCTTAGCAAAAGGAGCACGGGGAATACCATATATATCTTGGATGAGCCTACTACCGGACTTCATTTTGCGGATGTACACAAGCTGGTGGAAATTCTTCATCGTTTGGCGGATGGAGGCAATACCGTGGTGGTAATCGAGCATAACCTTGATGTGATTAAGACCGCCGATTATATTATTGATATGGGACCTGACGGCGGCGACAGGGGAGGAACCGTTGTAGCATGCGGCACGCCCGAGGAGGTTGCCGAAATGCCGGAGTCTTATACAGGACAATATGTGAAAAAAATGTTGAAAAGGTATAAAGAAAATTTGGAAAAGTACCGATAAAGATATCAAAGCATGGACGCAGTAGTTTGACGGACGGAACCGTTCTGATTTCTGCGTCCTTTTTTTGTTAATTTTTTATGAAATCCCTTTGAAAATGTATTTCTATGGGTTATAATAACTTTGTATGTGCCTGATTATTGAAAATTATTATAACTAAAAATAGAAAATTTACAGAAAGGGGTATATGGCAATGCAGTATACAGATATCGGAATTGATTTGGGAACCGCCAGCATTTTGGTCTACATCAGAGGGAGAGGAGTTGTTCTGAAAGAGCCCTCGGTTGTAGCTTTTGATAGAGACACCAACAGGATTAAAGCAATCGGAGAGGACGCAAGGCTGATGCTGGGAAGAACCCCCGGCAACATTGTGGCAGTCCGTCCTTTGCGTCAGGGTGTTATTTCTGACTACAGAGTTACGGAGCAGATGATGAAATATTTCATCCAGAAGGCTCTCGGAAAGCGGACCTTTAGAAAGCCCAGAATCGCTGTGTGTGTACCCAGCGGTGTCACAGAGGTAGAAAAGAAAGCAGTTGAGGATGCAACTCTGCAGGCAGGCGCCAGAGAGGTGTCAATTATTGAGGAGCCTATTGCGGCAGCAATCGGTGCGGGAATTGATATTTCCAAGCCCTGCGGTAACATGATCGTAGATATCGGGGGAGGTACCTCGGATATTGCGGTTATTTCTCTTGGCGGAACGGTTGTCAGCGCTTCCATTAAAATTGCCGGAGACGATTTTGATGAAGCTCTTGTCAGATATATGCGAAAGAAACATAATCTGCTGATTGGAGAAAGAACAGCAGAGGATATTAAGATTAAAATCGGTTCAGCCTTCAAACGCCCGGAAGTGGATTATATGGATGTGAGGGGACGTAATCTGGTAACAGGTCTTCCCAAAACAGTCAAGGTATCCTCCGAGGAGACAGAGGAGGCACTGAAGGAAACCACGGCTCAGATTATTGAGACCATACACAGTGTCTTGGAGAAAACGCCCCCGGAGCTTGCAGCGGATATTGCCGACAGAGGAATTGTTCTTACGGGAGGCGGCAGCCTCTTGCGTGGACTAGAGGATTTGATTGCCGAGAAGACTGGAATCAACACGATGACAGCGGAAGACCCTATGACCGCAGTTGCCATCGGTACAGGAAAATACGTGGAATTCCTTGCAGGTTACAAGGAAGATTAGACGGAAGGAATGACATTCAGGTCTTCTGACAGAAAGGTGTTTATATGATAAAGGGACTCTATACCGCCTATACAGGCATGATTAACGAACAGCATAGAATGGATGTGCTTACCAACAATCTGGCCAATGCGGATACCAACGGCTATAAGAAGGAAGGAGCCACCAGCCAGACTTTTGAACAGGTTCTTGCGTACAAGATCAAGGACGCATCGGAGGGCTATAATCTTTCCAGAAGGATTGGCGTCAATCATCCAGGAGTTAAGATCGGTGAAGGCTATACGGATTTTTCCCAGGGGCCTATTAAAACCACCGGGAACACCTATGATCTGGCTTTGACGGATAAGGGATTTTTTGCTGTTGAGTTTACCAATAAGGCGGGGGAAACCTCTGTAAAATACACCAGAGACGGGGATTTTACCCTGACGCAGGAAGGTCGTCTGGTAACCAGAGACGGGGATGCGGTTCTGGATGAGGACGGGCAGCCCATAGAGATTGATCCCTTAAAAACTACGGAAATTAACACATCCGGTCAGATTATACAGGATGGACGGGTAGTGGCTACCATTCAGGTTACCGATTTTGAAGATTATAATTATTTGGAGCGGTATGGAGAGAATTATTACCAGCCCGTAGAGGGAGCAACCCAGACGGATGCCGCAGCACAGGTTTATTCCGGATATCTGGAGACCTCCAATATTTCGGTAGTGACGGAGATGGTGAATATGATTACTGTTTCCAGAGCATATGAAAGTAACCAAAAGGTTATTACAACATTTGACGGCACGCTTGACATTGCGGCAAACCAGCTTGGTAAAATTTAAGGAGGCAGCTTATGGTTAGAAGTTTATGGTCGGCAGCTACTGGCATGAATGCCCAGCAGACTAACGTAGATACAATTGCAAATAACCTTGCCAATGTGAATACGGTGGGGTATAAGGCACAGGTCGCTCAGTTTAAGTCCCTGCTTTATCAAACCCTTCAGACGGCAACCACAACGGCAAACGGGGACCCCAAACCTACCAGTTCTCAGGTTGGTCTCGGCGTAAGGAATTCTTCCATCAATTCGATTTTTACACAGGGAAGTCTTCTTTCTTCCAATAGCGATACATCCTTTGCCATAGAGGGAGAGGGATATTTTGCAATTCAGGGAAGTGACGGAAATACATATTATACCCGTAACGGCGATTTCACATGGGCGCTTAACGGTAACGGCAGTATGATACTGACCAATCAGGACGGTCTTCCGGTGCTCAGCTCCACAGGCAGAACGATTACTCTGGGTTCCAACTATATTGCCAGCAAAATATCGATTACAGGTGACGGAACGATCTGTTATCCTGATGCGAACAATAATCCTCAGTCTCTTGGGGTTTCCATTGGTCTGTACCAGTTTAACAATCCCGGCGGTTTGGTAAGACATGGGGATACACTGTGGGAAACTTCGGCGGCAAGCGGAACTGCGCTGAATGAGGCGACCAACAGTAATGTAACCAGAAGCCGTGTGGTACAGGGATATCTGGAAGGCTCCAATGTGCAGGTGGCGGACGAAATGGTAAACCTGATTGTTGCCCAGCGTGCCTACGAAATGAACTCAAAGGCAATCACCACCACGGATGAAATGATGCAGACGGCTAACAACCTTAAGAGGTAACAGGAATTATGGATATTAACGGAATTTCTTCTTTATATACGGATTATCTGCAAAATCAAAGCACGGCAGAGACGAAATTAAAGGATACAATCAGCAATACAGATTATTCCCAGGCAACAGATGATGAATTGTTGGATGCCTGTAAACAGTTTGAAGCCTATTTTCTGGAGCAGGTCTTCAAGGAAATGCAAAAAACCGTGGATTGCCTGTCCAGTGATGAGGGCAGTGATCCCAACAATAATTTGGTAGATTATTTTAAGGATACCGCAATTCAGGATCTTGCGGCCACATCCACAGAGGTTCAGGGACTTGGGCTGGCGCAGACTTTGTACGAGCAAATGAAGCGCAATTATGGATTGTAAGCAGGATGTAATATTGTAAAGTAAATACAGGGCTGCCTTTGTGAGACGGTACACCGTCTTCTTTGGCAGTCCTTTTTATGCGGCAGAAGAGTGCTCATAATATAACAGGAGGCAGCATTTGGAAACGATTAAAGGCTATGTCGATCATATTATTTATCAAAATAAAGAAAACGGCTATGCAGTGATTTCACTGGAAACCGGAGGTGAGGAATTGATCTGCGTGGGAAATTTCCGCTCTGTGGAAGCCGGTGAAATGTTGGAGCTTACAGGGAATTATGTGGAGCATCCGTTGTATGGACATCAGCTGAAGGTGGAAAGCAGCCGGGTAACGATTCCCGATGATGCGATCAGCATGGAGCGTTATCTTGGGTCTGGGGCAATTAAGGGAATTGGGGAAGCACTGGCAGCCAGAATTGTCAAAACATTTGGCAGTGATACCTTTCGGATTATAGAGGAGGAACCGGAAAGACTGGCGGAAATTAAAGGAATCAGTATGCGGAAGGCTCAGGAAATCGGCCAGCAGATGATAGAGAAAAAGGATATGCGGGAGGCCTTTGTGTTCCTGCAGCAGTACGGAATATCCAACGTGCTTGCGGTGAAGATTTACCGTCAGTATGGCATGAACCTTTACGGTGTTATGAAAGAAAACCCATATCGACTGGCAGAGGACATCGATGGGGTAGGGTTTAGAATAGCGGATGAAATTGCTGCCAAAATCGGCATTCATACGGATTCCGATTATAGAATTAGAAGCGGTATTCTTTATGTGCTGCTGCAGGCATCGGCAGAGGGACATGTTTATCTGCCGAATCCTGTTTTGCTGGAGCGAACTTCGGAAATTTTGGGAGTAGACATGAGCGCAATAGTCCCCCAAATACAAAATCTTGCCATGGATAAAAAGCTTGTTATTAAGAAAAAGGATGAAGAAGTAAGGGTTTATGCATTGTCCTATTATTATGCGGAGCTTGCCTGCGCAAGTATGCTCCATGATTTAAATGTGAAGATGGAGGAAGAGCTTTTACCTGCACAGGAGAACAGAGTCAGAATGCTGCTGCGGTCTCTGGAAGAGGAGCAGGGAATAGAGTTGGATGAACTACAGCGTCAGGCAGTACTGGAAAGTGTGAAATCCGGCCTGATGATTCTTTCGGGAGGCCCCGGGACCGGAAAGACGACCACAATCAACACAATTATCCGCTTTTTTGAGATGGAGGGGATGGATATTCTGCTAGCAGCTCCGACAGGGAGAGCGGCTAAGCGAATGACAGAAACCACGGGCTACGAGGCCAGAACCATTCACCGGATGCTGGAAATTAACGGAGGCCTTGAGGAAGGGCGAAGTGCCCAGTTTGAGAGAAATGAAGAAAATCCCCTGGAAGCGGACGTTATTATTATTGATGAAATGTCTATGGTGGACATTCATTTGTTTCGATCACTGTTAAACGCAATCAGTGTGGGTACCCGGTTAATTATGGTGGGAGATGTGGATCAGCTTCCCAGCGTAGGACCTGGACAGGTGCTGCATGATTTGATAGAGAGTCATGCCTATCCTGTGGTGATTTTAAAGAAAATATTTCGTCAGGCAGGGGAGAGCGATATTGTAGTCAACGCACACAAGATTAACCGGGGGGAAGAAATTGAGCTAAACAACAAAAGCAGAGATTTTTTCTTTCTGGAAAGAAGTGACGTCAATGTCATATATAAGCATATGATACAGCTGATCAGGGAAAAGCTTCCGCCCTATGTGGAAACTTCTTCCTGGGATATTCAGGTTCTCACGCCTATGAGAAAGGGAAATCTGGGAGCGGTGGTTTTAAACGGAATTCTTCAGCAGTATCTTAATCCCCCTTCTTCCTTAAAAAGAGAGTATACTACAGGAGAGCGGTTGTTCAGAGAAGGCGATAAGGTTATGCAGGTGAAGAACAACTATCAGATTGAGTGGGAGATTTTAAGTAAATATGGAATTCCTATTGATAAAGGAATGGGAATTTTCAACGGAGATATGGGGATTCTTAAGGAGATTAACGAACCGGCACAGCTTTTGGTGGTGGAATTTGATGAGGGCAGAAGGGTAAGCTATCCCTTTTCTCAGGCAGACGAGCTGGAGCTGGCTTATGCGGTGACCATTCACAAGTCTCAGGGAAGCGAGTACCCGGCAGTGATTCTGCCGATTCTTTCAGGACCTAAAATGCTGTTTAACAGGAATTTACTTTATACGGCCGTGACCCGTGCCCGAAGATGCGTTACCATTCTGGGAAGCAGTCAAACTCTTAAGGAGATGATACATAACGAAAGGCAGCACAGGCGTTATACCAGCCTGTGTGACTGCATCAGGGAAATAGAGGAAAGGCGGACGGATGAGGATTAGTGGAAATCCATTGGATTATCTTTTTCCGGCAAGGTGTGTGGTCTGCGATGAGATCAGTGACCGCCCCGGTGAAAGGGTCTGCAGTGATTGCAGAAAGCGGATTGTTTATATCAGTGAGCCGCGATGCCTGAAATGCGGGAAACAGCTTCGGAAGGAAGAAAAGGAATACTGTGAGGATTGTGAAAAGACAGCCCATCTTTTTGTGCAGGGAACAGCGCTGTATGACTACGGGAGCATGGCGGATTCCATGTTTCGTTTTAAGTATAAGGGAAGAACGGAGTATGCCGCTTTTTACGGCAGGGATCTTTTTGAAAAGAAAAGGAAATGGCTTGAAATGATAAAGCCTGATGCGCTGGTGCCGGTGCCTGTCCATGCATCCAGAATGAGGAGCCGGGGATATAATCAGGCACAGCTGATTGCAAGGGAACTTTCAAAGCATTCGGGTATACCGGTTTGCGGCCGTTTGGTGAAGAGAGTTTGCCGGACAAGGCCGCTGAAAAGTCTGACCCCGCAGGAAAGGCAAAATAATTTGAAAAGGGCTTTCAAAATCTGTCAAAATGATGTAAAATTAAATACGATTGTTATAGTGGATGATATATACACTACCGGCAGTACAATAGACGCTATGACCGAGGTTTTGGCAAAGGCGGGTATTGGTCATGTTTATTTTTTGACGCTAACCATAGGACGAGGTATGTAAAAGCGGGGAGGCATTGTTATGAATGTACGAAATTGCAGAAAATGCGGAAGAATTTTCAATTATGTTATGGGCCCCATCATGTGTCCCAGATGCAGAGAAGATCAGGAAGCCAAATTTCAGGAAGTCAAGAAGTATGTGCAGGATCATCATGGTGCCGATATCGTTGAGGTTTCCGAGGAATGTGATGTAGATCCCGGACAGATTCGTCAATGGATACGTGAGGAGCGTCTTCAGTTTGCAGATGATTCACCGATCAGAATTCCCTGCGAGAGTTGTGGAGTTATGATTCGGGCCGGGCGTTTCTGTGATAAATGTAAAATAGAGATGACCACAGGCTTTAAGCACGCTATCGGTCAGGATAAACCCAGGGAGCCGGAGAAGAAGCCTGTTTCCCAGAGGGATAGAGACAGAATGCGTTACCTGTAACAGCGTTTATGTGACAAAGTGACGATTGAAGGGCAAAAATATGATAAACGAAGAGAAAGTCATTCTAATGACCAGAATGGCATCCTATGAGGGACATGAGGGAAAAAAGGATATTTCGATTATTCATTATTTCAGAGGCGATTATATTGGGTTTCAAATTCTGAAGTCTGTTATTGCTGCTACGATTTCTTTTTTCGCATTGTTTGCGGTATATATATTTTACAACTTTGAGGAATTGATACAGGAAGTTTACAAAATGGATTTGCTTGAATTTGGTAAGAGCATCATGATTTTGTATTTGTGTGTGGTGGGTGCATATGGGGTTATTTCCTATGTGATATTTGCCTGCAGATACAGCAGGGCGAGAAAGAGTTTAAAGCACTACTATGATAATCTCAAAAAATTATCAGGTATGCAAAATAAATAATGAGGACAGTCATATGACAAGTTTACTGGTTGCAAAGCAATATATTAAAAATTTTATCAATAAATATGAGGTTTATTTAAAGCCCCTGTTAAAGTTGATTTTGGCGTTGACGTCTCTGATGATGATTAACAGCAGAGTGGGTTATATGCATAGATTGGATAATATATCTATTGTGTTGATTGTAGCGCTTATGTGTTCCTTTATGCCGATGAATTTTATTATTTTTGTAGCTGCTGCTTTTGTAGTACTGCATTTTTACGCATTGTCATTGGAATGTGCTGCGGTAACGCTGGTATTGTTTCTGGTTATGTTTTTGCTGTACTTCAGGTTTTCACCGAAGGATACACTGGTTGTAGTGCTTCTGCCCATATGCTTTGTGTTGAAGATTCCCTATGCGATTCCTCTTGCTATGGGGCTTTTGGGAACTCCGGCATCAGCGGTTTCGGTGGCATGTGGTGTTATGGTTACATACCTGATTGATTATGTGGCTGACAGCGCAACCGCCCTCTCTGCAATGGAGACGGAAGAAATGACCACAAGGCTCAGATTGGTGATAGACGGATTGCTTAATAACAAGGAAATGCTGCTTACGATTGTGGCCTTTGCAGCGACAATAATAATTGTCTATATGATTAAAAGACTGGCTATTGATCATGCATGGACGATAGCAATGATTACAGGAGCCATTGCCAATGTAATGATTTTGCTGATTGGTGACCTTTTGTTTGATACCAATGTATCTATTATAGGCATTTTTATTGGAACGATTATTTCATTGGTGATTGTAAAGATATTGGAATTTTTTGTATTTCACCTGGATTACAGCAGGGTGGAAAAGGTTCAGTTTGAGGACGATGAGTATTATTACTATGTGAAGGCTGTACCTAAGATTACGGTGGCGACGCCGTCAAAAACAGTAAAGAGAATTAATACTCCCAGAAGAAGAAGCAGCGGGGGCCATCCAAAGCGATAGGGAGGATTTGAGGATAATATTTTAGTAATGGGGAATAGCTAAATGTTGCGTGGCATTGAAATTGTGGAAACATACCTGTCAAGGGTGTCAGGTATCAGATGGGCGGATATTGTGGAGATCTTTATTCTCGCTTTTCTGCTTTATCATATTTTAGTGTGGATTAAAAATACAAGAGCATGGTCGCTTTTAAAGGGGATTCTTGTAATTGCAGTCTTTATCCTGATTGCCGCCTACTTTGAAATGAATACAATTCTCTGGATTGTTCAGAATATGTTTGGAGTAGCTGTGACGGCGGTGGTGGTTATATTGCAGCCGGAGCTGCGAAAAGCAGTGGAAGAATTGGGAAGAAAAAACATTATTTTTTCTATTGTTCCTTTCGAATTAGGGAAAAATCCGGGAGAAGGAAGATTTTCGGATAAGACAATCAATGAAATCACAAAGGCGTGTGTGGAAATGGGCAAGGTGAAAACCGGTGCCCTTATTGTTGTACAGCAAAATCAGTCTCTGGATGAATATGAAAGAACCGGAATAGATGTAGACGGCATTGTAACAAGCCAGCTGCTGATTAATATATTTGAACACAATACACCTTTGCATGACGGTGCGGTCATAATCAGAGGGAACAGGGTGACATCAGCCACCTGTTATCTGCCGCTTTCCGACAATATGGCTCTCAGCAAGGACCTGGGAACCAGGCACAGAGCCGGTGTGGGTATTTCAGAGGCTACGGATTCCCTGACCGTGATTGTGTCGGAGGAAACCGGCAAGATCAGTGTGGCATACGGTGGAAATCTGGAGCGTAATTTAAGTGGAGAAGCATTAAAAGAAAAATTAAAAGCAATACAGAATAAGCCGGAGGAAGAAAGCCGGAAGAGAATTCTGTGGAAGGGACGGTCAAAGGGTGAAAAATAAATTGACACAAAATATCAGCCTGAAGCTGGTGTCTGTCTTTCTTGCAGTTATTCTGTGGCTGGTGGTAAACAGTATAAACAATCCTACAGTTCCGGATTATTATTATAATGTACCGGTTAAACTGTTAAATACAGATCTGATCACCGATTCGGGGCAGGTATATGAGGTGCTTGACGGAACCGATGTAATCAGTAAGGTAACGGTAAGAGCTCCGCGATCGATCATCAGTGAATTGAATACTGAAAATATTATTGCAACGGCAGATGTAAATGACATCAGCAGCCTTGATACCATAGCGATCAAGCTGACAACGGATAGATCCAACAATGACATCAGTAGTATTACTGGCAGCATTGATACTGTGAAGTTAAAAATCGAGAATAAGAAGATAAAAGCTCTGGCATTAAAGGCAACCACCTCAGGACAGATTACATCAGGCTATATGGTGGGCGAGGTTACGCCGGATCAGAATTTGGTGAGAATTTCAGGACCGGAGTCTGTGGTTGATCAGATAACCAAGGCGGTAGTGGATGTGGCTGTAGACGGAATGACCAGTGATATTGTTACCAATGCAGAGATTAAGCTGTATGATGCGGACGGCAATGTTGTAGTGAATGATAACATTACACAAAATATTAAGTCCGTAGGTGTGAAAGTATCTATCTGGCAGATTATGTCGGTTCCTGTACACTACAGCAGCACCGGAACACCGGCACAGGGATATCAGGCAACCGGTGAGATTGACGGTGAAGGAGAAAGCGTTACCATTGCAGGAAAAGCAAATGTGCTTAAAAATATTACGGCAATTGAGGTTCCCGCAGAGGCATTGGACATTACCGATCAAACGGAAGATCTGGTAGAGGAGATCGATTTGAAGCAATATCTGCCTGATAATGTATACCTTGCAAATCCGGCAGATGCGCTGAAAACGGTTAGCGTTCATATTGAAGCTGAAACGTCTAAGAGATTGGAGATCAGGGGTGAAAAGGTACGTATTACAAATCTGCCGGAAGGATATAATGCAAGCATTTCCGAATTAGGCGAAAGTTTTATCATAGAAGTGGTAGGTCTGTCAAGGGATGTTGCGTCTCTGCAGGCAGCCAATATAACGGGAACTGTAGATATAACAGAATGGATGCAGGAAAACGGCATGACGGAGCCACAGCCCGGATATTACACGGTAGAGGTTGATTTTGGTCTGCCGGAGGGAGTAACCTTGTCTGAACCGGTTACAGTGCTTCTTCATATTTCGGAGATTGAGGAGGAATAACTGAAAGGAGTATACGATATAGAATGAGCAGATTATTTGGTACGGATGGTGTAAGAGGTGTAGCAAATGATGAATTAACGCCGCTGCTGGCAATGCAGTTAGGTCAGGCAGGCGCTTATGTACTTACCAGAGAAAATATGCATAAGCCCACCATCATGGTAGGCTGTGATACCAGAATTTCAGGAGATATGCTGGCCAATGCGCTAATGGCAGGTATCTGTTCGGTGGGAGTCAATGCTGTTTATGTGGGTGTAATCCCTACCCCTGCGGTGGCTTATCTGACCAGAAAATATAAAGTAGATGCAGGTGTTGTGATTTCCGCTTCCCATAATCCGGTGGAATTTAACGGTATTAAATTTTTTGACGGAAACGGGTATAAACTACCGGATGCATTGGAAGATGAGATTGAAAGTATCATCAAAAACGATATGAGCGGAATTAAATTCCCCATCGGAGCCAATGTGGGGAAGATCAAGTATCGAACCGATGCCAGAGAGGAATACATTAATCATTCCATTCAGTCGGTAAATATTGACCTGTCAGGCTTAAAGATCGTTGTGGACTGTGCGGAAGGTGCATCCTATTATACATCGGTAGAAGCGCTGAAGGAACTGGGTGGTAATGTTGTGGCCATTCATAACATGCCGGATGGAACCAACATTAATGCCAACTGTGGTTCCACTCATATGCAGGAACTGCAGGCGAGAGTGGTTTACGAGAAGGCTGATATTGGTCTGGCCTTTGACGGCGATGCAGACAGATTGCTTGCAGTGGACGAGGAAGGGAATATTGTTGACGGCGATCAGATCATGGCAATTGTGGGAACCCATATGAAAGAAAAGGGTGAATTGTCCGGCGATACCATTGTAGCTACGGTTATGAGTAATCTGGGATTTTTCCTGATGGCGGAAAAGAACGGAATTCATATGGAGCAGACCAAGGTGGGAGACCGATATGTTCTGGAGAGAATGAAAAAAATCGGGGCAAGTCTTGGCGGCGAGCAGTCGGGGCATATTATCTTTTTGAAAGAAAACACCACTGGAGACGGTTTGCTCAGTGCACTGCATCTTTTGAAGGTTATGGTGGAGACCGATAAGAAGCTTTCAGAGCTGGCTACGGTTATGGAGGTGCTTCCACAGGCGCTGGTCAATGCTAAGGTTCCTAACCATAAAAAGGAAAGATATATGGAATATCCTGAAATTGCGGATGCAATTCAAAAGATTACCAATAAGTTTGCGGGTGAGGGAAGAGTATTGATTCGTCCTTCGGGTACAGAGCCTCTTGTGCGTGTTGTGATTGAGGGGAAGGATCAGAAGATGATCGAAGAAGATGCAAAAAGGCTGGCAGAATTGATTCAGAATATTATGCTTTAGGGTATATTGATTGGAGGGTTATAGCTATGGTAAGGCAAAAGGTTGTTATTAAGAATCCAACGGGTCTGCATTTAAGACCTGCAGGGATATTATGTAAGGAGGCAATGCAGTTCAAATCACTGATTACGTTTACCTTCAGAGGAAATACTGCAAATGCCAAAAGCGTGTTGAGCGTACTTGGAGCGTGTGTAAAATGCGGCGATGAGATTGAATTTATCTGTGAGGGAGTGGATGAAGCGGAAGCTTTGGAATCTCTTGTAAAAGCAATTGAAAACGGTTTAGGTGAATAAAGGAAAGGCATGGTTTGGTGAAATGCTGAATTATAAACGTTACAGGAAAAATCCGGTGATAGATTATCCGGAAAGAGAATGGCCGAACAAGGAGATCGAAAAGGCTCCTATTTGGTGCAGTGTTGATTTGCGGGACGGAAATCAGGCGTTGATTGATCCTATGGTGGTCAGTGAAAAAATTGAAATGTTTCAGTATTTGATTAAGCTGGGATTTAAGGAAATCGAAATTGGTTTCCCGGCGGCAAGTCAAATTGAGTATGATTTTCTGCGTCAGCTTGTGGAAAGAAAAATGATTCCTGACGGCGTGCGCGTACAGGTGCTTACCCAATGCCGTGAGGAGCTGATTGACCGCACTTTTGAATCTATTGAAGGCTGTAAGGAGGCAATTGTACATATTTATAATTCCACCTCTACCCTGCAAAGGGATGTGGTATTCGGCATGAGCCGGGAGGAGATTATAGATATTGCAGTAAAGGGAACCTTGATGGTAAAGGAACGTGCGGCAAAATTCCCCGGCAAGATTATTCTGGAATATTCCCCTGAAAGCTTTACCGGCACAGAACTTGATTTTGCTTTGGAAATCTGCACGGCAGTACAGGAGACCTGGGGAGCTGCCAAAGAAGATCCTATTATTATTAATCTTCCTTCCACCGTTGAAATGAATACACCAAATGTATATGCCGATCAAATTGAGTGGATGAATCGCCATTTTAAGAATCGGGAAAGTATTATTTTAAGCGTGCATCCTCATAATGATCGGGGAACCGGTGTGGCATCCGCAGAGCTTTCCATGCTGGCAGGAGCCGAGAGGGTGGAAGGCACTCTGTTTGGCAACGGGGAGAGAACCGGAAACGTGGATGTGCTGAATATTGCATATAACATGTTTTCTCAGGGAATTAATCCGGAGCTTAATATTGAAAGGGTTAATGAGAGTATAGAAATATATGAAAGATGCTGCAAGCTGCCTGTTCATCCCAGACATCCATATGCCGGCAAGCTGGTTTTTACCGCCTTTTCCGGATCTCATCAGGATGCCATTAACAAGGGTGTAAAGGTCATGAAGGAGCGGGGCAGCGAGATTTGGCAGGTGCCCTATCTTCCTATCGATCCTTCAGATATCGGAAGAGAATACGAGCCTATTGTTCGTATTAATTCTCAATCCGGTAAGGGCGGCGTAGCCTTTATTATGGATACTTATTTTGGATTTAAACTTCCTAAGGGAATGCATAAGGAATTTGCCAATGTAATTCAAAGCATTTCTGAGAAACAGGGCGAGGTTTCGCCGGATGAAATTATGGCAGCTTTTCGTAAGGAATATCTGGATCAGAAGGAGCCTATTCATTTCCGCAGGCTGAGGGTTGATGATTTGAGTGAAGAGATTCAGTCTGAATTTGATACCAGAGTTGTAGTGAATTATACGGATGCGGGAGTTGCAAAGAGCTTTGAGGCTGTAGGAAACGGACCGATTGATGCCGTTAAACGCGGTTTACAGCAGGAGCTTGACGTTACCATCAAGGTATTGGATTATGAGGAGCATGCACTGCAAAGCGGCTCAAATTCCCAGGCTGCGGCCTACATTCATCTTTTGGATGCGGACAGCGGCAGAGTGACTTACGGTGTGGGAGTCAGCTCCAACATTACCAGAGCGTCTGTAAGAGCAATGTTTTCTGCGGTAAACAGAATGGGACTGGGTCAAAAATAAAATCAGAAGTCAGAAGAAATATATAAAAGAGCGGGGAAGTTTATTCCTCGCTCTTTTCGATTTCCTTATGGCTATAAGCTTCAATGACTTTTCCGTCTACCGTAAAGGTGTCGCCGTCTTCAAATATGCAGATCATGGTCTTACCGGTGTTAAGCTTTATTTCATTTCCGTTGTCGTCATAGTATCGGGTAGCGCTGTAGTCAGCGGTCTTTTCCCAGGTTACATGAATACCTTTTCCGTTGGTAAAAAACCATCCGTCACGAGTGGTATCATGACATTGGAACGAAAGATATCCCTTTTCGTCACGCACCTCAAAATAAGTATTTTGAATTAAAAGGTTTTTGAAGGTGAGCTGGGTATTGGTAGCAATATCAATATGCGGGCCTTCGCGCTCACCGGATAAATGCTGGTATCTGTCATACAGACCGGTTTCTTCATTATATTCAAAGTAACAGTTGGTAAGTGGATATGCAAGGGATAAATCCACTATGTCGGCATCGATGGCATCCTCATATTGAGTCAACAGATTGGGGTCCTGCTCCGATGCAAACATAAAGTGCTGTTCATCAGAATAATTATCTCTGTAGTTCAGTGAGTAATTAGCGTCCGCAATCGCATCCTTGATCAAAGCGGAGCTGGTAAAGGCATTGTCGAAGTCGTTTTTGGCAATATCGCGAAAATGATAGGTTTTGGAGATATCAATATTTAAATTAATGTGCTCCGTATCCTTACGATTAACCAAATCATCCATATAGAACGGTCCGCCGTAATGAATATGAATGGCATCCCATTCAAAGGACCAATACATAAAATAATCGCGGCTGCTTCTGACATTGCCGACCTTTTCCAGATCATCCCAATTTTCCCATATACCCATAAGTCGTGTAATGCTGGATTCCACATTGCACTCATATAAAACATCTGCCGTTGAAATACCATATTGGCTTGCCGTTTTCGTATTGGGGATCATAATGGAAACAGGCCGTCGGTTTGCAACCTCCTCATCAACCCATTCATTGGTTATCCGGCTTCTCACCATTCCTTCCGCAGGCGGAACATCTTCTTCGGTTTCTACAGGTTCCGTTTCTACGTCATCCTGTGTGTCCTGCGGAGCCGGCGTGGGGGATTCCACGGATGGTAATACAGGTTCCGTTTCTTTCCCACAACCGAATAAAAAGAGTAATGATAACAGGGCAATCAAACCAATTATCTGATTTTTTTTCATGATGATTTCCCTCTTCATGCAATCAATTAGTTAAGAGTGCTTCCATCAACTTCAATTGAATCGCCATCTTTTACAACGCAAATCATAGTCTTGCCAGTGTTGATTTCAATTTCATTTCCGTCATCGTCAAAGTATCTGGTAGGCTCGTAGTCTGCTGTTTTCTCCCAGGTTACATGGATTGCTTTTCCGTTGGTAAAGTAGTAACCGTCTCTGGTGGTATCATGTACCTGGAAAGCAAGGTAGCCGTGTTCGTCTCTGACCTCATAGTAGGTAAACTGGACGAATACATTCTTGAACGCCAGCTGCTGATTGTTATTTGCGGCATCCGTGTCGGCTTTACCATACATATAACGGTAATATAATCCATCCTCTTCATTATATGTAAATGAAGTTTTGGTTATGGGATATGCCTTTTTCAGATCAATTTCCGTTGCAGTAATCGCATCGCTGTAGCTCTCTAACGTGTTAGGAGCGCTTTCTGATGCAAACTTAAAGTGGTCTGCAACATAATAATTTTCACGATAGGTTTTGGAATAATCAAATTTGGCAATGGCATTGTTGATGCCCTCTGCGCTTGCATAAGCGTTCTGGGGAGCGGAGCGGTCCGTTGCACGATAAAATGCATTTTCGTATAAGCCCACTTTTCCTTTGTCTCCATAGGCGCATCCGGTGATATTGTTGGTGCTTTCCTGTTCAATAATATCATTAATATAGAAAGGACCGCCGAAATGAACGTAAATAGAATCCCACTCCAATGCCCAATATACGAAATAATCACGGGAGCTTCTAACGTTTCCGATTCTATCTAAATCCTCCCAGTCTTTAAAGACAGCCATGCTTCTTGTGATGCCGCCTTCTACAGGGCATTCGTAAAGAATATCTGCTTTGGAAAGATTATAATGCGGTAAAGCATTGGAATCATTCGGGCTCATGACAGCGATAGGTCTTGCATCTGCAAGGTCTCCGTCGATCCATTCATTGGTAAGAGAGCTGCGTACCATTCCTTCTTCGGGGGGAACATCCGTTTCATCTTCTGTCTCTTCAACAGTTTCTGTTTCCTCAGGCTGAGATTCAACGATAGGTTCAACGATAGGCTGAACTACGGTTTCATTTGCTTCTTCCTCTTTACTGCAACCGGATAAGATAAGAGCAGAAGATAATGCTGCAAGCAAAAGAACTTGTACTCTTTTCATTTATACTTCCTCACTTTCAGTAAACTCAAAAATAGCGGTTTTCATAAAATAGTGTTTGAAGAAAACCACACGATAATAATTATAACATATGTAGAGGGGTGCGTCACTAGCAATTTGTGTAAAAAGTTATACAAAATTATTAAGAAAATGTTACGGATTTTATAAAAACAATTCCGGAAGGGTTTCTGTAAAGTTTTTCTGATACTTGTCTAAAATAGATTTAAATTGTAAAATAGTAAGTAGACTGATGAAAGGAAGTAATTTGCTCATGAAAAAAATAATCGTGACGGGCTGTAACGGTCAGTTGGGACATGCGATCAATTTAGAATTGCAGGGAAATTCTGAAATTGAATTTGTGAATACGGATGTAGCGGAATTGGATATTACAAATATCGACAAGGTTATGGAGCTTGTAAGGGAAGTGCAGCCTTATGCAATCATAAATTGTGCTGCACATACGGGAGTGGATGCCTGTGAAACCGATGTGGATAATGCTTATCGTATTAATGCAGTAGGGCCGAGAAATTTAAGCATTGCTGCTACGGAAGTGGGCGCAAAGCTGATGCACATTTCTACCGATTATGTATTTGACGGTAAAGGAACAAGACCGTATCTGGAATTTGACCGGCCCAATCCTCAGGGAATATATGGTGCAACAAAGCTTGCCGGCGAAAATATGGTTAAAGATTTTGCTGACAGATATTTTATATTGAGAACAGCATGGCTTTATGGTGATGGGAAAAATTTTGTAAGAACCATGCTTCGTCTGTCGGAGACCAATGATCAGGTTCGAGTGGTGAACGATCAGGTGGGAAATCCTACCAGTACTAAAGAGCTTGCAGGTGCTATTGCACATCTGCTCTTTACGGAAAATTACGGACTGTTTCATGCTACCTGTGAGGGAAGCTGTTCCTGGGCGGATTTTACCAGAGAGATCTTCAGGCTTGCAGGCAGAAATACGCAGGTTCAGGGAATCACTACCGAGGAGTTTGGAGCCAAGGCGCCCAGACCGGCATATTCCATTCTGGAGAATTATATGTTAAAGCTTACCACTGATTATGTATTTGCAGATTGGCATGACGCAATAGAGGTATATTTAAAAAATGAACTTTCTAATTGATCTATTACACAATCAGATATTTGTGTCGGCGGTGCTCGGCTGGATGGTGGCGCAGATACTGAAGACGATTATTCACATGATTGTCACTAAGCAGTTTGTAGCAGAAAGAATGGTGGGAAGTGGAGGAATGCCCAGTTCCCATTCGGCTACAGTGTGCGCACTGGCTGTTGCGGCGGGAATGAAATACGGAGGAGGCAGCTTTGAGTTTGCCATATCCGTTATGTTTGCCATCATTGTTATGTATGATGCCATGGGCGTGCGCAGAGAAACAGGGATACAGGGGCGCGTGCTGAATGAAATATTGGAAGCTTTCATCAATATGGGAAAGGAAATCAGCGCTGAAGCGAAGCTGAAGGAGCTGGTGGGACATACCCCGCTGCAGGTGCTGATGGGGGCAATTCTCGGAATTGTGATTGCATTGATTACAGGAAATATTATGTAGGAAGAATGAATGGTAAGAAGGATGTGCCTTCTTACCATTTTTTTCTGTATTGAAGCGGCGTCATATTTTCCACCCGTTTGAAAACCTTGATAAAGTAACCGGCGTCCTGAAATCCGCAGTTTAGAGCAATGACATTGATGGAATCATCACTGAAGCGAAGCATGGATTTTGCATGAGAGATACGCTGTGAGGTCAGAGCGTTTCCAAGCGTAACGCCATATATTTTTTTGTATTCCCGCGACAGGTGATATTTACTGATAAAAAAGCGCTGTGACAGATCTTCCAGCGATATTTTCTGATTATAGTTTTCGCAGAGATACTTATGAACCTGGCTGAGCTTGTCGGGGATGGTATATTCTTTTGTTTTCAGGGTTTCGTTTTCCGTAAAGCAGGAGGTAATGATGTCGGTAATGTACTTATTGGAGGTAAGCTCCATAAGCGGACTTTTGGTCTGTTGACACAGATAAAGCTGATCCAATACATCGGTAAAAGGAAGAATGCTTCTTGGATGAAAAAGGTATGAATTTTCCCGGGAAAGATAATACTCATAGTAGGAGGAAGCTTCCAAACCGTTAAAATGAACCCATTTCAGGCTCCACGGATGTGTTGCACTGCTTTCGTGAGAATAGGGCTTCGTGCAGTCGATCCACGCACAATCGCCGGAGGAAATCCGGTGGGTTTGGCCGCAATAGGACAAGGTACCCTGACCGTCAAGAACTACCAGAAAAAGAAAAGAACTTAAATTCTGGCGTTTACTGACATGCGGTTCCAAGCTTTGCAGAGTTCCTACCTCCTGTACATACAGGTAATGTTCTCTGGCATAGGCAGAGGGAGTGGAAAAAATTCGGTTTGAGGATGATTTAGCCATTTGAGGACTCCTTGTAGATGGTAGCAATATTTTACAATTTTTACGCAATATATTTGATTGCTACAAGTATTATACAATAGTATACTCCCTAATGATATAGCAAAAAAAGACAAATTCAAAGGAGATATTTATGCGTAAAATAGCACTCATTACAGGTGTCACAGGTCAGGATGGGTCCTACCTGGCGGAGTTTCTGCTGGAACAGGGATATGAGGTACATGGTCTGGTACGCAGGCACAGTATCAGCAATACTTCCCGTATTGACCATATCCTGCATTCGGATTACAATAAAGTTAAATTTTTCTTACATTTTGCGGACACCACCGATTCCAGCAATTTGATGCGGTTGGTTTCGGAGATTCGTCCCACAGAGGTTTATAACCTTGCCGCACAGTCGCATGTAGGGGTATCCTTTGAGGTGCCGGAATATACGGCCGAGGCAACAGGTGTAAGCACGCTGAAGCTTCTGGAAGCAATTCGTGTAAACGGAGGAAGCTGCAGATATTATCAGGCGTCCACTTCTGAGCTGTTTGGAGGTCTTCCGGAGACCGCACCGCAAAGTGAGACAACACCCTTCTACCCCAAAAGTCCATACGGAGCAGCTAAGCTTTATTCCTATTGGATTACGGTAAACTACAGGGAATCTTACAATATGTTTGCATGCAACGGCATTCTTTTTAATCACGAATCTCCCAGGAGAGGTGAGAACTTTGTTACCCGAAAGATTACCCTTGCCATTGCCAATATGATTGCAGGCAGACAGGACAAGCTGTCTCTGGGAAATATGAATGCGAAAAGAGACTGGGGATTTGCGGGGGATTATGTGAAGGGCATGTGGATGATGCTGCAGCAGGATAAACCGGGAGATTATGTACTTGCCACCAATGAAACCCATACCGTAAGGGAATTTGTGGAGGCAGCCTTCGGAGAGCTTGGGATTGCTGTCAGATGGGAAGGTACAGGTGTAAACGAAAAGGGATATGATGTGGAAACAGGAAGGCTTCTTGTGGACGTTAATCCTGAGTTTTACCGCCCTGCAGAAGTGGAATTTCTCTGGGGAAATGCAGCGAAGGCGGAAAGAGAGATGGGCTGGAAGCGAGAGGTGGACTTTGGCGGACTTGTGGCAATGATGATGAATGAGGATTTGAAGCAGATTGCCGGAATGAGCTGCGAGGAATATAAGAAAAACAAGCTTGCAGAAATAAAGGGGTAAAATAAATGATATCTGTGATTCTCATCTGGCTGTATATGATGTTTACTTGCTATGTAATCGGCTTTGCGTGTGTCAAAGTCATGTCGGGCAATGCAAACATTCGGGTCGGAAGAGAAGTCGATTATTTATATGCCGGAGTGGGAGCAGTCACGGTTTATGCACAGGTCTTTAGTATTTTTTATAAGGTTGGCCTTGCGGCAAATGTGGTGCTGCTCCTGATTTGTTTCCTGTGTCTGCTTTTGTTCAGGAAGGACTTCCTTGACCGGCTGCACAGCTTTCGATTAACCGTTACGCCGCCCAGGCTGGCAGTGATAATTGTATTGTTTCTGTTGTTTGCATACGGAACCTCCGGAGGGATCATTCATTATGATACGGGATTGTACCATGCGCAAAGCATTCGGTGGATTGAAGAGTATGGAGTGGTTCCGGGATTGGGGAATTTACATAGCAGACTGGCATATAACAGCTCTTCCTTTTGTCTGTCGGCACTTTACAGCATGGCGTTTTTGGGAGGAAGATCCTTTCACTGCTGTGTGGGTTTTCTGGCTTTTTTGCTGGCACTGGTATGTGGAGAGGCTTTTAAGAAGGAGCGGTTCAAGAAGCCCGGATTGTCTGACATGACCAGAGTAATTGGGATTTACTATCTGCTCAATATTTTTGATGAGATGGTATCACCGGCATCCGACTATTTCATGGTGCTGCTCACCTTCTTTCTCCTGATCAGATGGCTGGAGCTTTTGGAGGAGAAGGAAAAGTCGTATCTGCCCTATGCAATGTTGTGTGTGCTGTGTGTTGTGGTGGTCAGCGTAAAGCTGTCGGGAGCACTTATTTTGCTTTTGGTACTAAAGCCTGCAGTGATGATGATCAGGGAAAGGCGGATCAAAGAAATCTTCCGTTTTCTTGGACTGGGGATTTTAACGATTGTACCTTTTTTGGTAAGAAATGTGATTTTGTCGGGATGGCTGGTGTATCCTTTCACGGCAATTGATTTGTTTGACTTTGACTTTAAGATTCCAAAGGGCATGGCGGATTATGATTCCAAGGAGATTCAGGTTTGGGGAAGAGGATATTCGGACGTGAACCGGTATGACGATCCTGTAAGCAGCTGGCTTCCCGAATGGGCGGCGGGGCTGGACGGGATCAATAAATTGTTTTTGGCGCTTGCAGTAAGCGGTTTGATCCTGCTGGTCTTGTTTGGGCTTTTTGCACTCTGGAAAAAAAGAAAAGATATGGTGGATTACCTGCATGTGGCAGGTACTTTGGCGGTATGCTTTCTTTTCTGGCTGCTCAGTGCGCCGCTGATTCGTTACGGATGTATTTTTCTTTGGCTGACGGCAGTGTTGACATGGGGATATCTTTACCTTAAGCTCAGTCCCCGCATGGACAGATGTATTATTTATATGGCGCTTATCTGTGTTTGCGGTATCTACAAGCTGGGTGCATTTGGAGGAGAGCTGTACCGGCAGGCATCATGGGATAATTTGATCTTACAAAAGGATTATGAAAATTTTGAGACCATTGCCTATGAGCTTCATGGTTATACCTTTTACTATCCTGCGCAGGGAGATCAGACCGGATATCAGGATTTTCCTGCCGCTCCGCAAAAAGCGGAGGATATTTTCAGGGGTGAAACCATAGAGGAAGGGTTTAAGGATGTAATACATTCCTGAAATACGGTGCAATATCCCGAAATGGAGTAAAATTTAAATAAAATATTGGAGGAAATATGGAAAAATCAGATAAAATTTATGTGGCTGGCCACAGAGGACTGGTGGGCAGCGCCATTGTCAGAAACCTGAAGGAAAAGGGTTATACCAATATTGTGGGAAGAACCCATAAGGAGCTGGATTTAACCGATCAGGCCATGGTCAGGGAATTCTTTGAGACGGAAAGACCGGACGTGGTAGTATTGGCAGCGGCTAAGGTTGGGGGTATCAATGCAAACAACACCACCCCTGCAGATTTTGCTTATGAAAATCTGCAAATTCAATGTAATGTCATTGAATGCTGTCACAAATATCATGTGAAAAAGCTTTTGTTTCTCGGAAGCACCTGTATTTACCCCAAGCTGGCGCCTCAGCCTATTCCTGAGGATGCATTGCTGACAGGACCTCTTGAAGTGACCAATGAAGCTTATGCCATTGCCAAGATTGCCGGGCTTGAAATGTGCAAGTTCTATAAAAGACAGTACGGAGACGATTTTATCAGCTGTATGCCTACTAATTTGTATGGGTCCCATGATAACTATGATTTGCAGGGCTCTCATGTAATGCCCGCCATGATCCGTAAATTTCATGAGGCAAAGGTCAATCATGCACCGACGGTAGAGCTTTGGGGAACGGGAACTCCTCTGCGGGAATTTTTGTATGTAGATGATATGGCGGATGCCTGCGTATTTCTGTTGGAAAATTACGACGGCGAGCAGCATGTGAATATCGGAACAGGTAAGGAAGTCACCATTAAGGAACTGGCTGAGACGGTAAAGAGAGTGGTAGGCTATGAGGGAGAAATCTTCTGGAATAAGGACATGCCCGACGGAACGCCCAGAAAGCTTACCAATGTAGATAAGCTTCATGGACTGGGGTGGAAGCATAAGGTAGAGCTGGAGGAAGGTGTTCAGCTGGCTTACCAGTGGTTTAAGGACAATGTGGACACTGCCAGAATGTAAGCCGGCCGGGTTTATACTGTGATTTCCGCCTTATAGCCTCTGAATAGAAAAGACTATAAGGCGGGGAGGCAAGTACAGCGCAGGCAGTTTACCTTCATTGCTTTTCGATAGCCGCCTTCACAAATCCCTTAAACAGCGGATGCGGCCTGTTAGGTCTGGATTTCAGCTCCGGATGACCCTGGGTTGCCACAAAGAACGGGTGATCCGGGAGCTCGCACATTTCCACAATCCGTCCATCGGGAGAAATACCGGAAAGCTTCATGCCATGTTCCGTGAGAGCGGCACGATAATCATTGTTCACTTCATAGCGGTGTCTGTGGCGCTCATGAATCGTTTCTTCGCCGTACAACTCATAAGCCCTGGAGGTTTTGTCCAGTACACAGGGATAAGAGCCAAGCCTTAAGGTGCCGCCGATATCCTCCACGCCATTCTGGTCGGGCATCAGTGCAATGACGGGATGAGTGGTGAAGGGGTTAAGCTCAATACTGTGTGCATCGCTGTAGCCCACTACATTGCGGGCGAATTCCACAATGGAAAGCTGCATGCCAAGGCATAATCCCAAAAAGGGCACTTTATGAGTTCTGGCATAGCTGATAGCACAGATTTTTCCTTCTATTCCCCGGGGACCAAAGCCTCCGGGAACAAGAATGCCGTCTACATCAGATAAAAGTTCATCTACATTTTCACTGCTTACCGTTTCGGAATCAATCCATTTGATATTTACCGTTACATGGTTGGAAATTCCGCCGTGCTTTAAAGCTTCCACGACGCTGATATAGGCATCATGCAGTTGAACGTATTTGCCTACCATGGCAATGGTAACTTCTCCGGTAGGAGTGCGCAACGACTCCACCATAGCTTTCCAGTCTGTCAGATCCGGCTCGGGACAGTCCAGATTCAGGCACTCGCAGGCAACCTGTGCCAGACGTTCGTTTTCCATGGCAAGAGGTGCCTCGTAAAGATATTCCACATCAAGATTTTGCAGTACATGGTTCGTAGGTACGTTACAGAACAGGGCGATCTTGTCCCTGATCCCCTGATCAAGAGGGTGCTCGCTTCTGCACACAAGAATATCCGGCCAGATACCCATTCCCTGAAGTTCTTTGACGCTTGCCTGGGTAGGCTTGGTTTTCATTTCCTGAGAAGCCTTCAGATAAGGAATCAAAGTAACATGTATTAATATTGCATTTTCGTGTCCCACCTCATGTTGAAACTGTCGGATAGATTCAAGAAAGGGCTGGCTTTCGATATCGCCTACGGTGCCGCCCACCTCGATAATGGCAATTCTGGTTTCCTCATCCGTAAAGTTACGGTAAAAGCGGCTTTTGATCTCGTTGGTAATATGAGGAATGACCTGAACGGTTCCGCCGCCGTAATCGCCCCGGCGCTCCTTTTGCAGGACGGACCAGTAGATTTTGCCGGTAGTTACATTGGAATTTTTGTCCAGATTTTCATCTATAAATCTTTCATAGTGTCCCAAATCAAGATCCGTTTCCGTTCCATCCTCCGTGACGAAAACTTCGCCATGCTGAATGGGGTTCATGGTGCCGGGATCAATATTGATATAAGGGTCAAATTTCTGCATGGTAACCTTGTAGCCCCGGGCCTTTAACAAGCGGCCAAGTGAGGCGGCGGTAATACCTTTTCCTAATCCTGAAACAACTCCACCTGTCACAAATACATATTTTACTGCCATATTTTTATCCTCTCCCTGAAATAATAGAAAAGACACTGCGAGATTGTCTCGCAGCGCCTTTGCTTTCGATAGAAAAATTTTATCACCGGGCGCAGCCTATTGTCAACATGATTAAAATTTTTTATAAAAAATTGATATTCCTTCATTTCTTTTTTATGGAATAATGAGCAGAGCTGTGCTACAATTAAAATCGAATATCTATATAAAAGGAAAATACGATACTAAGGGAAAGAGAACAGGTTCAAGCTATGAGGGTGGGATTTGATAACGAAAAATACTTAAAGATGCAGTCAGAGCATATTGAGGAGAGAATTAACAAGTTCGGCGATAAGCTGTATTTGGAGTTTGGCGGTAAGCTGTTTGATGATTTTCATGCATCCAGAGTGCTGCCCGGATTTGAGCCTGACAGCAAGCTGCGTATGCTGATGAAGCTTTCTGACAGGGCTGAAATTATTATTGTAATAAATGCGGCAGATATTGAAAAGAATAAGGTGCGTGGTGATCTGGGCATTACTTATGATGAGGATGTACAGAGGCTGATGAAGGAATTTGAAAGCAGGGGCCTTTATGTGGGAAGTGTGGTGCTTACCCATTATGCAGGGCAGGTGGCTGCGGATACCTTCAAGGAAAAGCTGGAAAAAAATCACGTAAAGGTGTACCTGCACTATACCATTGAAGGATATCCCTCCAATATTCCGCTGATCGTCAGTGATGAGGGATATGGGAAAAATGAATATATCGAAACCACAAGACCGCTGGTAGTGGTTACGGCGCCGGGGCCGGGAAGCGGTAAAATGGCAACCTGCCTCTCCCAGCTTTATCATGACAATAAGCGGGGCATTAAGGCCGGTTATGCCAAGTATGAAACTTTCCCTATTTGGAATATTCCCTTGAAGCATCCGATCAATCTTGCTTATGAGGCGGCAACGGCGGATCTGAATGATATTAACATGATTGATCCTTTCCATTTGGAAGCATATGGAGAAACTACCGTTAACTATAACCGTGACATTGAGATATTTCCTGTGCTGAATGCCATTTTCGAGGGAATCTACGGGGAAAATCCTTATAAATCACCTACGGATATGGGTGTGAACATGGCAGGTAACTGTATTATAGATGATGAGGCCTGCAGGAACGCCTCTCATATGGAGATTATCAGACGCTATTATACAGCACTAAATGGCGTGGTAATGGGAAAGGCCAAGGAAAACGAGGTCTATAAGATTGAGCTTTTGATGAAGCAGGCAAAGATCACCACAGATGACCGAAAGGTGACGGTGGCGGCCAAAAAGCGTGAGGAAGAGCTGGGTGTGCCTACGGCAGCAATAGAGCTTTCCGACGGTACCATTATTACCTCAAAAACCACAGACCTTTTGGGGGCATCGGCGGCGCTGCTGCTCAATGCTTTAAAATATCTCGGAAATGTGGATCATGATGTGCATTTGATCTCTCCGGAGGCGATCGGGCCTATTCAGGAGCTTAAGACCAAATATCTGGGCGGCAAAAACCCCAGACTGCATACCGATGAGGTGTTAATTGCACTCTCCATTTCCGCGCTTACCGATGTAAATGCAAGGAAGGCGTTGGAGCAGCTTCCGAAGCTGAAGGGATGCCAGGTGCATACCTCAGTGATGCTTTCCAATGTGGATATCAATACATTTAAAAAGCTGGGAATTGATCGTACCAGCGAACCAATAATAAAAGGAAAGAGTAATTAAATGAGCGAAAACAATCTAAACCAATATGATGGGGGATTAGGCGGGGGGAACGGTTCAGCCGGCGGTAACGGAAACGGAGGCGCCGGAGGAAACGGCGGATCGGGAAAAGATCCCAGAAAGCAAAGCATTATCATGTTTGTGGTTGCGGCGTTGATCTCTCTTTTTCTGGTCAGTGCTTTTGTGAAGCTGATTACCGGAGATTCTCAGCAGGAAATTTCGTATAACGAATTTATTACCATGCTGGAGGAGAAAAAGATTGAGGCGGTTGTCATCGGTACAGACAGGATTTATATCCAGTCAAAGGCGGATCGGGAGGGTACCTCTCCGTTTCTCTACCTGTATGGAATGAGTCCCACGGTATCTTATTACACCGGAAAGATCGAGGAGGATGATACCTTAACGGCAAGGCTTCTTGAATATGATGTGGAAGTAAAAGGACAGGTGGCAGACGGTACCAGTGCTGTGATCAGCTTTCTGCTTTCCTATGTATTTCCGTTTATTTTGATCTGGGTGCTTTTAAGCTTTATGTTCCGCAAAATGTCAAAAAGCGGCGGCCCCATGGGCGTAGGAAAAAGCAACGCCAAGGTTTATGTGCAGAGGGAAACGGGAATTACCTTTAAGGATGTAGCAGGTGAGGATGAGGCAAAGGAGTCCCTGCAGGAGGTTGTGGATTTCCTTCATAATCCGGGTAAATATGTGAAAATCGGCGCCAAGCTGCCCAAAGGTGCATTATTGGTAGGACCTCCCGGAACAGGAAAGACTCTGCTGGCCAAGGCGGTTGCAGGTGAAGCAAAGGTTCCCTTTTTCTCACTGTCAGGTTCGGACTTTATTGAACTGTACGTGGGCGTGGGCGCCTCCCGTGTAAGGGACTTGTTTAAAGAAGCCACGAAGAATGCCCCCTGTATCATTTTTATTGATGAGATAGATGCTATCGGCAGAAGCCGTGACAGCAAATACGGCGGCGGAAACGAAGAGAGAGAGCAGACCTTGAACCAGCTGCTTTCGGAAATGGATGGCTTTGATACCTCCAAGGGTATTTTGGTGCTTGGAGCCACCAACCGCCCTGAGATTTTGGATAAGGCGCTGCTTCGTCCGGGACGTTTTGACAGAAGAATTATTGTTGATAAGCCTGATTTAAAGGGACGTGTGGAAATTCTAAAGGTGCATGCCAAGGATGTGCATCTGGATGAAAGTGTTGATCTGGACGCTATAGCTCTTGCCACCAGCGGCGCAGTAGGCGCGGATCTGGCCAATATGATTAATGAGGCGGCTATCAATGCCGTGCAGCATGGAAGAGAATATGTAAGCCAAAAGGATTTGTTTGACGCTGTGGAACAGGTTTTGGTGGGCAAGGAAAAGAAGGACCGCATCATGAGTGCGGAGGAAAGGAAGATCGTTTCCTACCACGAAGTAGGGCATGCCCTGATCAGTGCACTTCAAAAGAACTCCGAACCGGTACAGAAGATTACCATTGTGCCCAGAACTATGGGAGCCTTGGGATATGTTATGCATATGCCTGAGGAGGAGAAATACCTTCAGACGGAGGCGGAGCTTCACGACAGGCTGGTCAGCTTATTGGGAGGCCGGGCCGCTGAGGAGATTGTATTTGGCAATGTGACCACCGGTGCAGCCAATGATATTGAGCAGGCCACCAACATTGTTACCAATATGGTTACCCGTTTTGGTATGAGCAAGCGCTTTGGATTAATGGGGCTTGCCACTGTAGAAAGCGAATATCTGGACGGCGGTGCACGCCTGACCTGCAGCGACAGAACCGCTGCTGATGTGGATACCGAGATTATGGAGACCCTGAAGCAGTGTTATGAAGAGGCAAAGGAATTGCTTTCCGGTAACAGAGAGCTTATGGATAAGCTGGCGGCTCACTTGATTGAGAAGGAGACCATCAGCGGCAAGGAATTTATGAAGATTTATCGGGCAGAGAAGGGTATCCCTGAACCGGAGGAGGAAGAGGACAGCGACACTTCTGACAAGAAGGAACAGAAGCCTGAGGAGCCTATAAAGGAAGAAAAAGAGGATAGCTTCTTTGCAGCCAAGGAAGATAACTTCTTTCAGTCAGACTACAGGGTTTCCGTAGAGAAGCCTGACAGCGCAAGGGAAGCCGATGATACGGAAGAGGCAGACAATGCGGAAAAATCTGACGATGCAGAGAAGCCCGGTGATGCAGAACAGTCCGATTACACAGAACAACCGGGCAGCACAGAAACCCCGGACCGGAAGCAGGAGACGGGAACAAAAGGCCGTTTTTCCAACGCGCCATTGGACATAAAATAAGTAAAAAACAGAGGGACATCATTATACGGATTAAAAGCTGGCTATAATGATGTCCGTTTGTGTGTTGGCAGAGTTGTTTAGAAAGCAGCGGAGAGAATGAGATGTTTGATATTCAGGAGGAACTGAAAAAGCTCCCCAATTGTCCGGGAGTTTATATCATGCATGATGACAGGGACAATATTATTTATGTTGGCAAAGCGATCAATCTTCATAATCGTGTCAGGTCTTATTTTCGGAAAAATATCGGAAGAGGTCCCCAGATTGATAAGATGGTGTCCCTGATCAGCAGGTTTGAATATATTGTTACCGATTCGGAGCTTGAGGCTCTGGTGTTGGAAAACAATCTGATCAAAGAGCACCGTCCCAAGTATAATACGATGCTGAAGGATGATAAGACATATCCTTATATTAAGGTAACGGTTGGGGAGGATTTTCCCAGAGTCTTGTTTTCCCGGCAGATGAAAAAGGATCATTCCAGATATTTTGGGCCTTATACCAGTGCAGGGGCTGTGAAGGATACCATTGAGCTGATTAATAAGCTGTATCAGCTTCGCACCTGCAATCGCAATTTTTTAAAGGATGGCGGGAAGGATGCCGTAAGTGACAGGGCTTGTCTGAATTATCACATCAAGCAGTGTCTTGCACCCTGTCAGGGATTTGTCTCAAAGGAGGAATATCAGGAGCAGGTAAAGAAGGCGCTGGATTTTTTAAACGGAAGCTATCAGGATACCTTAAAAGAGCTTGAACGGAAGATGCAGCAGGCTTCGGAAAATCTTGAATTTGAGGAGGCCATTCGCTATAGAGATTTATATAACAGTGTGAAGCAGATTGCCACAAAGCAAAAAATGGAAGGCAGCGATGGCGAAGATAAGGATATCATTGCGCTTGCGGCGGATGAACAGGATGCGGTGGTGCAGGTATTTTTTGTAAGAGGCGGTAAGCTGATTGGCCGGGAGCATTTCTATATGACACATGTATCGGGAATACCCCGGGCACAGATATTACAGGATTTTGTGAAGCAGTTTTATGGAGGAACGCCCTTTATCCCGCGGGAGCTGATACTGCAGGAAGCAATCGAGGATATGGACGTCATAGAGCAATGGCTTACCAGGCGAAAGGGCAACAGGGTGTACATAAAGGTGCCCAGAATTGGCTCCAAGGAAAAGCTGGTGGAGCTGGCTGCCAAAAATGCCATGCTGGTGCTTTCCCAGGATAAGGAACGAATCAGGCGGGAAGAGGGAAGAACCATTGGAGCAGTGAAGGAGATTGCAGGACTTTTGGGATTATCCGAGGTAAACAGAATGGAAGCCTTTGATATATCTAATATCAGCGGTTTTGCCAATGTGGGCTCCATGGTGGTCTACGAAAAAGGAAAGCCCAAGAGAAGCGATTACCGCAAGTTTAAGATCAAAACAGTATCCGGGCCGGATGATTATGCCTGCATGAAGGAGGTTTTGACCAGAAGGTTTGTGCATGGCATGGAGGAACGAAAGGAACTGTTGGAGAAGGATTTTGAAAATGATCTGGGCAGCTTTTCCAAATTTCCTGATCTTCTGCTTATGGATGGAGGCAAGGGGCAGGTGAATGTCACGCTTCAGGTACTTCAGGAGTTGAACCTGTCTATTCCCGTCTGTGGTATGGTAAAGGACGATAATCACAATACCAGAGGGTTGTATTATAATAATGAAGAAATTGATATTGACAGGGGCAGCGAGGGCTTTAAGCTGATTACCAGAATTCAGGATGAGGCCCACAGATTTGCCATTGAATATCACAGGTCTCTGCGCTCAAAGGCGCAGGTCAAGTCCGTACTGGATGAGATACCGGGAGTGGGACCTTCAAGAAGAAAGGCTTTAATGCGTCGGTTTAAAACCATAGAAGAAGTCAAAAACGCAGATGTGGAGACTCTGGCAGGATTAGATGAGATACCGGAGTCTGTGGCAAAAGGAATCTACAATTTCTTTCACGGGCAGGAGGCAAAGCCTGATTAAAGAGTAAAGTCCGGCGCAGAGCTATTGAGGTTAAAAAAGCTTTGTGTTATAATCAGCCCAGGGGCGAAAGCAGACGGAAGGTTAAGTAAGCCTTAAATTTTTGGCAGATGTCAGAAGAAAAGAGCGAGGAAAAGGAGCAGGGATATGGCGAGTGTTAAACTGGAAGATATTATTGTAAAGATGAAGCTGGAAAATCTGACGCCTGAGATAGATATTTCCAAGATCAAGATTACACAGCCGGATATTAACAGACCGGCGCTTCAGATGGCCGGATATTTTGAACATTTCGAGGCTACCAGACTGCAGATTATCGGTTTTGTGGAATATACCTATATGGAAGGACTTCCCGAGGCAAGAAAAAAGGAGATTTTCGAAAGGCTGTTATCCTGTGATATACCGGCAATCGTTTTCTGCCGTGAACTTAAACCGGCCGCTCTTTTGATGGAAGCTGCCATTGCACATGGGGTTCCTCTTTTGATGACCAAACAGGCAACCTCCGCTTTTACTGCTGAGATTATCAGGTGGCTTAATGTAAAGCTTGCACCCTGTATTTCCGTTCATGGCGTACTGGTGGATGTATATGGTGAAGGCGTTTTGATTACGGGTGAAAGCGGAATCGGTAAATCCGAAGCGGCACTGGAGCTGATTCGAAGGGGACATCGTCTTGTTACGGATGATGCGGTGGAAATTCGGAAGGTCAGTGATGAAACGCTGGTAGGCTCTGCACCTGATATTACCAAACATTTTATTGAGCTTCGCGGTATCGGTATTGTGGATGTAAAGACGCTTTACGGTGTATCCAGTGTTAAGGATACCCAGAGCATTGACCTGGTAATCCGTCTGGAGGACTGGGATAAGGAAAAGGAATACGACAGACTGGGACTTGAGGAAGAATACACGGAATATTTGGGAATTAAGGTGGTATGCCACAATATCCCCATTCGTCCGGGACGTAATCTTGCCATTATCTGTGAGTCCGCTGCGGTTAATCACCGTCAGAAAAAGATGGGTTACAATGCGGCGCAGGAACTTTACAGAAGAGTACAGGCATCTCTTACCAAGGGGCGTGATGACGATGAGGATGACGTCTGATTTTGTACAGTACTAATTTGCACGGGATCAATTTGTATGAATAATTTTACGGAACAATAATAAAGATAAAGAGAGGGGCAGTTATGAGTCAGTACGTATTTGGAGTTGATATTGGAGGAACTACCGTTAAACTTGGTTTTTTTGATGTAGAGGGCAATCTCCTTGATAAGTGGGAAATTCCCACCAGAACACAGGATGGGGGAAGTCTGATTCTTCCCGATATTGCGGACAGCATTCAGAAGAAGCTGAGTGACAAAGGGATTGCACCTGAGGAGGTTGCAGGTGTAGGTGTGGGAGCACCGGGTCCCATTGACGCACAGGGCGTAGTTCATAAGGCCGTTAATCTGGGATGGGGAGTGTTCAGCATTAAAGAGACTCTGGAGGCAATCTTAAAAATGCCGGTTATGGCAGGAAATGACGCCAATGTGGCTGCTCTTGGAGAGATGTGGAAGGGCGGCGGACAGGGAAGCAGCGACCTGATCGTGGTAACCCTTGGAACCGGCGTAGGCGGCGGCATTATTATTGGCGGAAAGATGCTTACAGGCGCTACTGGAGCCGGCGGTGAAATCGGACATATTCATGTGGAGAATGGCGAAACAGAAAAATGCGGCTGTGGTAATGCAGGATGCCTTGAGCAGTATGCTTCTGCAACCGGTGTGACAAGACTTGCAAACAGAAAGTTGAAAAACAGCAGCAAGGACAGCGTTTTGCGAAATGGAGAGGTTTCTGCCAAAACCGTTTTTGATGCAGTTAAAGCAAAGGATGAGCTTGCCATGGAGGTGGCAGAGGAGTTTGGAAAATATTTGGGCGATTGTCTTGCATCAATTGCATGCGTAGTAAATCCCGAGGCGATTGTTATCGGCGGCGGCGTTTCCAAGGCCGGAGAAATTTTGATAGATTATATTAAACCTCATTATGAGGAGAATGTTTTCCACGGCAGCAGAAATGTTAAATTTTCTCTTGCAACTCTGGGAAATGATGCAGGAATTTACGGTGCGGCAAAACTGGTATTGGATGCCCGCAATTAATCAGAATAGTAGGTGTAAAAGTGGAAAAGATCAGTTCATCTATCTATGAATTTTTGTCTGCATATGTGCCCGAGGAGGATATTCTTCCTGAGGAGCCCATGTGCAGACATACCACGTTTCGGGTGGGAGGACCTGCGCAGTGTCTTGTGCGGATCAGCAGCATGGAACAGCTTAAAAGGATTGTTCCCTATTTACGGCAGATAGAGGTTCCTTTTTTTATTTTGGGAAATGGGAGCAATCTGCTTGTGGGCGATAAAGGATACTCCGGAATCATTTTGCAGATTAGTGACAGGATGAATGAAGTTACCGTGGAGGATGACAGAATCAGGGTACAGGCGGGAGCGCTTCTGTCTCAGGTGTCCAAAGCGGCTTTGGAGCACGGGCTCACAGGTTTGGAATTTGCTTCGGGAATACCCGGAACCATAGGCGGCGGTGTGGTAATGAATGCCGGAGCCTACGGGGGAGAAATGAAGCAGGTTGTGGAGCGGGTAACCGTAATGGATAAGCAGGGGGAAACTCTGGAGCTTTTGGCAGAGGACATGGAATTCGGATACCGCACCAGCGTGATTAAAAACAGGCCTTTTATCGTGTTGGAAGTATGTTTAAAGCTTTGCAGGGGCGATAAAGAGGAAATTTCACTTAAAATGGAAGAGCTTGCCCGAAGAAGAAGGGAAAAGCAGCCTTTGGAGTTTGCCAGTGCGGGAAGTACCTTTAAAAGGCCGGACGGATATTTTGCAGGAAAGCTGATTATGAATGCCGGGCTTAGGGGGTACTCAATCGGCGGGGCCAGAGTGTCCGAAAAGCATTGCGGATTTGTGGTGAATACGGGAAAGGCAACAGCAGCCGATGTGGCAGAGGTAATACAGGAAGTATGTGACAGGGTTAAGGATAAGTTCGGAGTGACACTGGAACCGGAAGTGATTTTTCTGGGTGATTTTTAGGAGGAAGGAATGCGCTTTGTTGTAGTTACGGGAATGAGCGGCGGCGGCAAAAGTACCGCGCTGAGGATGCTGGAGGATGTAGGTTTTTACTGTGTAGACAACCTTCCTGTCTCCTTAATAGAAAAGTTTGTAGAGCTGATTGCAGCGCCGGGCGGTGAGGTTACCAAAGTGGCTTTGGGGCTTGATGTGCGTGCGGATCAGGCATTTGCGGATGTTCAAAAAATACTGGAAAAGCTGAAGAACAACGGTTATTCCCTTGAAATTCTTTTTATGGAGGCAAACGACAGAACCCTTCTGAAACGGTATAAGGAAACGAGAAGAATGCATCCTTTGTCCCAGGACGGCAGGATCGAGGACGGCATTCGCAAGGAAAGAGGTATTTTAAGCGATATCAGAAATAAATCCGATTATGTGATTGATACTTCCAATCTGCTTACCAGAGAGCTGAAGGAGGAGTTGGACCGTATTTTTGTGCAGAATAAGGAATACAACAGTCTGATCGTAAATATTCTTTCCTTCGGCTTTAAGTATGGCATTCCGGCGGATGCGGATCTGGTATTTGATGTCAGGTTTTTGCCCAACCCTTTTTATATTGATGAATTAAAATATAAAACCGGAAATGATAAAGAGGTTCAGGATTATGTAATGAGCTTTCAGGAGGCACATATTTTTATTGACAAGCTGGCCGATATGGTAGAGTTTTTGCTTCCCAATTATATTAAGGAGGGAAAGTATCAGCTGGTTATCGGAATTGGCTGTACAGGCGGAAAGCATAGAAGCGTGACGCTGGCAAATCAGTTATATGCCCGCATGAAGAATAAAGGCAGCTATGGTCTGAAAATTTCTCATCGTGATGTGGGACAAGGCGTATCATGATGTGGTGATAAGAGTGAGGTAGGGATGTCGTTTTCATCAAATGTAAAGGAAGAACTGGAAAATGTGATACCCAGCTCCAGGCATTGCCAGATTGCAGAGCTGGCAGCCCTGATCCATTTCGGATGCAGAGTTGTACAAGGGAAAAACGGCGAAAAGGAAATTGCAATTCTTTCGGAAAATCCCTCTGTGTCCAGAAAATACTTTACATTATTGAAGAAAACCTTTATTATTAAAAATATTGTAGAAAAAATACTTCAAGCTGTTAAGATACTGGATGAAAGCGGGCAAATGCATCAGCTTTCGGAGGGGGTTCATCCTATTCTTCTCCGGAACAGCTGCTGCAGGAGAGCTTTTTTGCGGGGATCTTTTTTGTGCCTTGGTTCTATGAGTGATCCGAATAAGGGATATCATCTGGAGTTTGTCTGTGAGCATGAGCCATGGGCACTGCAGATTAAACAGACGATAGGAAGCTTTGATATTGAAGCAAAGATTATTAAGCGGAAGAAGTATTTTGTGGTGTATTTAAAAGAAGGTGCGGGAATTGTTGATCTGCTTAATGTGATGGGAGCACATCGTGCATTGATGCAGTTAGAAAGTCTTCGGGTGGAAAAGGAGGTTAGAAACTCCATAAACCGACAGGTAAACTGTGAAGCTGCCAATATTACCAAAACAGTCAATGCAGCCAGCAAGCAGATAGAAGATATACAGCTTATCCAGAAGCATTATGGATTGTCCAATCTGCCGGACAACCTTCGTGAAATGGCAGAGATCAGGCTGAAATACCCGGAAAGCTCTTTAGTGGAGCTGGGCAGCCACCTTAATCCACCGGTGGGGAAATCCGGTGTAAATCATAGATTGCGGAAACTCAGTGAATTAGCTGAAAAGCTAAAGGCGTAAGGAGGAGAGATTATGATTGAAAAGTCTATTACCATCCAGTTATCAGGGGGACTGGAAGCAAGACCCGTTGCCATGCTTGTGCAGGTGGCAAGCCAGCATGAAAGTTCTGTTTATATTGAAGCAGAGGGGAAAAAAGTAAATGCAAAGAGCATTATGGGAATGATGAGTCTGGCACTTGGAACAGGTGAAACCGTTAAGGTTATTGCAGATGGCGATGACGAAAAGATGGCTTTGGAAGATATCGAAAATTATTTAAGCGGAAAAAACAGCAGTGCTGATTAACTAGATTGAGAGGGAGCAAAGCAAAAGCGCTTTGCTCTTTTTAAATAATGGGAGAAACTTATGGAAAAAAAGAAAATGCTTTTTATCTATAATCCAAAGGCAGGCAAGGAAAAAATCAGAAACAGAATGCTGGATATCATAGATATTTTTGCAAGGGCAGATTTTGAAGTTACGGTATCCCCCACTTTGGCAAGAGGAGATGGTATCAAGGCTGTTGCGGAAAGAAAGCCGGATTATTATGATATCATTGCGTGCAGCGGAGGGGACGGCACCTTGGATGAGGTGGTAACCGGAATGATGCAATGCGAAAAAAGACTGCCCATCGGATATGTACCTGCAGGAACCACCAATGATTTTGCAGGCAGTCTCAAAATCCCTAAAAATATGACGGAGGCTGCCCGGGTGATTGTGGAGGGCAGGGACTTTGCCTGTGACATTGGAAGCTTTAATGATGATATATTTGTATATATTGCCGCCTTTGGCATGTTTACGGAGGTGTCCTATGAGACGCCTCAGGATGTGAAAAATGTTCTCGGACATATGGCATACATTTTGGAGGGAGTGAAACGCCTTTCCAATATCAAATCTTATCATTTAAAGGTTACATACGAAGATCAGGTCATAGAAGGGGACTTTATATTTGGAATGATTACCAATTCCCTTTCGGTGGGAGGATTTAAAAGAATTACAGGAAAGTATGTGCAGCTGGATGACGGAGAATTTGAGGTTACATTAATTAAAATGCCCTCTAATCCAGTGGAATTAAATACCATTATGGTGGCACTGCTTAACAGAAACATTAATACCGAGCTGATGTACTGCTTTAAGGCTTCGTCCCTTAAGATTTTTTCAGAAGAAGAGGTGGCATGGACATTGGACGGAGAATTTGGCGGAAAGCACAGTCAGGTTGTAATTAATAACCGCAAACAGGCGCTTAAAATTCGTGTGCCCAACGATAACATTTTATAGGAGGATGAGAGTATGAATATATTTAAAGAAATGGCGTTGTCCATATATAGCATTAAAAGCTATAAGGAATTTTTAAAGAACAAAAAAATCAAAGTATTTGGTTTTGGGCTGGTGCTGATGCTGTTTTATTTCCTGATAGCCTATGCAGCTCCGTTTTTGGTATCGCAAATCGGTTCCTCCAATCTGATCAAATTGATTGAAGAAGAGGTGCCCGATTTTGAGCTGTCGGATGGAACCTTATGGGTGGATGACGTCATTGAATATGAGATGGATGATCAATATGTCTACATAGATACCGATCCCTACTATGTTTTTTACGGTGCTGATGAAATGAAACAATATCTCGTTGATTACAGACAGGCTATTTTGATGGATTCGGAAAAGGTAATCATAAAGGGCAGTGGGGAAGTGATGGAGCTTTATTTTGAGGATTTGGATTGGGAATTTAGCAAGGAAAAGCTGATGAGCTGGGTGCCCTATATGTATGTTTTTATTGCATTGGTGTATACCTTTGTTTATTTTTGGATAACGGCGCTGTTTTTCTTTGGCGTGTTGTTTGTGGCGCTTTTCGGAATGATTATAGCATCCTGCATGAAAATAAAACTTACCTTTGGGCAGTTATATCTTTTGGGAATTTATAGCAGAACGCTGCCGCTGCTTATAAAGGCGATTGTCTCACTGCTGCCTATCAGTATTCCCTACTTCACTATTATTAATTTTGGAATTTCTTTGCTTTATGTCGGACTTGCAATGCAAAAGCTGGGGGAGCAGCCGCCGCAACAGCCGGTTCAGTACAGCTCTGAGAATAAAAACAACAACGATTTATCATGGATGTAGTAAAGCAATAAAATAAAAGTAAATAACGGGCTGCCGCAGAAAATCTTTTGAAAAGTGCGGCAGCCCGTTTTCGTTTAATAGAAAAGTGTTGTAATTACAGCATTGCTTTCGGTTATGCTTCTTCCTTGGCTATAGCCTTTTCCTGCATTTCCTGAATAGCGGGATCAAAGGAAAGCATAGGCTTTGCTGAAGGGTCTGTTTTGGTAATCTTGCGGTCTGTATAGTTCTTGGTGATGGCAAATACCGTACCGGACAGGCACAGTACACCGATCAGGTTGGGAATCGCCATAAGTGCATTTAAGGTGTCTGCAATCGCCCATGCAAGATCAAAGCTCATGGTGGCACCGAATACAATGCAGACAACAAAGATAATCTTGTAAACAACAGTTGCCTTTGTACCGAATAAATACTCGCAAGACTTGGTGCCATAGAAGGACCAGCCAAGAACCGTTGTAAAGGCAAACAGACAGATTGCAATTGCCACGAAGCCTCCGGCAAGAGAGCCAAGACCCTGTGAAAGGGCTTCGCTTACCAGGGATGCGCCGGTAGCGGATGTAAGGATTTCTCCTGTTTCCAGATTAACCAGACCGGAGCAGAGTACGGTGAAGGCTGTTAAGGTACATACAATAATGGTATCAAAAAATACTTCAAAAATTCCCCACATACCCTGAATAATCGGTTCTTTTACGTTAGAAGCAGAGTGTACCATAACGGAGGAGCCAAGGCCGGCTTCGTTAGAGAATACGCCGCGCTTGAATCCCATGGTCATTGCCTGCTTAATCATAATACCGACGGTTGCGCCTGCAATGGGACGAAGTCCAAAGGCGTTAGAGAAGATGGCGCTGAATACTGCCGGAATGGATGTAATATTTAAGATTAATACAATGATGGTTCCAAGTATGTATGCGCATGCCATGAAGGGAACGATTTTTTCCGCTACGTTTCCGATTGCCTTGATGCCGCCTAAGATAACAAGAGCGGCAACAACAGCTATAATAATGCCTGTAGCAAGGGGAGGTATTTTAAAGGTATCCTGCAGAGAGCTTGCAATTTCATGTACCTGCGTCATGTTTCCAATACCGAAGGAGGCCAGAACACAGAAGATTGCAAATAAAATTGCAAGAGGCTTTGCCAGAATACCAATGACCTTTTTCCCTTTCAGTCCGTCCTGCAGATAGTACATTGCGCCGCCGGACCATTCGTCCTTAGAATTTTTTCTGCGGTAAAAGATACCCAGTACATTTTCGGAATAGTTGGTCATCATGCCGAAGATTGCGGAAATCCACATCCAGAATACAGCTCCTGCACCGCCGGTAATAATAGCGCCTGCAACACCGGCAATGTTACCTACACCGATGGTAGCAGCCAGGGCGGTAGAAAGAGCCTGAAACTGGGAAATGGATGCTTCCCCTTTGTCTGTGTGGGCGGTTACATGCTTCTTTTTAAAGATTGCCAGAAAGGTTTCATTCATCCAGTGTTTGATCCTTGTAATCTGGAAGAATTTCATGCCTACTGTCATGTAGATGCCGGTACCGATAATCAGGATCAGCATGGGAATGCCCCATACCACACCGTTTATGGCACTGTTCACTTGTTCGATGGTGCTCATTACATTTTCCATAAATAGTCTCCTTTGTCATAAGAATAGATAGTTGAGAATGAATATAAAAAAAGAATTTACCTTGTAGTAAATCCTCCAAATAAAGCATGTAATTATTCGGGGGAAAAACAACATAACATAACCTAATACAAATCCCCCGTTGGACGTTTTAGGCTTGAAACAGTATCTTCTTTTCATTTAACTATACAGGAAAAGATATCAAAACACAAGAAAAAAATAGAAAAAAGATGTTTTTAAGTAACAGTTCAGTAACAGTTCAGACACCCCCTCAAAAAACATGACGAAATTTTGAAAGATTTTTCAAGTTACCCCAACTCATAATTGTGGATAAAAACCTATGTTTTCCTGTTTTTATAAAAAATGTGGATAACTTTGTGGCGATGCCATGCTAATCCTGCTGTCTTATGATATTTTTCAGCCGCTGCCTTCTTTTGAAAAGATTTTCTATCCACATCACTTTCTATGCCCGGCCTCTTTTCCACAGTCAAAATGACGAACGCTTCCCTGCTCAAAATTCGCTTTTTCTCCGCAGTTCTGCTATACTCGTTCATATCAGTATTCAGAAAGGAGGAGAAGCGTCGTGGGTGGTAACTATCAAAAAGGGCTCTACAAACAGCTGATGGAAGTCATGTCCAGGGTTGACAGCCTTGAATCTGAGCAGAAACAGAACCATCAGGAAATCAAAAGCCTCACAAGCGAAGTGGTAAGCCTGCGCAAGGAGAACGCTTCTCTCCGTGAAGAGGTTTCTTCCCTCAAGCAGAAAAATACTGTCCTTACAAAGGAATGTGACAAACTCAAAAATGAAAACAATCTTCTCCGCAATGATAATGAACGGATGAGAAGGATCCTGAACAATGACAGTTCTA
>CAYMUW010000021.1:0-51411 GCA_964393865.1 uncultured Lachnospiraceae bacterium
CACAGCAATCAGGGAAGCCTTAGATGGCAACTTTGACATCATCTTTGCATAGGGGGTTCTGAACAGTTACTAGTAAATCTTATATATCCTCTTGGCTTATTACATATAATGTGTAACCTGAATGTAATATCAAATACCCCTTGCAACTTCTTGTGCTCTCATATTTATTCATTCCAATTGGTGCTTACTTTCAGCAAGCCAACATAATTAAACTAATACTCATTAAAATGCAAATTTTGTATGCTATCGATTCTCTTGAACTACATGAGTAATATAATCTGAAAGTTCATTTACTGTCAAAAAATAATCATCTTTCAATTTTTCAATATCAAGTTTTACTTTAAAATTCTTACTTATCCTTTTTAATAATTTTATATATTCATCATAAGAAACAAAAATACTTTCAATCGGCATATCAGCTTTCAACTCACAAGATACCATCTCCTCCATTACTCCAAAAATTTCTTTTTTTATCCTTAAGCAATCCATATTTTCAATTGCCTTTCTATCTGTTTTTCCATTTGCATTAACCGGAATACATTTTACCTTATAAAAATATTTGGGGATCATATAAGAAGAAATTTTCTTTAATGCCTGTTTCTTTATCACATTTAAATTTGCTTTTTCTGTTTCGTAATAACATATCAGAACACCAAAAAAAAGCACAACAACACACGCTTTTATATCGGTATTTTGTGTCAAACAATTTTCCACATCTTCTAATTCAATCCTGTGCCCATATATTTTAACCTGATTATCCTTTCTTCCTTTAATAATAATATTATGTTCGTCATCAAAATATCCCATGTCGCCTGTTCTATAATATCTTTTACCTTCTATATCAATAAATATATTTTTTTCTTCCCCCTTAAAATGATAATACCCCGCCATCAATCCCAATCCTGATATCGCTATTTCTCCTTCATCCACGATATTTCCTTCTTTGCCCAACAAAACAATTGACATATTTTTAATTGCTTTTCCAGCATGAACATAACTAGAATATGTCAAATTTCCAACAGATGCCCAAATGGTTGCCTCTGTTGGCCCATAAGCATTATAAATCATCAAACCATTTATTTTCTGTAAATCAGTAAGAAGTTTATCCGGAAACCTCTCACCACCAACAATTATATTTTTTACATTTCTAAATATGTCAAAATTACGGCTATATGCAAGTAAGTAATTAATATAAGTAGGAGTCACCTGTAAAAAGTCAGGGACATATTGCTTAATAGAATTACATATTTTCCGCGGACTATGAAACTCCTTTTCACTAATTAAAACAATTTCCATACCTATCAATAATGGTATGATTAATTCCATAATTGAAATATCAAAAGAAAAAGATGTTGTTGCCATTATCCTGCTATTTGGACACATACCAATCTCTAAAGGAAAGCTTTTATAAAAATTATATAATGCATTATAAGTTATAGGAACTCCTTTAGGACTCCCTGTAGAACCTGATGTATAAATGACGTATGCATTATCATCTTCCATTGCTTTATCATTTATAGCTATTCCATTCCCTGTTATTATTAACTCATTAAAATGTATAATTTCTAAGGATTGATCTTCAAGATCAATATTAGTAATTACCATATTTGCATTGCTATTACCTATAATATAGTCAATTCTTTCTTTTATAAACTCTCTGCTTATGGGAACAAAAGCAATTCCAGATTTAATTACTGCAACCAAAGTAATTATATAATTAATATTTCTTTCAAAAAACAATGCCACTGTTATATTTTTCTTTTTTGATACCTTTAGTAAATTACAACTTACTATATCTGACATTTCATCCAGTTCTCTATATGTAAGTCTGTCTTGGTCACATATAATAGCAATATTATCTTTGCTTTTCTTTAATTGATATAGCAACTCTCTTAAAAGTCGATTAATAAAACTCATCTCCTTCCAACTCTTTAATAATTTTATCTTCTTTCAAATCTACTATCATTACAAGCCAAAGATATCTCCATTAACTTTTTAAGAAATTTTCTCATAAAAAATTCATCCAATTTCTCTAATGTGTTTATTTTCATTATGATATGTTCCAAAATTTCATTTTTTTTCGTATTATTAAATTTTAGTGCTAAAACTCGAATCTCATATGCAAAATTCATTAACTCTACCGCAAGTTTTTTTTCATTTTCAAAAATATTTCCATACTTTTGCTCTAAGATATTTAGTCGTTTTTGCATCATCAATTTATGTTCATATACCACATGGAATTTTCTAAAATCAATTCGATTTTTATGACACAGACAAAATGTCAATTCTTCCTGCCATTTCCTATATAATGATAACCCATAATAACTATTAGGTAGTTCGTACATAAAATGATTTTTATCATTCCCCTTATTCAATTCTCCTGTGTTTATACTATTTAAATACTCCTCTACCCTGCTTATTAAATTTTTTATATTCAAAAGATATCTTGTTTTTTCGTCAAATCTAGGTTTGAAAAATTTAACATATTGTTCAATCATATGATGGCTATTCAATGCAATGTAATAACCACTTTCAAATGCTTCCCGAAAAAGTTCATAACTTATTTCCCCTATTCCATAATGATTATTAAAATATCCCGCAAATTGAAATTTCCCTTGAAGGTTCTCTTTTCCAAAAATAATAACATCATGAGAAGTATCACGATACTTTCCCACATATCTTTCATTAAAATAAGTATAACAATAATATCCATTTCCAATATTTTCTTTTATTACATCAACAATATTGACATTATCCACCACTTTACTCTCTATATATTGGCATTCAAACAATTGTATAGGCTCGGACCATGCACCATAATAATTAATCTGTGATTCTAACTTATCTGTATTCAAAACAAATCTGTCAGAAACATAGAACATTTGTATATAATGTTCTGCAATCCATTCCTCCATATTATTAAATGCCGACAACACTCCTCCAAAAAAAGCATTACTTATATAACATTGCAATGTCTCATCTATCATAAACGGTAAATTTACTTTCTCTGCAATACTCATTTATCTATACACTCCAATTGACTGCAATTTTTTACAAATCTCTTATTCTAACCAAAATCCTTATAGATACCATCTGGCTTGGGAACGGTACATATGAGCATATACCCCATTTAAATTCATTAAATCCTTATGACTTCCGTCTTCCACAATTCTGCCTTTATCAAACACCAAAATCCTGTCTACCACACTGGTAATTCCCAAACGATGAGAAATAAGAATTGTAGTTTTATTTTCAGTCATGGTACTGAAATTTCGGTAAATATTTGCTTCTGCTACCGGATCTAAAGCTGCCGTAGGTTCATCCAAAATATAAATACAAACCCCTTTCCTGTACAATGCTCTGGTTATCGCTATCTTCTGCCATTGACCACCAGATAAATTGTCACCGCTTTCCGAAAAAATCCCTATCATTTCATCCAGTTTCTTATCTTTTCCCTGTATCACCTCATCTGCACCGGTTTTTTTTGCCAGTTCCCATATCGCACTCTCTTCCTGCCTATATGGATCTGAAATAGTAATATTATTTCGCAAAGTATCCTGGTACTGGCAAAAATGTTGAAAAACTACAGATATTGACTGCCTTACCCGACTTACTATTTCAGAAATTTCGTCACCATTCACTTTTATCTTTCCACTGTCAGGCTGGTAAAATCCACAAAGCATATTCACGAAAGTAGACTTACCACTACCATTAGCACCCACAACAGCAATCTTCTCTCCCTGTCTGATTTCCACAGATACCCCATCAAGCGCCATACAATTGCTGCCCGGGTATGTAAATGTTACATTTTCAAAAACAATATCCATTTGGTTAAAATTTTCACCTAATTCACTTTCTTCTTCCCTCTCCATTTCCAAAAATTGAAAAAAATCCTTCATATATTTCATATCTGCAAGAATACTAATAACATTTACAAGAAGTTTTGTTGTGATTGCCTGAAGCTGACCAGATGCGGAAATGACTAGCATAAAGGTTCCAAGTCCTTTTTCCGGATGCCGAAAAATCTCTACTGCCGCCATTAAAACCACTACCACATATACCCCGCTTCGCAAAAAATCTGCAATGCTATTATATGTAACGTGCTTTTTAATAATTTTCTTTTTTTTCTCAACATATATTTGCGAAAGGTTTCTCCATTTCTGCTTAAGGTATGGATACAACCCCAAAAACCGAATCTCATTAATAGCAATCTTGTCCCTACAGATACTGGAATAGTGTATGGTCAGCCTTCCTTCTTTCATCCACTTAGTTCGTTGGCGATAAGTTTCGTCCTGCTGTAAAAAAGAAAGAATTACTGCCGGAATACAAGTGCCCACCAACACTGCTATCATCCATCCATTGATAGAAAAGAGCAATACTGCCACACTAGCAAAAGAAAGTATAGATGCAAACCACCCAAATAAAAGGGATACACTACCCGCTGCTTTTTCCCCCGCATATGTTTTAACAAAATCTACTTTCTCGCCGAATCCTTCATTATTTTCTAAATACCGATATGGAACCGATGCCATAAGTTCCATGATCTTTTCTTTTATATAATATTTAATACGTACACTGTCTTCCTTAACACAATAATTCTGGAGAAAAGTAAAAAACGCCTGCAAAATGTACAAACCCGCCAATAAAAAGAAAGACATGATTGCCATTCTGACAGTTGTTTCCTGATAGTACAACTGCTGCACTTGATCCGTAAAATAAGAAAGCTGCAAGGAAATCAGCATTGGCAGAAAAGCCATTCCAAAAGCCAAAATACTTATCGTTAATGATAGTGGGCTTTTCAATTTTACACTTAAATAAACAGATTGAACAAAATATCGAACATCTTTAATCTTACGCATTTATCTTCTCCTGATACCATCTTGCCTGTTCATAAAAAAACTTTGCATACAAACCATTCTTATCCATCAATTCCTGATGAGTTCCCATCTCTGCAATCCTTCCCTGATCCATAAGTATAACTCGATCTGCCAACCTCGCAAACCCTATCCGGTGGCTAATCAAAATCGCTGTCTTTTCCTCTGCCATAGATTGAATTTGCATGAATTGTTCCAACTCTGATATCGGATCCAGCATGGAAGCCGGCTCATCGAAAATCAACACATTCTTATCACTCATATAAGTGCGTCCCATAGCCAGTTTCTGACTTTCTCCTCCTGAAAACTCCATGCCTTCCTTTTCCACATCCCTATGAATATAGGTATTAAGACCATATGGAGCCTTCTCCACTATCCGCCGGGCATAACCTTTCTCTATCGCTTTTTCGATTCTGGATGCATCCATTATGTGTTCCACATCCCCAAACCCAATATTTTCTCCAATAGGAACATGAAATAAATAAAAATCCTGAAAAAATATACCAATATTATTCTGCAATTTTCCTTCGTCTATTTGCCTATAAGGAATCCCAAAAAAAGAAAATTCTCCCTCATCCGGCTCATATAACTTTAACAGCAGCTTAACCAGAGTAGATTTTCCGCTTCCATTAAGCCCTACAAGCGCTACCGTTTCCCCTTTTCTAATCCGGAAAGATAAATTGTCTATCGCTTTTTTCCCCTTTTGATAGGAAAACGATACATTCCTTGCTTCAAAAACTGTATCTTCTTCTGTTGAAACTTTCCCGTATTCTCCTTTCGCTTCCTCAGCTGTTTTGACATACTTCCGTCCAAAAAATCGATATTGCTGTTCCAAGGCGTACAAACCATAACTTGTAAATAGCAGTGTTCCCGCTATGCTTGATACGCCGGTATAAAAGTTCATCCCCAAAGTATAAAGTACTAAAAGTACATCTGGCGACATCCGCCCTTGAGCCGTCAGAAACAAAGAATAAATAATCATAACTGTCAGAAAAAAGTAAAATCCCAGTCCACTGACAAGCGTCCGAATTTCCACTGCCAAATTATTCTCATTCTCATAATCAAATACAGCCTGATAAGTCTCCTTCCACCGACTTATCAGGTAATCCTTTGACCGAAACAACCGAATTTCCTTAGCACATTCTCTGGTTTCTACCATCTTTTCATAGTATTCTGAAAGTCGTTCTTTTTGTTTGACACGGTTCCATCCAGCACGAAGTTTATCCATAAACCGAAAGTTGACTAAAATAATCAAAACTAAGTACATCATTGAAATTAAGAAGACCATGCGGGATCGGAAAAAAGCAACAAAAAGAAGAGAGCCGAATCCCACTAATTTTCCTGCAAGAGTACATGAACCACTGATAAAATCTGTTAGGGAACCTTCTCGTTTCACACAAGAATTAAAGTCGTCATTAATTTCTTTTACCAATAGTTCCTGCATGGTAAAAGTTTGTACACTATCCATCAACATTTCTTCCATTCCAAAATAATAGGAATCAAACATAATAGAATAAATGAATTCTTCGTTCAATCGGTTTGAAAAACCGGCCAGCGCTGTCAGCAGCCCAAAAACGAGTATTTGACTTACAATTTCTCCAAAAAAACCTTCTCCAAATTGTACATATCTATCCAATGCAGCAATAATTGCCTGATTGTAAGACAGTGCTACGGCCGGTAACATAGAAACTACAGAAACTAAAAAAAAACAGCCAATCAACATAACCTTATCAAATTTCCATGCAAGCGAAAATGCCCAAATAATTGTCTTAATCGTCTTTTTTCTTTTTTTATACCCTTTTGTTTTCATATTTTTTACTCACTATCTTACTGTTTTCCATATTTGCTGACAGCCTCACATAACCTGCAGTAATTAAAAATATTATCAGGATGCATATATTCATCGGCAAATTCAAATTCATATTTTTCTTCAATTTCCACTATCAGACGAATAATAGCTAAAGAATCAAACCCAATGAGTCTTAAATCCTTTTCCCATCCCACATCTTCTGGAAACTCCGAAATCCGAGCAATACTCTTCAAACATATCCGACATAAAGCACCAAAAATTTCAAATCTATTCAAGAATTAACTTTGAAACATAACCATCTGGGAACAAGATATTCGGATCATAATGTTCCTCCCCAGATAAATCCATTAAATCTCTATATATTTCCCAATAGGTTAATATCAATCTATTTTCAAATTGAAATCCTAGCAGTTCTGATAACAATTTAATTTTAGGAATTGGTCCTTCAATCTCTACATAAACTCCAAACGGAAGTTCATCAATTGTAATTGCAGTTCCGTCTATTTCCCACATCATTCTATATTTTTCCATTACTAAACTGTCCGTCAGCCCTATTTCCTCAAATATTCTGCGGCAAACATCAATATCATCAATTTCAACTTCCAACTCCAAACGTTCACTGACTTCACTATTTTTCATTCTTGCTTTTTTCAATGTCAATGTATTTTTGAAACCTGTCCTAAGTCTTATAAATGTACCCGCATTAGAAAATGTCCATGCCTCATTATCTATTCTGATTGTTTTTTCTAAATGGTAGCCTCTAAAAACGGCTTTTTGTTTTTTTAATTGTTCAATCAATTGAATAGGATTCGTAATTTGATATTTTACCTCTTTTTCAATCATCTTCGTCACTCATCTTTCTCTTAATGTATTAAAATATTGATCTATTAACTCTCCAAACTTAAATCCTTCTTTTGACACTACTGATATTGGATACCAATATGGCGATAAATCCACAAAGTAATGATAATATTCCTTTGACGAAAAATCTAAACCATAATTTTTCTTAGAGATATCTTTTTCATATAATTCTCTATTCAATATAATCTTTTCTGTTTCTTCCTCTGACTTTTTCCAACAATATGAATTCCCATATATTCTTGATGCTATGCTTGATGTGATCCAAATTCCAATATAATCAATATTACTTTTTTTACACAACATGGCCGCATATCGAAAGTCAAGCAAACAATTTCCCTGCCTTGCCAATTCCATTATTCTTATGTCAATCAATTTATTATCCAACAATTCTATTTTTTCAGACCAATCAACAAAATCAGTATTGTATTTAGTTTTTTCTTCTTTAGCTAATACACGCATAGAATAATACTTAATTCCTAATTTCTTTGAAATTTCCACCCCAAACCCACTCTTACCACTTCGATAATTTCCACTAATACATATAATCATACACACCAGCCTTTTGTATAAATTATGTTTCTTTATCCCTGCTTTACTAACTATTTCGATTTATATATCATTGTCATGCTTTTTTTCTCTTAACATATCAGGTATTTCTACCTCATATGTTGTAAATGGTATACTTTTAGAATTTTTAAAATCAGAAAAATAATCTGCAATGTCTAAAAATGCCCTCAATATCTTTACTTTCAATTTATTTGTGTCCATTTTTTCCATAGTTTTCTTTGCCTCCCTTTTATTAAAGTTATTGCTTCCGTCAGTGTTCCAAATAATATTGCATTTCTGATACCCAAATCTGATGTATGCCAAAAAACTGCCATATATACCATTACTATAATAGTTGCCTGAACCTTCCTTTTCATTGCTCTATCTGTAGAATACAATATGCTTGGTACATAAACCCAAATCAACATAAATATTACACAAAAAATTACAATATTTACTGCAATCGGAATATTTGCCTGCTTCAAAATAATTGCTGGAAATAGTCCTACTGACATCATAAACAGAAAACATACTATACTTGATTTGGAATGTCTTCCTCCCGCAAAGATTCTTAGTAAGGAAAAACAAATAATTGACACAAAAAACTGTCCTCTATTCTCTGCCAAATTTCCAATCACCAAAAGTCCAATCAGCTTCCATATACTTTCCAGGAAAACTTCCATTCCATAAACTTTTTTAACATGACCATATTCGTCCAACTCATAAATGCTTTCACACCATGCAATAATAAATTCCGCTAATTTGTGACACACTTTGCTTTTTCCCTTCCGTTAGTCTATAATATAACATAAAAATAATGCCTTTTATCAAAATATTCATGAACGTAAGAAAAATCATCCTGAACGTTAATTAAGAGGACGAATATGAATTCTTCATGGTTGTTGTACAGTATAATTTCAACTTTTTATATTAATTCAAGCTTAACCAATATGTGCTTTGAACGTTTAAAATTTCTCCATAAATTTGTCGTTTTCTTATGTTGTGCTACTATTTACTTTCTCATGCTGCACTCAACTGGTATATTAAGCAACACCATTTCCTTTGCATTGGTGTACCTTTTTATTGTATTCCTGCAAAGGCATCCTCTTTTTAATGCATTAGGCATGGCGCTGAATTATATACTTGGCGTATCTGTCAACTATATCATTATTGCCATCCTGCATCTTTCAGGGCTGGGAACGGATTTTCTACACGAAAGCATGCTCTACTATTTCTTTTTTAATGTGATACAGGCATGCATCATGCACAGTGTCACTTATCCCGCAGGACAGTTTTATCGAAAACTGATTCGTGAAAAACTGATTCCTCTTTCTGAAAATGGAAACAAAAAGAAAATTTTATACCTGATATCTCTGGAAATCATCTTGTGCGGTCTGATTTTTGTTTTTAATGTGGTATTTGGAAATTATATTGGATACACCTCACCTGTTTTGTTGTTTAATGGAATCTTATTCTTCTTGTTTTTTCTCTCAACAGGAATCATAATCTGGCAGCTCAATAAAACCATGCAGGAAGATTATGAACTTAGAGCACGAATCACACAGGCGGAAAGCTTAAGTGAATATGCCGACAGACTGGAGAACCTGTATCAGGAGATACGGGGATTTAAACACGATTATATGAACATTCTCTCTTCCATGTATTCTTATCTGGAAGAGGAACGTTTTGATGAATTAAAGCAGTATTACCGGGAAAAGCTCCTGCCTGATGGAAGAAAGCTTATTTCAGAAGATGACTATATTGGCAGATTAAGTAATATGAAAATCATGGAACTAAAGGGACTTCTCTATACCAAAGTACTGAAAGCTGCCGATTGCCGGCTTCATGTCACCGTCGATATTCCGGAAATCATTACCGAAATCAATATGGATATTCCGGATCTGATTCGGATACTTGGTATTTTCCTGGACAATGCAATAGAGGCAGCCCTGCCTACTTCTGAACGGGAACTTTATATCGGCATACTTTGTAATGGGGAACAGGATTACTTACGCATAACCAATTCCTCATTACCCATAACAAATATTTCAGAGCTTTTCATGGAGGGATATTCCGGCAAAAGCGGACATTCCGGAATCGGTTTGCATGAAGCCAAGGCTCTCCTTGACAGATATCCGCAAGCGTTATTAAACACCGAATACAAAGACGGCAGTTTTACCCAACTGCTGCAACTGACCAGGCAATAGGAGGATTATGATGCTCCCCATTCTTATTTGTGATGACCAGAGGGAATACAGAACCTATTTAGAAAATCTGCTAAAAAATAATATTTGTATTGAAGAGCTGGATATGCAGATAGTATTATCTACTGACAGGCCGGACTCTGTTCTGCGCTATATTTCCGAAAATTCTCCCCCCTTTTTGTATTTTCTGGATGTGGATTTAAAGGACGATACCTGTTCCGGAATTGAACTTGCCCAGATGATTCGGAAGTATGACCCCAGAGGCTTTATTGTGTTTATTACTGTCCACAGCGAACTTTCTGTCATGACCTTCCTGTACCGTGTGGAAGCTATGGATTATATTTTGAAAGATATTCCGGAAGAAGTTCCCTCTCGTATTAAGCAGTGCCTTCTCTATGCGGAAGACCTTTTTTCTTCTAAGAATAATGATATCCACAAGACAATCCGCCTGAACATCGGAGAAAAAATCCTGCTGCTCAAACAGGAAAACATTATATGTCTGCAGACTTTGCCAAATTCCCATAAAATCAGAATTTTTACCAGCGAAGGAATCTATGAACAGATTGGCTCTCTCCGTCAAATAGCAGAAACATTGAACGAAAATTTTCTACTCTGCCATAAATCTTATCTAATCAATAAGCATCATATCCAGAAAATAGACCGGAAACAGCATACCGTAACCTTGTCAACCGGCATTGAATGCCCCGTTTCTTTTCGGAAAATGAAAACTATATTAGGCGTTGGAGACTTGATGTTTCAGCATGGACTTAAACACCCTGCCGAAGAATGCACATTGAAGTAAGCTGTTAAATTTGAAATGTAAGTTGCCTTAAGCAGGGGGTAAAAGGGTATGAGCGGTATCTTATCAGGAACTTTGCAATACAGAGTAATCCCCGCCGTCCGCAAACAGCGGCTTCACATATTTTCCGTCTCTGCTGACCGCAAAGTGCAGATGCGGCCCGGTACTGGTACCGGTACTTCCTACGGTGCAATCTGATCCCTGCGTGACACCTGCTGCCGCTGTCACGGCAGTTCCCTGCTCGGCTGCGAAATCAATACCGGAATGAAGCTTTTCTTCTCCCGTTGTCGGATGTATCCGTGTGCCGAACCCATCACTGATCCGTTCATATTCCACGGGGCAGGAAAACAGAATTTCCTCATCCGTTACGGCACCATCCGTTTCCGGCAAAAGCAGCACCTCAAACTGATCTCTCACTTTATCCTGCTTTTTACATGGTTTTCCACAAAAGCGATAGGATATCCTGCTTTCCATCCTTCTCCTGCCAGACAAAGCAGGGTCTTAGCATAATCCTTTCGCTTATCATAGCCGATTTTTCTAAGCACCGCTTCATCGCAAGAGGATTCCATGTCTCTTTCCATCAGCCAAAAAGCTGCCCACACCAACGGATTAAACCAGTGGACGCAGCACACCAGATAAGCAATGGGCTTAATCACATGGTTAAATCGCCTGATATGTGTATTCTCATGCTCAAAAAAGACCGATTCCCATCGAAATCGGTCTCTTCTTAGGAATCAAGATTGCGAACTTGTTTCGCAATTACCTAATAATTATAAATATTTTTTAAGCGCATCAATCTTGTCAAGCTTCTCCCATGGGAGGTCAAGATCATTGCGTCCGAAATGGCCGTAAGCTGCTGTCTGCTTGTAAATAGGACGACGAAGATCCAGCATCTTAATAATTCCCGCAGGACGAAGATCAAAATTTTCTCTTATGATTTCTACCAGCTTTTCATCGGAAAGCTTACCGGTACCAAAGGTATCCACCATGATAGAGGTGGGCTGTGCAACGCCAATCGCATAGGAAAGCTGAATCTCGCATTTATCCGCCAGACCTGCTGCCACAATGTTCTTTGCCACATAGCGGGCTGCATAAGCGGCACTTCTATCCACCTTTGTACAATCCTTACCGGAAAAAGCGCCGCCGCCGTGACGGGCATATCCGCCGTAGGTATCTACAATAATTTTACGTCCTGTCAGACCTGCATCACCATGAGGTCCTCCGATAACAAACCGTCCCGTAGGATTAATAAAGTACTTGGTGTTCTCGTCCAAAAGCTCCTTGGGAAGAATGGGATCAAACACATACTTTTTGATATCCTTGTGGATCTGCTCCTGAGTCACATCATCATCATGCTGGGTGGATAATACCACTGCCTCCAGACGGATGGGCTTTCCGTTCTCATCATATTCTACGGAAACCTGGCTCTTTCCGTCGGGTCTTAAATAGCTCAGGGTTCCGTCCTTGCGAACCTTGGTCAGCTGCTTTGCAAGCTTATGAGCCAGAGAAATGGAATAAGGCATATATTCCTCTGTCTCGTTGGTAGCATAACCGAACATCATACCCTGATCGCCTGCACCAATCGCCTCAATCTCTGCGTCAGACATCTTACTTTCGGCTGCAGCGCATTCCTGCTGCTTTGCTTCCAATGCCTTATCAACACCCATGGCAATGTCGGCTGACTGCTCATCAATGGCAACCAGCACTGCACAGGTATTACCATCAAATCCATACTCAGACTTGGTATAACCGATCTCCTTTACAGTTTCACGGACAATCTTCTGAATGTCCACATAGGCATTGGTTGTAATCTCACCTGTTACCAGGACAAAGCCTGTACAGGCAGCCGTCTCACATGCCACACGGCTCATAGGGTCACTCGCCATACATGCATCCAAAATCGCATCCGAAATCGCATCGCAGACCTTGTCAGGATGCCCTTCAGTTACAGATTCTGAAGTAAATAAACGTTTTTCCATTTTGTTCTCCTTTTGTTTGATTGATTAATGAATGGTTTACAATAAAAAATCCGCTTACTTAAGCGGACTCGAAATCGATAATCAAATCCTCTTATTGTTCGACTTACTCGCTCAGGCAGGCACCTTCCGTATCCGGGGTTGCCGTGGCTTCACTGGTCCTATGTACCTCCACCACTCTGAATAAGAGATTTCCCAATATTGAATTTTCATATCTGAGTATTAGGCTACACCATAATATGGTGTTTGTCAATGGCTTTTCTCAAAATTGGCTATCGTAAATCCGACATTGGTTGACAAGATTTTCCACAGCCCCTATAATGTAGAGACAGGGGTATTTTTCTATTTTGGGGAGCATAAGTAAATGAAAAGAGTTAATATTTCAGAACTACTGCCGGGCATGATTACAGCAGAAGATGTATACAATTTTAACAATCAGCTGATTCTGCCCAGAGGAATCATTTTAAACGATAAGACAATTACAAAGTTAGAGTTTTATTCTGTTCTTTACATCAAAGTAGAGGATCAGGCGATGGAGCCTGCATCCGATATATCTCCTTACGAAATATCTTATTCCGAAAAAATTCAACGGAGTCCCGAATTTATTCGTTTCCGGAAAAAATTTGAAAAGGACGTAAACAATTTTAAACTTGTCATCAATGACGTGGTGGAGAAAGGCGCTCATCTTGATGTGGACAAACTGATGAATTATACCCTCAACATTCTTGATGTAGGAGTCACTACGCCCAATCTGTTTGATATGCTCCACAATATGCGGCAGTATGATGATGCTACCTATGTACACAGCATGAACGTTGCCCTGATCTGCAATATTTTTGCCAGATGGCTTCGCATGAGCGAGGAGGAAACCAAGCTTGCCACTATCAGCGGACTTCTCCACGATGTGGGCAAGACCAAAATTCCCGACTCCATCATTAAGAAGCCCGGCAAGCTTACCGACAATGAATATGACATTGTCAAGAAGCATCCTCAGGAGGGGTATCGCATTTTACAGAATTCTTCACTTGATCCTGTTATACTGGACGCCGTTCTGATGCATCATGAGCGTAATGACGGTTCCGGTTATCCTTTTGGCGTTCACGGTGATAAAATCGGCCCTTACGCCAAGATGGTTTCCATTGCGGATGTGTATGACGCTATGACCAGCGCCCGAATATACCGGGGACCTTTATGCCCCTTTACAGCCATTGCACTTTTTGAAAGCGAAGGGCTGAATAAATATGATCCCAGATACATTATGACCTTCCTTGAAAACGTGGTAAACACCTATCTGCTCAATGACGTCCGGTTAAACAACGGACTGACAGGTACCATTGTTTTCATCCATAAGGATAAACTCTCCGCTCCCACCATTAAAACGGAGCATGGTTTTATTGATTTAAGTATTCATCCGGATATTACCATCGAATCTTTAATTTAGCAATTGTGATACAAAGAAAGAGCTGTTGCCCCGGCAGACAATTCATCTGCTTTTTACAACAGCTCTTATTTTTCTGTATTTTGTTTTCAAAAAATCCTCAGCCTGTCTTTAACCGGAATTTCTGCAGTTCTCTTTCACTGTTTATCTTTTCGATCTGGGCGCCAAGTCCCTGCAGCTTAAGATGAAAATCCTCATATCCGCGTTCAATAAACCTGATATCATCTATCAGTGTGGTACCCTCTGCCGCAAGTCCTGCCATCACAAGAGCAGCTCCCGCCCGCAGATCCGGTGCACTGATGCTTGCTCCCGTATACTTTGATACACCGTCTATAATTGCGGTATTTCCTTCTACCTTAATGCTGGCACCCATTCTGGTAAGCTCGTCCACATACTTAAAGCGGTTTTCAAAAATGCTTTCCGTCACAATACTGGTTCCTTTGGATAAGCCCAGCGCCACGGTAATCTGTGGCTGCATATCCGTGGGAAATCCCGGATAGGGAAGGGTCTTTACATGGGTATGGGTAAGAGGCTTAGCCGCCACTACCCTTACCGCATCGTCAGATTCCTCTACCTCGCAGCCAATCTCCGTCAGCTTTGCGCTGATAGATTCAAGATGCTTGGGAATCACATTCTTAACAGTCACATCACCCTTCGTAACAGCTGCCGCAAACATAAAGGTTCCTGCTTCAATTTGATCCGGTATAATGGTATATTCCGTACCGTGCAGCTTACTTACGCCCTTAATCCTGATTACGTCGGTTCCCGCCCCCTTAATGGAAGCGCCCATGCTGTTTAAAAAGTTGGCCACATCCACCACATGAGGCTCTTTCGCCGCATTTTCAATGATGGTCTGCCCTTCTGCCATGGAAGCGGCAAGCATCACGTCAATCGTGGCTCCTACCGTAACCACATCCATATAAATATGACCGCCCTTAAGCCTGTCAGCTTCTGCGATAATCAGTCCATGTTCGATTCTTACATCCGCACCAAGAGCCCGAAACCCTTTAATGTGCTGATCTATGGGGCGAAGTCCGATATTACATCCACCCGGCAGAGTTACCTGCGCCTTATTATATTTTCCAAGAAGAGCACCCAAAAGGTAATAGGATGCACGAATTTTTTTAATAAAATCATCCTCAATGGCCAGATCCTGAATGGCCTTTCCAGATATTTTCACCGTATGTCTGTCGATACGTTCAATGACAGCGCCTATACTTTCCATAGCCTGCATCATTACATTTGTATCCCGGACATCCGGCATATTTTCTATGAGTACAGTTTCATCCGTCATGATAGAGGCTGCCAGAATTGCAAGCGCCGCATTCTTGGCTCCGCCTATCTCCACTTCTCCCACCAACGGATTACCGCCTTTTATTGCATACTGTTCCATAGTATACCTCTATATAATCATAATCCCGTTAATTTTCACAATCGTATCTGAGCACATTAATTTATTATACCCATATTGTGACCATCTGTAAACACCAAACATTAGTTCAGATACTTCAGCGGATTAACCTGTGTGCCGTTAATCAGTATCTCAAAATGCAGGTGCGGTCCTGTGCTGACGCCGGTATTTCCGCTAAGCGCAATCTTTTGTCCCTGTGTTACCGTCTGCCCTGCAGATACGAGAACCTTACTCAAATGTCCGTACCGGGTCTGTCTTCCGTCGGGATGGTTAATATAAACCACATAGCCGTAGCCGCTTCCCCATCCTGCTTTGGCAACCGTTCCGCCACAGGAAGCGTATACTGCTGTTCCCGTAGGCGTTGCCCAGTCTACGCCTTTATGATAGGTGCTTGCACCGGCAGTAGGCCTGCTTCTCCTTCCAAAGCCGGAGGACAGTCGTCCGCCTGAGATAGGCTTAATGTAAGTAGGCGGAATTTTAGTGCCTCGTTCTACGATCTTGGGCACTGCCTCATAAGTAACTTCCTCTTTAATAATTTCCCTTGCAATTTCCTTGTCGTTTTCGAAGGTAGTAATCGCAATAATCTTCCGGTGCCCCGCAGACGGCTCCTGAAGAGTCACCTTATCCGTCGTATACCAGTCATCATTATCAATATAAATGACCTCTGCCTCATAATCCTCCTCATAATACGCCTCTTCCTGACGTATTACCGCCAGTTTGGGCTCAGGCACAGTGATAATCAGCTCATCTCCTACCCGGATCATGGAATTCTCGTTCTCCAGAGAGTCATTCATCTCAATAATCTTGTCCATGGGAATATTGGTCTTAATTGCAATCTCAGAAAGGGTATCCCCGGATACCACCTCGTATACATCATTCTTTTCCTCATCCTGAGTCACTTCCCTGATGGCATCCTCCACGTCCATCAGCTCGCTTTCATCAAGATAAGCCTCTACAACCTCAATCTTGTCTCCGTATTCCATGGAGATCAGACCCAGCTCGTAATCCTCAAAATCCTTTTCGCCGGCCGGCTCTACTTCCTCAAAAATTTCTGTGAGATCAGCATGGATACCTGCTTCCATACTGAGGGTTTCCTGCACCTTGTCAAGAGCCTCCTCCTGCGTCACCACCTCTGTAGACAGCACAGTAAGCTCTCTGGAAGGGTCCAGCTGAAGCTCCACCTGATAGGTTCCACTGCTGTCATACTTATCAAGCGCCGCCTGAAGAAGCTTCGTTACATCCGATTTATCGGAAAGATTTACCATGTATTCATTGATTTTAACCACATAAGATCTGTGCAGAGTTTCCTTCACGTCACCGGAAAGAACCTCTGTCATCCTGTCGATGACATCCTCCGGTGCATCGACCTGCCCCCACAGTACCTCGCTGCCCTCCGTAGTCAGCTCACTTTCCACAAAAACCAGCTCCGTACTCTCCTTAGCCACGCGTCGTCTTGCTTCTATGGCAAAATCCTCGGCCTCCTGCGGATCAGACACTACTCCCACTTCCACATTGTTCAAAATGACTCTGAACATATTATTACCCGTTTTTTCAAAGGCTACATAAGAAGGTAGAAAAAAGATACTGACAATAACTGCCAGTATTGCAATTTTAACATTTCTGATGTTTAATCTTTTATAATAACAAGTAACGTGCTTCATTATATAATAGTAACTCCGTTGTTTTATCGCATAATTTATTTGTAACAATTTTGTAATAGTTTTATTCTAACAGCTATCATTTTACTTGTAAAGAAAAAAAGGGAGGGAATCTTTGGTGGAAACGACAATCTTTCATATTGATGTAAATTCCGCTTACTTAAGCTGGAGCGCCCTGAAGCATCTGGAAGCAGGTGATACGGTGGATTTGCGAACCATTCCTTCCATCGTGGGCGGAGACATGCAAAAACGTCACGGCGTAGTTCTTGCCAAGTCCATTCCCGCAAAAAAATACGGCATTGTCACCGGAGAACCGATTGTGAATGCCATGCGAAAATGCCCTTCCTTAGTATTGGAAGCGCCCGATCACCAGCTTTATCATCAACGAAGCCGGCAGCTGATGGAATATCTTACCTCTGTCTGCCCGGAAATCGAACAGCTCAGCGTGGATGAATGCTTTATGGATTATACTCCCATAAGAGGCCGTTTCGCCTCACCGGAAGCCGCAGCCAACATGATTAAAGAGCAGGTCAGGGAACGCTTTGGCTTTACGGTTAATATTGGCATTTCGGACAAAAAGGTGCTTGCCAAAATGGCATCCGACTTTCAGAAGCCTGACCGGGTGCACACGCTCTATTCCTATGAGATTCAGGAAAAGATGTGGCCCCTTCCGGTGTCCTCTCTGTATATGTGCGGCAAATCCAGCGTACAGACCTTATTGAAGCTGGAAATACGCACCATTGGCGATCTGGCGCAGACAGACCGCAGCGTTCTTTTCTCCCATATGAAAAGCCATGGCATCACGCTTTGGGAGTACGCCAACGGCATTGATAATTCCACGGTCTCCTCTACTCCCGCCGAGGCAAAGGGAATTGGAAATTCCACCACCCTGCCCAGGGACGTCACCGACAGGACAGAAGCATACAAGTGCCTGCTGGCTTTATCCGACAGCGTCGCCAGACGGCTTCGTGAAGCCGGACAACTGGCCGGAATGATCAGTGTGGAAATTAAATACAGCAGTTTTCGAACCGTCTCCCATCAGATGGCTCTTTCCACTCCTTCCAACACCTCCCAGATCATTTATCAGGCAGCATGCAGGCTGTTTGACGAACTATGGAACCAAGAGCCAATTCGTCTGCTGGGCGTTCGCAGTGCCAAGCTGGTTGACCCCTTACAGCCTACGCAGCTTTCTTTGTTTGATCTTGACCTTCCCACAGGCGGCTCTGCCGAAAGCTGTTATCACCCCTTAACCCCGGCAGGCTCTTCCGGCCGTCAAAAAAGCAGCTCCGCCCATCCGTCACGGGAAAAGCTGGCTGCTCTTGATCAAACCCTGGATGCCATTCGGCAAAAGTACGGGGATAATGCTGTCATCCGCGGCAGCCTTCTAAAGGACCAGCCGCCCGGATAATCATGTACCGCTTTCTGCGTGAGACAGGATCAAATATCCTTCGGCTCCTGTCTCTTCCAGATCGGCAAATGAATGTTCTTTAAACGCCGGAAATCTCAGGGAATTTCCCTCCGTTATCCGATGTGCTTCGTTTTCCACCTTCACATCCATGGTTCCCTTGCTTACGATTAAATAAATCCACGTGTTTTCTCCGTATGTACTTCCCGGACAGTCTCCACCCGGAGCAAGCTGAAGATAAAACAGCTCAAAGGAACGTTCTCTTCTGTAAGGAAATACTACCTGCATCCTATATTCCCCTGCTTTCTCCTTATGCGTGGAAAGGCTTTGTCTCTCCACACTCAGAATCTCATCTTCCTTTTTGTAAATCAAATCCTCAAAGGAAATTTGAATCCCCTCCATAATCTTACTTACCGTAGCTACCGTCGGATTGGATTCCCCCCGCTCTATCTGCCCCAGCATGCTTTTACTCACACCGGTTTTTTCCGCCAGCATGTCAAGACTCAGGTTTCTGGATTTTCTAATCCTTTTTAAGTTATATGCTATATTTCTGTCTATCTGACTCATAATCTGCCTCATCTTTCTATCAAACTTTATGTTTCACAGGAAAAGCAATTACTTTCACACATTCATGCATCAAGGTTTTTCCTATGAAACAAAAAAGCACCAGGCAACGCCTGATGCTACTTCGCTGTAACAAACTCATTTATATAATTATATATAAGTAATCTTACTCACTATTTCCTTATCCGTCAAGCAATAATTTAACAAAAAACGTTATGATGGCCGTTTCCTTACACTATAACCAAACGTTCCCAGCTTCTCACCTAACAGATAATACCCGCCATGGGAGTAGGCGATGGGCTGTGCCCGATCCAGAGAAAAGCGTTCCTTTTCATCCATATATTTCTCATCTGCATGTACTGCTGCCACCTCTGCAAGATACATATCGTGTGTCCCCAGACGCAGCGTCTGTTTCACGCGACATTCCAAATTGACCGGACTTTCCTCCAGCAGCGGAGCTTTCACCTTTGCTCCCGGAATAAGATGCAGATTCATTTCCTTAATCTTATCCGTATCACGTCCGCTTTTGACTCCACAATAATCCGTAGCATATGCCAGCTTTCCGGTGGTCAGGTTAATCACAAATTCCTGAGTTTCTTCTATTATATGATGAGAATACCGCTCCGGCCTTACGGAGATCGATACCATAGGCGGATCACTGCACACAGTTCCCGCCCATGCCACTGTAAATACATTCGGCTTACCCGCCTTATCCGCCACGGTAATCAACACCGCAGGTACAGGATAAAGCATATTTCCCGGTTTCCAATTTTGCCTGCCCATAAGCTCTCCCGTTCTAAAAAAGGTTTAACACTCTGGCAATGGTAATCGCCAGATTTGCTACACAGAGGATCATGGTAACAATCACAAAAGGAAGCAGTACTTTGCTGCATCCGGCAGCCTTTTCAGCGGTTTCCTTCAACTCCGCAGTCTGCTTTTCCACTTCCTCTACCATTGCCGCCTGTACGTTGCGATATACTTTAACATTGTCCGTATGAAGATAATCCTCCAAATGCCTGAAAAGCTCTTCCTGTTTATCGGAAAGCCCCGACATATTTTCCGTAATACGGTCTAATTGATCTGAATTTTCTTTAATCTCAGCAATCTTAGCCAGACTTTCATTTAATGTCTGATTAATGCCTGCTATCGACAAATCCGACGTCTGCTTAATTCTGGATACGGATACCGCTTCTACCTCACCTGCCGTCTGTCCCAATTTCTCATTGGCCTGATCCGCCAGACTTTGGACCCCCTGTGCGCTTTCCATATTTTTCAGATTCAGTCTTCGCATTTCCTGAAGACAATCATCATATTTCTCCATCTGCTCCTTAAAAAGGGCAAGCTGCTTTTCGAGATTTTCCAATTCCGCCGCATCAGCCGCCGCATTGGCTCTGATAATCTCCTGAGAATTTAATTTCTGTGCAATCTTATCCATAAAGTTATCCATTTCAGTAACCATACCTTTCTTAACATCTGCACTTGCGTATCTATGTGTATATTATCATCTTTAACGTCATTTTACAATAAACTCCTTGACCAAAATTTATTTGTGCATTTTGCATATTTTGAAACCGGATTTTTTTGTATTGTTGTAATAATTAACGATAATTTCATACTGTGTTCATAGTTTGTTCATATTTATGAGGTATATTATATTTAAAGTTAAATAGTCAGTTTCGTAATGTTTTCATTACACATATAGATAAATTTTTTCATAATAGCCCAGGCGCAGCGATGTGTCTGGGCACTCCTCATTTTTGAGCACTTTCTTACTCTGTTTCCGGTCTCGAAAAATAACTTCTCTGTTAAAAATTGATAAATTGCACAAAAAGCGGACATTCATCATGCCCGCTTTTTAATCACACCATTCAAAGGTAATTTACTTTACTCTATCCTTTCGCTGAGACTTAACACCTCATCATTCAGAGAAAGCATTTTCGCATCAAGCTCCGATACCATTCTCGCACAGTCAATCAGCTCATTCTTAATATAGGCCGGTGCATTCCCCTCAAACTTGTAGTGAATCTTGTGCTCAAGGCTTGCCCAAAAGTCCATGGCAACCGTGCGGATTTGTATTTCCACCTTGGTATCCACAATCCTGTCGGAAAGATACACAGGCACCGTAACCAGCATATGATAGCTCTTATATCCGCTGGGCTTGGGATTAACAATATAATCCTTGACGGAAATTACCTTAATATCACTTTGATTGCTGATCATCTCCGCAATTCTGTATATATCCGAGGTAAAAGAGCAAATCACCCTGATTCCCGCAATATCATTGACATGCTCAATCATATTCTGAATGGTAGATTCGTATCCGTTTCTCTTTAGCTTCTTAACAATACTTTCCGATGTCTTAATACGGGATTTGATATGCTCAATGGGATTATACCGGTGTACATGCTGAAACTCGTCATTTAGTATTTCCAGCTTGGTGGCTATCTGCTTTAATGCGGAATTATAAATTAAAATAACTTCCTTCCAGCTGTCCACATCGCTGTCGCGTTCTATTCTCAATTCCATGAAACTACCGCCTTACTTATGTATTATTTCCGGCACACTGCGGATTCGCATATGTCTGCCTTATATGTTTATATTATCATACTTTTGCATAATAATGCATCTTTTTGCCAATATTTTAATTATTTTTTAATGATTGAGAAATAAGTTCCGCTCTGCTATAATAACAGGCATAACAATCAAGGAGTTTCTTATGTTTCGATTATGGGCTAAAATATTCAAAAACAACCATATGCTGCAGGATACCGTAATCTGCGATGACAGCGCTGATACAAGGACACATAAAGTATTTCATGCTCTGGATCAGGTCTGCTATCAGTTTGATCTTGAAAAACCGATCTGGCTGGATGCCACCATTGCGGACTTCAAGCGTCATGCCAAGGCCCGCTTCTATCAGGACAATTTTATCGAACACATCGATTTTGACTATCTGGAAATCCATGTAATAGAGGAAGATTAATCAGCCAAATTTTCACCTTTAAAATTTAAAATTTTTAAAATTTTTGCATATTTTTATTTGACATCGGCAACGATAAGTAGTAGTATTTTAATATCTTTTATGTAGTTTTTAAAACTACTTGTTGTGTTTTTAAGGAGGTCTTACTATGCAGATTACAATTCGAGAACCGGGAAGCGCCATTACACATTTCATCGGTATGATGATGGCTGTATTTGCCGCTGTTCCTCTGTTAATAAAATCAGCACTTTCATCCGGTGGCAGCTCGCTCGCTGCCCTAAGCATTTTTTGTATCAGTCTGGTTTTACTTTACGGCGCCAGCACCACCTATCATTCCCTGAATATTACGGGAAAGGCCCTTCGTATTTTCCGCAAGCTGGATCATATGATGATTTTTGTCCTGATTGCAGGTTCTTACACGCCGGTCTGTCTGATTATTTTAGGCGGGAAATTGGGATACACTCTTTTAGCTGTCGTATGGGGAATTGCGCTGTTCGGAATGGCCTTAAAGGCTTTTTGGATTACCTGTCCCAAATGGTTTTCCTCTATTATTTATATTGCCATGGGATGGGTATGCCTGGCAGTTTTCGGTACCCTTTGGAATGTACTTCCCCACGCCGCTTTCGGATGGCTCCTGGCAGGCGGAATTATCTACACCATAGGCGGTGTAGTCTATGCCTTAAAGCTGCCTCTTTTTAACGCCAGACACGAATTTTTCGGTTCCCATGAAATCTTTCACCTGTTTGTAATGGGGGGAAGTATCTGCCATTTTATCTTTATGTATTTATATGTAGCATAAGTAATTCTTTACCGGCTGATCACATTCAAAAAGGGGATGCTCTCCAAAGCACCCCCTTTTATATACCCGTTAATCCTCATATCCGTTCGGATTGCTGCTCTGCCATCTCCACGAATCGGCACACATATCTTCAATTCCGTATTGAGCTTCCCAGGAAAGCTCTCTCTTTGCCTTAGAGGCATCGGAATAGCAGGTGGCAATGTCCCCTGCACGGCGGGGCTTAATCACATAAGGAATTTTCACTCCCGTGGCCTTCTCAAAATTCTTTACAATATCCAGAACACTGTAGCCTACACCGGTTCCCAGATTATAAATACATAATCCGGCTTTCTCCTCGATCTTTTTAAGTGCCTTTACATGTCCCACTGCCAAATCCACAACATGAATATAGTCTCTTACTCCGGTTCCGTCAGGCGTGTCATAATCATTGCCGAACACTCCCAGCTCCTTCAGCTTGCCCACAGCAACCTGTGTGATATAGGGCATCAGATTGTTGGGAATGCCATTGGGATTTTCCCCTATGGTTCCGCTCTTATGTGCACCGATGGGATTAAAGTAACGAAGCAGAATCACATTCCACTCCGGATCTGCCTTCTGTATATCCATCAAAATCTGTTCCAACATGGACTTGGTCCAACCGTAGGGATTGGTGCACTGTCCCTTGGGACATTCCTCGGTAATGGGAATAACCGCAGGGTCGCCGTAAACGGTTGCTGAAGAGGAAAAGATGATATTCTTGACCCCATGCTGCCTCATCACATCCACCAGGGTCAGGGTACCTGCAATATTATTCTCATAGTACTCCCAGGGCTTTTGTACGGACTCTCCTACCGCCTTAAGACCTGCAAAATGTATACAGCAGTCAAGCTTTTCTTTATCAAAAATTTTATTCAGGGCTTCTCTGTCAAGAATGTCCGCCTTGTAAAAGGTAACCGGCTTACCGGTAATCGCTTCTACTCTTTGAAGACTCTTTTCACTGGCGTTGCTCAAATTATCCACAACCACCACGTCATATCCTGCGTTCTGTAATTCTACTACCGTATGGCTGCCGATATAACCGGCGCCGCCCGTTACCAATATTGTCATTTTGTTACCTCCTTGTCATTCTGCAGCTGCTGGGGTTCCCTCTTGCTTCACACCATTTGTATCATAAAAAAAAACATTTCACAAGGTAAGAATGTTACGCATACCTGTCAAAATGTTTTTTCTAAAGCTACAATTCAATTCCATTTTCCTTGCAGAGCACTCTTGCACTCTCCACGGAATCTACCCCCACAGCATTTTTGATGGGTGCAAATTCCTTGTTACGCTCCACCTCAAAGGGCAGGCAGCTGTCAAGCTCATGTATCATATCAAGCACCAGCTGTTCAAACTTATATCCGTTAGGCGCCTCCGGCTTTTGAAGCACGCCCTTGTCATCTATAAAAGGGATTTTCTTTTCCACCACATGGAGGGGAAGATTTCTTTCCCTGATCTTCTCAAGATCAGCTATCCTGAACAGATAATTCAAAATCACCCCAAAGTAATATGCAGGATCACCGTTCTCATCCTTTGCGTTCATCAGCTCCTCTGTCAGCTCATAATACTCAACAATGGAGGGTTTACCGTCTTCCAGACACATAACGCCGACCTTCTCATCCGGGGCACACTTACGCACCACCTTAGCTCCTACCGCACAATTATTCTCTATCACTGCTCCCACAAAGCAGGGGTCCGCAATCCTTTGCAGCACATTATCCACGGCAAAAACATTCAGCCACTCTACCCCGTCTTCCATTGCCTTAGCCGCAATTCCCCGCTTATGCATAGAGGAATACCAGCCGCCGTTTCCATTGGGCGAGGTGGATATCTTCCATTTTTCTTCCATGTAGACCTTACCCTGATGATTACATGCCGGTGCCATCTCCTGCATGAAAAAGGTAATATAATCGCTATTATACCCAAAATAGTCATGCTTCTTTAAAAAGGCTGTGGTAGCCTGATGGTTCTTATCACTGGTCATCACATACAGCGGCACCCATGCGCCCGCTTCCCTGACCACATCCATCAGATTTTCTATGAGACGCTGGAAAATGTACACATCTTTGGTGATTCCGATATTGTACATTCCCTTGGGATCATCCGAACCCAGTCTGGTTCCCATACCGCCGGCAAGTAGCACTGCACCTACCTTACCGGCACGAACAGCCTCAAGTCCTGTTCTGCAAAACTCCTGCTGCTTGGACCGGATTTCCTTAAGCTGCATAGCTGCAAGGGGCGTAATCTTTCCCTTGTCCTTCCCGCTCTTTCCGTCCTTTAAAGAGGCCAAAACGGAAAAATCCGTATTTTCAATCTGCTCAAGCAGCGCTCTGCGCTGTTCATCGGTCAACTCCTCATAATATTGAAGCACATGCTCCTGATCTGCCAATGATAGCTTAGCCTTAGCCTGTTCTATTGTCATTTTACCCCATACCTTTCCGGTTACCCACGCCTGTCAACAAAGTAACGGTTCTTCCCTGATTTCTTCGCCACATACATCGCATTGTCAGCCCGGTTAAATAAATCCTCAAAGTCATCATATTTAGATACTCTGGAAGCAATTCCCGCACAGCACATCAGCGGCTGTTCCATACTTGTCACATCCATTGCAAGCCTGTGCATCAGATCGTCTACCCGACTCTCGGCATTTCTGACAGGCTCATCCATGACAAAAATAATAAATTCATCCCCGCCAAACCTTGAACAAAGACAATTTTCCGCAAAGCTCCCTTCAATAGCCCTGGCAACCTCTTTTAATATTTCATCTCCGAAGGAATGTCCGTATATATCATTAATATTCTTGAAATCATCCAGATCAAGCATGATAAGATGAGCCTCTCTGGTAGAATTCTCCTTCATCCACCTCGTAATTTTGTCAGTAGCTGCTCCCTTATTATAAAGTCCTGTCAGGAAATCCGTTTCTACCTTATGGATCATCTCCCGCTGCCTGGTAGCGGACTCATGCACATTCTGAATTCTTCCAAGCACGCTGATAACCTTTCCGCTCTTATCCGCTATACTGGAATAAAAGGTTTTGTGCCATTGAAATTCTCCATTGGATACTTTACTCAAATACTCCAGTTCTCCACGCATAGGCACTATTGATGCCTTATCAAGAGTATGCATGAAATACTGTATATGATCAGGATGAACCAGCGGCGAAACCTTAATATATTCATGGTAGTTTTCAATTACCTTCCGGTTCCTATTATCCGGAAAATTGTAATTAAAGATCATCACATCCTCATCCGGCCTGTACTCAAAAAGCAAGGCCGCTGTGGTTTCCACCAGGATCTGATAACGCTCCCGTATAACCTTCATTTGGTCTTCCAGTTCCTTAATGCGTTTCTCATATTCAACCTTATCCATAAGCATTCCCTCAAATATCACAATTTTATTATATCTACTGCCCCTTTCCCAAAAACGCAGCAATTTATTGCTAATTTTATTATAGAATTTTTTAGCCTTTTATGCAACTGCATCTTCTCCTCACCGGAATGCTTTCCCTTCGCTTCTTATGCGTTATGATATATTAATTTGATCGTTTTATTCAATTATTTCCCGCAATTTTCATGTTGAAATAAAGAAAAAAAAATTTTTTTTAAATATTACTTGCATTTTCAAAGGCACACGCCTATAATCACTGTCATAACAAAGGCGTTTTTTGTATACCCGTATACAAAGAGCGCCTTATTTTTTTGTTTCAGGAGGTATGGATATGGAACGATTTGTAATTGCACTGACAAGGACCTGCGGCAGCGGCGGCACCACCATCAGCAAAATGCTTGCCGATGACTACGGAATTGATATGTATGACCGAAAGCTTCTTCGGCTTGCCTCGGAGGACAGCGGTATCAACGAAGCACTCTTTGCAAATGCTGACGAGCTTACCCGAAACAGCCTTCTGTACCGGGTATCCAAAAAGCTGTATCAGGGAGAATTGATTCCGCCTGAAAGCAACAACTTCACCTCCGACCAGAACCTGTTTAATTACCAGGCAAAGGTCTTAAAGGAGCTTGCGGAGAGGGAATCCTATATCTGCGTAGGCCGTGCCTGTGATTACATACTAAAGGATTTTCCCAATGTGCTGAAGGTTTTTGTCTATGCGCCTATAGAGATCTGCATTGAAAGTGAAATGAACCGCCAGGGCATTGAAAAGAAGGCAGCAGAAAAATATGTAAGCTCCAGCAACAAGTTCCGGCGTGAATATTACAAATATCACACCGGCAGGGTATGGGAAGACCCTTACAACTATGATTTATGCTTAAATACCGGAAATTTGACCCATCAGCAGAGCGTAGATATCATCAAGGGCTATATGAAATCCCGCTTCGACATAGAATAAGCTTTCCAAACGGTAAATGCGCAAATTGCGATTTACATAGAAATCATAATGAAGAGGAGGAAAAATTATGAAAAAGAAATTATTAAGTCTGGTTCTCTGCACAGCAATGACCGCAGCTCTTTTATCAGGATGCGGCTCCAGTGAGGCCACTCCCGCAGACGCTTCTGCAGAAGCGCCCGCAGACACCGCAGCAGATACTGCCGAAGCAGCGCCTGCTTCTTCTGCCGGTGAGGAAGACAATGTCATCAAAATCGGTGTTGTCTGCACATTAACAGGCGGCAAGGCATTAAACGGAGAGGCTGCTAAAAATGCCGTAACTATGGCTGCCGAAGAAATCAACGCAGCAGGCGGTGAATACACCGTTGAGATCGTAGACATCGTAGATGACGCCAGCGACTCCAAGCAGGCAGTCAACGCATACAACAGCCTGCTTCCCAAAGAGCCCGAAGCTGTTGTAGGATGCTTCTATTCATCCGTAACTCTTCCCATGGCAGAGCTTGCAAACGAATCGGGAATGCTGCTTTTAGCAACCGGCGCTACCAACTATACGGTAACTCTTGATAAGCCTACCGTATTCCGTGACTGCTTTATCGATCCTTATCAGGGCAAAATGGCAGCTCTGTTTGCAAAAGAGCTTGGCGCATCTAAGGCCGCAATCATTTATGCAAAGGATGATGATTATTCCAATGGCTTGAAGGACGCCTTTATTGAAAATGCAGGCGACGCAGGCATCGAGGTTGTTTACACCGGCGAGTGTACCACCACCGATACAGACTTCACTGCTCAGGCATCACAGGCTGTTGCTTCCGGTGCTGACTTCGTCTTCTATCCCGCTTTCTTTGATACCGTACCTCTTTTCGTACAGCAGATCAGAGACGCCGGCTACACAGGCGTTATTGCAGGCGGTGATGGATGGGACGGCGCCGACACCACAGGACTTGAAACCTATTTTGACAACTGCTACTTTACCAACCATTATTCTTCCGAAGATACCTCGGAAGCCGTACAGACCTTTGTTCAGAAGTATACGGATACCTACGGCGCTGAAAGCCTGATTGCCAGTGCACCTCTTTACTATGATGCAATCTATATGCTGGTAGAGGCTGCTAAGATCGGCGGCGGCAGCGACTCTGCTTCCCTTGTAAAAGGTATGACAGGCATGACCTTCTCCGGCGTAGGCGGTACCTTTACACTGGATGAAAACGGTGACCCTGAAAAGAGCGTTGTTATCAATACCTTCGAAAACGGTGCAGTTAAGTGGTTTAAGACTTTATCACCTGACGCATAATGACTGAATTATTACGGCACAGGAGCCGGGTCTCCTGTGCCGCTGTCTGAAAAAGAAAGAGAGAGAAAGAAAGAAAGGAAGGTGTTCCTTATGCAGTTAGCCCTGTTCATTCAAAGTGTAATCAACGGACTCAATCAGGGCGCCATTTATGCTTTAATTGCACTTGGTTACACAATGGTCTACGGTATTATCCGTATGATTAACTTTGCCCATGGTGACTTTATCATGGTGGGCGCCTATACCTTGTTTTACACAATTCCACTTATGATTAACGCCGGTATGCCGGCATGGCTTTCCGTACTGATTGCCGTTGTGGTCTGTGTCATTGTAGGTATTACCGTAGAGGTGGTTGCATACAGACCGGTCCGCTCCCAGGGCTCCATGACAGCTCTGATTACGGCTCTTGCCATGAGCCTTTTCCTGGAAAACCTTGCTATGGTACTGTTCGGGGCAAACCCAAAATCCGTTCCGGCTATTTTCACTCTTCCCACTGTGAGCTTTTTAGGCGCTACACTGCAGACCAAATATCTGCTCACATTCGGAATCGGCGCCTGTATGATGATCGCCCTTCAGCTTTTTGTCAAGAAGACAAGAATGGGCAAAGCCATGCGCGCCGTTCCTCAGGATAAGGAAGCTTCTACCCTGATGGGTATTCATGTTAATAAAATTATTACCACAACCTTTGCCATCGGCTCCGGTCTTGCTGCTGTTGCAGCTCTGATGTACTGCTCCACCTACCCCAGATGTACCACCGATATGGGCTCCATGATGGGCCTTAAGGCATTTATTGCTGCGGTTTTGGGCGGCATCGGTTCTATTCCCGGCGCTATGGTAGGCGGCCTTGTTGTTGGTCTGGTTGAAATTTTTGTCAAGGTTTATATTGCTCCCGGCTGGTACGAAGCAATTACATACGGACTTTTAATTGTCGTTCTTTTGGTTAAACCCTCCGGTATTCTTGGCAAAAATATCGGCGAAAAGGTATAAGGAGGTACACCTATGAATGCAACTACAAAAAAGAGCAACCTGATTGCTTACCTCATAAACTTTATCGGTATCCTTATACTGTTTCTGGCCTTTACAGGACTGTTCAAATCCAATGTGCTCGGCGCAAGAACCTCCTATATTATGGGTATCTGTACCACCGCCTGCTACACAATTATCATGGTGGCATCCTTAAACGTTCTTGTGGGTGTAATGGGTGAATTTTCCTTAGGTCATGCAGGCTTTATGTCGGTAGGCGCTTATGCCTCCGCCATTGTTACCAATGCCCTTGCTGGATCGGGCATTCCTGCTATTTTACTGTTTATCATTGCCCTTATTACCGGCGGTATTGCTTCCGGCATCACCGGAGTGCTGGTTGGTATTCCGGCTCTTCGGCTCCGCGGTGACTATCTGGCAATCGTTACCGTAGCCTTTGCGGAAATTATCCGTGTGGCATTCTGTAACTTTGAGATCACCGGCGGCGGACGTACCATGAGCGGTATCACCAAGCTTTCCAACTTTTACTGGTGCTTCTGGGTTACCGTAATCTGTATCACCGTTATGTATATGTTTGTCCGTTCCCGTTTCGGCCGTACCGTAAAGGCCATTCGTGAGGACTATATTGCAGCCTCCGCCAGCGGCGTAAACGTAACCTTTTATAAGGTCATGACCTTTACCTTTTCCGCATTTTTTGCCGGCGTTGCAGGGGCTATGTACGCTCACTATATGACCGCCATGATCCCTACCAACTTTAACTTCAACTACTCTGCGGAATTTTTAACAGAGGTAATTATCGGAGGTACCGGCTCCTTTACCGGTTCCATTATCGGCGCTGCATTCCTCTCCGCTCTTCCTGAGGCCATGAGGCAGTTTTCCATTTACCGTATGCTGGCATACTCCATTGTACTGGTATTGGTTATGATCTTCAGACCCGGCGGCATTTTCGGCACCTATGAATTTTCTCTGACCAGAGTATTAAAGCGTCTTGTGTCCGGCGACCTTTTTAAACCCGGCAAAAAGAAAGCTTTAGCAGCCCAAGCAGGAGGTGATATTCATGAGTGAACAGAATAAAAATACAACCGGCACAAAAGAGCCTGTATTAAAGGCTCAGCATCTTGGAATTATATTTGGCGGTCTTAAGGCCGTAGACGATTTTTGTCTGGAAATCGGCGAAAGTGAGCTGGTAGGGCTGATCGGCCCCAACGGTGCCGGTAAAACCACCGTTTTCAACATGCTCACCGGTGTTTATCAGCCCACGGAAGGCTCCTTTTACCTGTGTGGGGAAAAAATGAACGGAAAGAAGACCCATCAGGTGGTGGCAACAGGTATTGCCAGAACCTTTCAGAACATCCGTCTTTTCAAAAAGCTGACAGTTCTTGAAAATGTTAAGGTGGCCATGAATATGTATATGTGCTACTCTCTGGCCTCTTCCATCCTGCGCCTTCCCAAGTACTGGAAGGAAGAAATTGAAATAGAAGAAAAGGCATATGAGCTTTTGGATATTGTTCATCTGCGGGATAAGGCCGGTTTCATTGCGGAAAACCTTCCCTACGGACAACAGCGAAGGCTGGAAATCGCCCGCGCTCTTGCAACCGGCATGAAGCTCCTTTTACTGGATGAGCCTGCTGCCGGCATGAATCCTACGGAAACAGCAGAGCTTTTGGATATTATCAATGTAATCCGCAATAAATTCCATATCTCCGTGCTCCTGATTGAGCATGATATGAGCCTTGTTATGAAAATCTGTGAAAGAATACAGGTGATTGACTACGGCGTCACCATTGCCAGCGGAAAGCCGGAAGAAATTGCCAATAATCCTAAGGTAATTGAGGCTTACTTAGGTAAAGATGATGAGGAGGTGGCATTGCCATGTTAAGTGTAAAAGATCTGAATGTATCCTACGGTGCAATCCATGCCATCCATGATGTCAGTCTGGAGGTCAACGACGGGGAGATCGTCTCCCTGATCGGTGCTAACGGCGCCGGCAAAACCACCATTCTTCACACAATCACCGGCCTGAAAAAGGCTCAGTCCGGCAGCGTCACCTACAATGAGCATGACCTTTTAAAAACCGAACCCAGTAAAATCATTACGCTGGGTATGGCGCATGTGCCCGAGGGAAGACATATCTTCCCCAGCATGACCGTGGAGGAAAATCTGGAAATGGGCGCTTACATTCGTAAGGATGACTTTTCCTCCACTATGAAGGAAGTATTTGAGCGTTTTCCCCGTCTGAAGGAGCGGCGCAGACAGCTTGCGGGCACCCTAAGCGGCGGCGAGCAGCAGATGCTTGCAGTAGGCAGAGCCTTAATGAGCAAGCCCTCCATTCTTCTGATGGATGAGCCCTCCATGGGACTTTCGCCTCTTTTGGTAAAGGAAATATTCAGTATCATCAAAGAGGTTCACAAGCAGGGAATCACCGTTTTACTGGTGGAACAGAATGCTAAAATGGCACTGTCCATTTCCGACAGGGCCTATGTGCTGGAAACCGGCCATATATCCATGAGCGGTCCTGCCAAAGAGCTTCTAAGTGATGAAAAAGTTAAAAAAGCTTATCTCGGTTTATAGTAACACTCTACCTTTCTTTCTAAAAGGGCTCCCTTCGGGGAGCTCTTTGTTTTCCGGTAACTCTTTGGAATACCTTAAGCATATAATAAATAGAAACCCATCTAAACGATCTTTCCGTCAAAAGGAGCCTTTATGGAAATTTATGTTGTAACGCCCGGCGATACAGTGGATTTGATTGCCTCCTATTATGGTGTCCCGGCATCCTCCATTATCTACGATAATCAATTGACCTACCCTTACGCTCTGGCTGTCGGGCAGGCCCTTTTAATCAGTACGGGCATTTCCTCTCCCCCTTCCTATTCCGCCAGCATCAACGGATATGCCTATCCTTTTATTGAAAAGCCTGTACTGAATGCAACGCTGCCCTATCTCACCACCCTGTCTGTTTTTTCCTACGGCTTTACCACGGAGGGGGAGCTGATTCCTCCCACTCTTGACGACAGCTTTATGATTCTGGCCGCCCAAAATGCAGGAGCCGCCCCCATCCTGACCCTCACTCCCTTTGGCCCTGACGGTCAGTTCAATAATTTTCTGATTACCACAATGGTAAACAATGAAGCTGTCAAGCACAATCTCCTTGCCAACCTGCTTTCAACAATGCAGGAAAAAGGATTTCTCGGCGTGAACATTGATTTCGAGTACATTCTTCCTGAGGACCGCATTCCCTTCGTTGACTTCGTGGCGGATACCAGAAATTATCTCTCCCCTTACGGATATCCCGTGTCCGTGGCACTGGCGCCCAAAATCGCAGACGATCAACCCGGCCTTCTCTACGAAGGAAAGGATTACGGACTGTTAGGCGCCGCTGCGGACAGTGTGCTTTTGATGACCTATGAGTGGGGTTATACCTACGGGCCTCCCATGGCCGTGGCTCCCATCAACAAAGTGCGCGAGGTGGTGGAATACGCCGTAACCAGAATTGATCCGGCCAAAATCGACCTTGGCATTCCCAACTACGGCTATGACTGGACTCTTCCCTATGTGCGTGGCACTTCCGCCGCAAGACCCGTCGGGAACGTAGAGGCTGTTCAAATCGCCGTCTCTGTCGGAGCCGTCATTCAATTTGACGAAACAGCCATGTCGCCCTTTTTCCGTTATGAGGAAAACGGCGTGCAGCATGAGGTCTGGTTCGAGGATGTAAGAAGCCTGAAGGAAAAGTTTTCCCTGCTTTCCACCTACGGCCTGCGTGGAATCGGCTACTGGCAGATTATGCGCTTTTTCAGGGCTAACTGGCTGCTTCTTGCAGACACCTTTCTGATCGGATAATGGCGGCTTTCAAGCCGGATGGCATTTTAAAGCTGTTCGTTTTTGGAAAACACTGCTTTTCTTAAATACGCAACAAAATTTCCGCCGATAATTTTTTGCACATCCTCTTCCTGCATTCCCCTCTGAAGAAGCGCTGCTGTCAGAAGAGGCACCTGACTGTGATTTAGCAGACAGTCATCCCGCCCGCTTAGTGTCCTCCCCTGGAGAGCAGCCCTTGCCCTGTCATAGGAATCACACAGATCAAAGCCGTAGCCCACATGTCCGGCGCCGATCTTCCCTGCCTGGTATTCCACATGGCGGCAGAGCATCTCCAAATGATTGCCTGATAAGGAGCCTGCAATATATTTACAGCCGTTTACACCTGCCACGCCTCCCCTGCCTGCCAACTCCTGCAGCTGCCCATCGGTCAGATTACGATAGTTTTCATAAACCGTTCTGCTTCCCGAATGAGTTGCCAGAAACGGGCGGTCTGTGATCCGGCAGACGTGCGCAAAGCCGTCGTCATTTAAATGGCTGACATCCAAAAACATGGAAAGCTCCTTCATGCGACTTACCGCCGCCACTCCCGCTTCGGTAAGTCCGCCCTTAATCTGCCTGCTTTCCGTAGCCTTGCAGCAGCCTGTAGCCAGCGCATTGGGCCTGCTCCAGGTAAGGGCGCAGCCCCGTACTCCCATGTCATATAGCTGATCCAGCCGGGAAATATCTTCTCCGATGCAGTCCAGACCTTCCATATAAATTAAAATGCCGATCTTATCCTCTGAAAGTACTCTTTCAAGGTCTTTCCGGTCATAAACCGGCAGCACATTTTCAAGTTCTTCTATGTCCTGTTTCAGGACACGAATTTGCTCCAGTGCATTTTCCCATCCTGACGCCGGTTCCCGCTCTCTGCTTTGGTTCAGCACACTGCTCTCCACATAGATAGAAGAAAAAACCAGCTTTACATTTGCCGCCTTAAAATGCTCCAGATAATGATTTTTTACGATGTTCTTTTCCCCGTTTTTCCTGCGCAGCAAAATCTCTCCTGCCAGATCCAGATGGGCATCCACCACCGGATAATGCCGGTGAAGCTCCATAGCCCTGTCTAAATACTCTTGTCTGATCTTAATATCCATTGTTCAACAAAAAGGTGCACCGGAAGCCTCCAATGCACCTATCCTTCTTTCTTATGCTATTTATATGCGTGAGAAACAGAATTCTTTCCCTTTATTTTTCAAGCTCAACCGACTTTAAAAGCTCTTTGATATCCTCCACGGAAAGCCATTCCGTATTGTTTCCCGAGCTGTAGGAAAAGCCTTCCTCCACCTTTTTGCCGCTGGTGTTGATCTTCTGCTTATCGTTCCAGACTACCTGAGGATATACGATAAAATGCTTGTCATATTCATAGGTGGTTGCGGAATCCTCCACGGTCACCATAATCTCATGCAACTTCTCACCGGGACGAATGCCGATCTCCGGCATCTTGCAGTCAGGCAGCATTGCCTTGGCAAGATCCGTCACCTTAAAGGAAGGGATCTTACTGATAAAGGTCTCTCCTCCGGTTGCCTCCTCCAACGCCTTAATCACCAGCTCTACACCCTCTGTAAGGCTGATCCAGAATCGGGTCATGCGATAGTCCGTAATAGGAAGCTCATTGCCACCGTTCTTAATAATATTGTGGTAAAACGGAATGATGGAGCCGCGGCTTCCCGCCACATTGCCGTAACGTACAATGGAAAAATTAATATCCTTGTTTCCCGCATAGGCATTGGCTGCGATAAACAGCTTATCGGATACCAGCTTGGTACCGCCGTAAAGATTAACGGGGTTAACCGCCTTGTCCGTGGAAAGCGCTACCACCTTCTTTACATTGGCATCCAGTGACGCATCAATGACATTCTGGGCGCCATGAATATTGGTCTTGATCGCTTCGTTGGGGTTATATTCACAGGCAGGCACCTGCTTTAAAGCCGCCGCATGAATCACATAATCCACACCTTCCAGAGCCCTTTGCAGTCTTTCCTTATCCCGCACATCACCGATAAAAAACCTCAGCTTGTCCGCATATTCTGCAAACTCCTTTTCCATGATGAACTGCTTGAACTCATCTCTGGAATAAATGATAATTTTATTTGGATTGTAATGCGTGAGAACATATTTGGTAAAACACTTACCGAAGGAACCGGTTCCGCCGGTAATGAGAATCGTCTTATTGTCTAATAACATAAAATGCCTCCAATTTATTGTAGTCCGCGTACATTATAGCATAACTTCCCCGTAACGGCAAATTTTATTCATACATAGTGTTATTCAAATTCAACCGTTATATCAACACTGTTTCCATCCAAATCCACGGGAACGCTTCCCTCCTCTATCATCTGCAGCATGATTGGAACAATGTGCGGATCAAATTGAGACCCTGCTCCCTTTGTAAGCTCATCAATAATAACTTCCTTTTCCAGAGCCTTTCGATAGCATCTTGCATTGGACATAGCGTCATATGCATCCGCCACACCGATAATCCGGGCGATCAAAGGAATTTCCTCCCCCTTCAGCCCCTGGCAATAGCCAGCACCGTCATAACGCTCATGGTGAAACCTTGCGCCCTCGGAAATTCCTTCAAGCGCCGTACAATCCTTCAATATTTCCCCACCTATTGCCGGATGTGTTTTGATTACATCCATTTCCTCATCCGTCAGCCTTCCCGCCTTCTTGAGAATGCTGTCGGGAATGCCGATTTTCCCGATATCATGCATAAGCGCAATGTAGTAAACCCGCTCCTGATCCTCCTGCGTCATATTCATTCTTCTGGCCAGTTCCTTTGAATAGTAGGCAACCCTTATGGAATGACCGTTCGTATAGTTATCCTTTGCATCAATGGTCTTTGCAAAGGCACGAAGGAACTGATCTACAATGGTCTGGTACTCCTTCTGCCTCTTCCTGATCCTGCTTATCTTGGTCCGGGCAATCAGATAGCTGCCTCCTATCAGTATAATCACAACCGCTGCCATACATAACACCCAAAAGACCGGATATTCAGTTATTTTTCTTTCCTTATGGAAATTCACATAGTATTCGTAACCCGTCTCCGGGTCAGACATTTCATACACCCGCAGATGGAAAGTATAGTCTCCGCCGGGCAGATTGGTATAGCTGATACTGCTGCTTTTCTCATCCCGGATTACCGTTTCCTGCTTGTCAAAGCCCTCCAGCTGATATGCCATTACACTTTTCGTCGTTCCCGTATAAGAAAGTGTGGAAAAGTTAATGGTAACACGAGTCGTATTCTTATCCAGCACAAGTGACGTGGGCTGAATATATTTTTGTCCATCCACTTGTATCTCACCGATAATCCCCCATGGTTTTGGATTGTGTACCGTAGAGAAACCAAAACAGCTGATACCGTTTCTTGTAGAAAGATATAAAATGCCATCCTCATCTACATAATTCCATGTGTTAGCATTTAAAGAGCCGGTAAGTCCATAGGAAAAGCCATACAGAACCGTCAGGGCTGTTTTGTCTCCCAAAAGCTCATTTCTTTGAACTGCCAGAATGCCGTTATTCTGCATCATATAAAGTACACCGTCTTTTTCATAGAGATCAAAGATGCTTCCGGCTCTTTTCTCAAAATTTTCAAGCTTTCTAAAAACTCCGTCCTCAAAATAGTAAAGACCGCTTCCCGCACTGACAAACCAGCCTGCTCCTTCCTGATCCCGAAGCATTCTCAGCACAACACCTTCCTGCAAACCATCATTAAAACCGTAGCATGTAATTTCGTCTCCCGAAATGGCATAAATACCTCCGCCGTCACTTCCGGCATAAAGGATTCCGTTCTCATCCTGCGCCAGGCAGAGAATGGCGGTATTGGTAAATCCTTCACCATCTTCCTTTCCATAGCTTTTCACAATCGCATCATCCTTAATGATACTGATGCCTCCCTGCGTACCTGCCGCTATAGAGCCGTCGGAAAGCTGAAGCAGCACTCGCACGCCCTCATCTACCAGTCCTTCCTGCCTGCCATAACAAATAATTTCTTCCGAGTCAGGATCATAATTCACCACACCGCTTCCATAATAAGCTGCAATCCACAGCTCCCCGTCGCTGTCCACCAGCATGTGGCGAATTCTGTTTCCTGAAAGAAGCTCTGTCAACTCATTTTTTACGGATGACCAATCCTCCCCAAATATCATGAGTCCATCATCCGTACCCACGTAAAATTGATTTCCGGCTTTTACAATTGTATTGATCGATTTTTCTACAAGCTCCCCTGCCTTTTCATTTGGAGTCACAAAACACCCCTTGGAATACTTTACAATTCCATAGGCCGAGGATGCCAGCCAGAGATTTCCCTCATAATCAAGTGCCGCACTGTTTACAGAGGACGCCTTTTTGTTCTCTCCAAACTCCTGCAGTTCTCCCTCACCCGTCATACGGCCGAAACCGCGAAGGCCGGAAATCAATATGCTCCCATCCCTGCAGACATAAATCTGATTATGGGTACTTACCGTTCCGGTGTCATAAATCGTAATTCCATAGGACTCCTCTGATGAACCTTCGTCCTTAAAATCCACCCTTGCCAACTCTTTTCCCGAAGATCCAATGTAGATTTCTCCCTGTACACCTGATGCCACACAATAAGCCTCCGCTTCCTCAAATAAAACTTCAGAGGACAGCTCCGCCACTACCTTGTCCTCGCTCACCGCCAGACAAAGACCCTGATTCATGCAGCACCACACTCTTCCGTATCCGTCCACGCCAAGAGAGTATACGGTATTGCCGGCTAACTTTTCATCATTAAGAGGCGTCAGTATACCTTCACGTATCACAGCCAATCCTGAGCTTGACGCTGCATAGACCGTTCCGTCTGCGCCCTCCTCAAAATCCCGGATACACAAAAAGGCATGATTCTCAGGATTTTCTATTTTTGTAAAACTACCGTTTTCATATACAAAAACACCGGCATCGTTGGTACCGATCCACAACCGCCCCTTTCCATCCTCAAAAAGGGCACGCACGGATGATGAGGAAATACCATCCTTTTCCTCACTGAAATTTATAAACCGGGTACCGTCATACCGGATCAGACCGCCATAGCTTCCGATCCAGATATAGCCGTCAGAGGTCTGAATAACCACGTTAGCCTCCCCCGTGGGAAGTCCGTTTTGTTCATTATATATTGTAACTACATAGTCTCCAAATCCCTCTCCGGCCTCGGAAGCATTCACTGCCAATGGCTGCAGCAAAGCCGCCGTTGCCACAACAAAGCCCATCAATGCCCCTGTAATTCCCAGCAATTTCCTGTTCATAGTAATCTCCTGCCATATTTTCACTCTATTTCATAAAGCGTCCACATTCCCTCCGACTTCTCCGTCACCACCTGAAAGGAGCTCAAATTCTTATTCTCTGCAAGAAGTCTTCTTACACACTCCTCTTGATCCTCATAATCCGCAACATATGCCAGTATTCTGTCACTTTGCGTAATGATCCCGTCACTAATCGGTTCCTGATTTCCCAGACTTGCCAGATAGACTTTTCTATACTCCATCAATTCATCGGAAAGCCACCAGATATGATCTCCCGACGCCTCGTTATAAAACACAATCACCGTATCCTCTGCATGCTCTTTGACATACGCCATGTTTTCTCTTTCTTCCTCATAGAGAAAAATCACCCGGTTCCTGATAAGCCCGGCTCCGTCAATCAGAATAATCACTGCCAGGAAAACAAAAGGAAGCTGTCGGAAGGATGTGAAGCGCTCCAGATAGCTCCACAGGAAGTAAATCAGCAGAAAAATCACAATTCCATAAATCGGAAGCTGATATCTGTTGGAAGTAGCGCCTAAAAGCAGGGCGGTCTTCGACACGGTAAAAAAGTAGCCCACAACCGTAAACAGCATAAGCGCCACGGAAGGAGTCATAATTCTTTCCGCCCGCTTCCTGCGCTTTTTCAAATATCCGGCAGTCACGGCAAATAACGCTATCACCAGTATCCACATACTTAAGGTATCGCTCATCACATAATCGTCAAACAATCCATAGAAAAACCGCAAACGCCCCAGCGTGTTAGAGGCATCCCCAAACTCACTTACCGCCTCCGTTCCCCGATATCCCCTGAAAATGTGAGACAATGCCGGAGGATAATACAGCAGTGCTGCCCCTAACCCCAGCGCACAGCTGACCGCATAGGAAAGCAGGTTCTTAACCCGTTTCTTCGAAAGCAGGTAAACGCAAAAGCCTGCCCCTAAAAAGAAATGAAAGATAATATAGTAATACTGGGTCAGAAATCCCAGAAAAACCGTACATGCAACCGGCAAAAGAAAAGTCCTTACCCGGAAATCCTGCCTGGAAACCGCCCGAAGGTGAAGAGCCAGACAAAGAAGCACAAACAAAGTCAGCCACTGATACATGCGGATAAACATTACACCGGAAATCACCGCTGCCGAAAATCCCCAAAGAAAACAGGTCAGAAAGGTTAGTATCCATGCCTTCCTCTTATCCTCTTCTGTACGATTCTGCTTACCGTCCGCCGCCGTATAGGCACAGTATGCAAGCAGAAGATAACTACCCACATAGGCAATCAGATTTACTGCAATTCCAAACCATTTACTGAATACCCCCGGCGCAAGAGAGCAGGCAGTATGAAACAAATAGTAGTATAGCGGCGGATGCACATCCCATGACTGCATCTGCCACACCACATCATAGCGAAAGCCCTCCCCGGGCAGCACTACAAAATCATTCCGCAGATCATCCCGTTCCATCCACTGCCTGTCATTCACAAACAGCCCCGCCGTCTTATTACTGGAATAATAGGTATACAGCTCATCCTCGTGAAAGCCGGACTTCCTGCTTCCGTAATAAAAAAGAACCGCAAGCTGGACAAGCAGCAGCCCTGCCATGACTGCAATAAATATACGTTTATTTTTCAGATTAAATGTTATATTCATTGAATTTTCCTTACTGCCTACTAATATACTGCTCTTTCTTCCTTGCCCTCATCAGCATCCTGTGTACCCTCCGCACCAGGCGGGGCGCCGTTCCAAGAAGCAGCAGATACACCTTATTTTTCCTGGTAAGATATGCCGACCCGATCACATCTTTTCTGTGTTGTCCAAGATAGGTCTTTACTTCCACATAAAAGTCATTGTCCTTCGTCATACGGGAAACCGGAATATGAAGCATATAATCCAGCCTCTGAAATAATCCGAAGCGCATGGCCTCAGGAAGCAGCTGGGGATACTCTTTCTCAACAATCTCATAAACCCGGTCCGCATTCCTTACAATATCGGTAAATACCTGAGGAAACTCCTCCTCGTCTCTTGTCCGCGTATTACTTCCGTAACGATAAAACACATGATAATCCTGCTCCGGCAGAATTGCCACCGCAGGCACCTTGGGAAGCAGTCTCACCAGAAGATTAAAATCCTCATTCAGCTCTCCCTCAGGAAAGCGCTCTTCCTTAAGCAGAGAAGCATGTATCAGCTTCGTGCAAAAGGAGCAGTCGCCCCGGTGCAGCAGTAGCTCTCTCATAAAGCGCTCACACTCCCAAAGCTCCGGCCGCTCCGGCGGTGTACACACGTCGAGCATTTTGTTTCCCTGCTCGTCAATCTCATCCCGGGAGGTCTGTACCATCAACAGATTTTCCGAAAGGGCAACCGCCAGAAGCCTTTCATACATTTCAGGCTCAATATAATCATCACTGTCCACAAAACCGATATAGTCACCCTTAGCCTGAGAAATCCCAAAATTTCTGGCAGAGGAGGACCCTCCGTTTTCCTTGTGGAACACCCGTATTCTCTTATCCTCCAGCGCCATTTTTTCCGCAAGGGCGCCGCTGTTATCGGTGGAACCGTCATCCACCAGAATAATCTCCAAATTCCGCCAGGTCTGCCTGCGGATGGAGTCCACACATCTTTGCAGATAACCCACAATATTGTAAACAGGCACGATCACACTGATCAGTGCAGGTCTTCCCGTTCCTTCCAATTGCTTTTCCCCTCCTTGCTCATCCGGCTATACATTTTACCCGGCGATACCACCGGTGCCGGGCTTAACGGTCCTTCCGCCTCCGGCCGGTAATCACCTGTCCAAATTCCTTCTATCATTCTCTGAAGCGCCTCTGCGGCATGCTCCGCATTCCACAAGGTCGTGATGGTCTCATAAGCAGCCGCCCCCATAGCAGCTCTTTCCCTGGGATGCTCCGCAAGATAGCCGACCGCTTCCCGCATCTTTTCGTAGCTGCCTGCAGGATATGCCAATCCGTTTACCCCCTGGGTAATCAGATAAGGCACTGCTCCGGCCTGTACGTTGGCCACCACCGCACAGCCGCTGTTCATGGCCTCGTTCACCACTGCGCCCCAGCCCTCCAGGTGGTTGCTGGTAAACACATGAATGTGGCATCTTTCCATAATCTCGCGAACCTGATCCGGCGTCTGAAAGCCATGAAAGGTAATCCTTTTCTCCACACCATTCTGCTTTGCAAGCGCCTTGATTTTCTCCTCCAGCTCGCCGCTTCCCACCATATGAATATGGCAGTCATATTTCTCTCCCAAATCCCTGGCAAGCTGAACCATATATTCGGGATGCTTTAAGGGAATAAACCTTGCCGCCCAGACAATGTGCAGTCCTTCCTTTTCCTTCAGCGCCGCAAGCTGCCCTTCCCGATAATATCTGGTCTCAGGAAAATAACCCCACCGGAACATCTTTCCCGGATAAGCATGTATCAAATGAAAATCCGAAGGCACATAGGCTCCTGCACACAAAAGATAGGCAGGACTCTTCCGGTATCTGATATGCTCACGGTATTTGTGAAGCAGACCCTTCGGGGAGATCATTTTCCACTGTCCCTCCCTGTAAATCCGTTCGCTGATCCGCATCGTCAGCTTCCCGCTGTTAAGCCGCTGCTGTACAAGCTCCTCCTTATTGTTCCAGCCTGCAAGCAGCACGTCGCTTTCCAGAATCAGACGCCTGCAATGCTCCTCATCCTCATAAAAACGGCTTACATAGGGAAGTCCCTCCCCTGCTGCGCTCCAGCCCATGGCCAGTCTCTCCTGCTCCATAGGCTCTGTCTGGATAAAATGGAAATCCTGCCCCCAAAGCTTATAACAGGCCTCCGTAAAGGGAATCTGATGGTGATTGATGTAGTTGGATATAAAAGTAACCGTCATTGATCCGCTCCTATTTCCCCATAAATTTCCAACAGCCTTAAGTAATTCCGTTCTCCGTCATGGGTTACGGCAGCACGCTTTGCGGCCTGAACGGATATTCTCCCGGCTAAGGTAAGTCCGCTTTCATCCTTCTCCCGGCTCCACAGCTTTCTGATTGCTTCCGCCAGGGCTTTTGCATCTCCCGTATCAAAAAGCAGCCCCTCCTTACCGTCCGTAATCATGTCCGGTATTCCTCCGGCCCTTGACGCAACCACCGGTACTCCAAGAAGCATTGCCTCCCCTACGGTATTGGGAGAGTTTTCCAAAACCGAGGCGCACACAAACACACTGCTTAACAAAAATCTGTCCTTCATCTCCCGGGCAGTCAGCTTTCCGGTTGCTGTGACCCGGTCCTCCAGCCCATACTGCCGCATCAGCTTAAGCAGATATTTCCCATAAGCAGACAGCTTAAGCTTTTGCTTTAAGGTCTTATGCTCCACCACGCTGTTGCCCGCTACATAAAGCCGCAGATCAGGATAGTCCGGCATCAGCAGCGCCATAGCCTCCAGCACAAAGTGCATTCCCTTTAAGGGGTAATCCCCCTGCCCTAAAAAGATGCTGTGCTTCTCACATTTCTCCTCATCCCAGTTTCCGGTATAAAACTCCTCTCGCATGGTTTCATTCATACTGTAATATCTTGCCTTGGGATTAATTGCTGCGCTTCCTTCCCTGTCAAATCCGGTTCTTCCCGTTATATTACCGCAGCCCTTAATGGCCTCCGCCTCATTCCGGCCTCTTAACACAAATTTTTCCTGCTGCAGGCGAAGAGAATCCTCGCGCACAAAATCCCGGAAGGTCACCTTTCTTTGAACCGCCTGCGGCAGCCCCGCCATATACACCTTGGCAATTTCCCCGCAAAGTCCCTGCATGCCAATCAGGATTCTGTCCGGGTTTCCAAAGGCCCGCACGGCCGCAAGAGTGTGGGGAAATTCGGTGCCGAATATATGTAAAATATCGGGCTGAAAATCCCGGAATATATCGGCAAATCGGCCCTCCAATGCAGCATCGTAATGCTCCGGCTCTCCCAGCCTTTCCAAAAAGGCATAGCATTTCACACCCTGAACCAAAAACGAATCAGCTTCCTTATGCGCCAAATTCTCCGGCAGGCTCTCCACTGGAAAACACACCCCCAGCTCAAAGGGAGCATCCTTTTCCCGGACTCTTTCAAAAATACCGGAAAGCCAGCCTTCCCGGTTGCTGTATGGAAGATGTAGCTCCCGGGCAATTGCCGGAAGCATAATATTGCAAACCCATAAAACCTTTTTCATTTCGCTTTTTAACCCTACTTTTATTCTATCACTTCTGCTTTTCGTCTTACTTCTTCCTATTATAAATAATTCCTTTCACCCGGTTGTATATCCCGGCCGTCCTTTCATTTTCCGCAATCCATGTACGAAGCGGCGCAAGAGAAAGCATCATGATTGCCCGGAATTTAAAGAGCTGTGCAGGCGGCATATACCTTTTGGTAATCTCCCTGTGTTCTGCCGCAGAGATTTTTTTATTCTCCTTCGTCTCAGAAAATCCGCCGCCCTCATAATCCGCAATAATCATATCCTGATAGACAAAAGTAACGCCGCCCTTTGTATTGCAGGAAAAAAAACACCACAAAAACTGCTCATAATCGGCCCTCACACGATAACCAACGTCAAAGGGATGCATAAGCAGCAGCTCCCTACTGTAAAAGCAGGCCTGATGACAGGGCACATTCCGATAGCAGCCAAAAGCGTCCATATGAGGATTGGAGGCCACCTTCTGTCCGGTCAGGCGCTCATAAATATTCCCGTAATAAATTCCCGGGACCTCCTGCATGGTACGTTCCATCTGCACCCTGCTTTCAATCTGCAGTTCCCTTTTAGCGCCCTTTATAAAATCCGCCATCCGGACAAGCACCTTTTCCGAATAAAACCGGTCCCCGCAATTTAAGAAATAAACGTACCTTCCCTTAGCCAGTGCAGCCGCCTGATTCATGGCGTCATAAATCCCCTGATCCTTCTGACTGATCAGGCGAAAATTCTCTCTGGGGAACATTTTCTGTACCCTCTCTGCTGAGCCGTCAGTAGAAAGACCGTCCTTTACAATCACCTCGTAATCCTGAAAGGTTTGGTTTTGAACGCTGGCAAGCGTTTCCGAAAGCTTTTCCCCCGGATTTAAGCATACCACAATAATGGAAAAAAAAGGCTCCATCACTTTTCCTCCCTTCCCGTTTCCATTCTCAATTCACATCCGACAAAATGGGAACCATATCATGAAACATAAAGGTTTCATAGGGCAAAATCCGAAGTCCGTCATTTCCCGCCTTCATCAAAATGAATATTGCAAAATACAAAATTGCAGCTCCCACAACTCCGATCTGTGCCAATTTTTTCAGCTTCCGGTTCTCCATGCCGGATATCAGCGCCGGCAAAAAGAAAATATGAGTAATCGTCAGATAGTAGCCTATTCTTGAGATAATAGGCAGAAAGGAACAGCACACATACATAACCAGCGCTCCCAGATTACAGTAAAAGTAAAACCGGTTCCTTCTCGATTCCTTCACTGTCCGCTTATAGCAGATCAGCGCCAGTATCAGCACCGCCAGACATCTGGCAATATTAACCAGACTAGTGCCGCCCTCCAGATATTCTGTATCCTCGTAGGTGGGATAAAGAAAAACCACTACCTTTAAATAGAAGTCCTGTAAAAAGAAAAAGGAAGAGCAGAATACCGCAGCAAGCGCCAGCTGCCACTTTTTCCATGGAAGGGACGCAAGGATATACAAAGGAATCACCACCAAAAGCGACTTATGCAGCGTTGCTCCCAGAAGAATCAAAATGATAAATCTTCCCCACTGCTTTTTCAGTACATAGGGAATGGCATAAAGAGCTATGGCAAGCGCCAGATAATAGCGCACCGTGTTAAAGGATTGAAAATAATAGCCAAAGGCCATGAACAAAAAGAAGGAAAAGCCAAAGGAATCCGCCTGCCTGTATATGGCGGCAAGAAAAATCAGCACCGTAAAAAATGCAAAAAAAGCAAACACCAGCAGATAGTTTTCAAATCCGCTGATCCCATACAAAATCCTGACAATCCAGTTAAAGCCAAACTCGGTAGGAACAAAAGCATCACAATTAATCAGATGCATAAATTCCACATATTTGGCATAATCGTTCCCCACATTCAACCGGCAGGCTGAAAGGGCAAATAAAATCAGAAAAACAGATACCAGAGAAAGTATGTTTAGTATCTGCTGTCTGCTCACCACACCATTTTGTTTCACACAGTGGTTATTCACAAGTAATCCCAGGAAAACCGTTACCACTGCCACAACGACATATAAAATCATATCCGTTCCTTCCCTTGGGCAATTCCCCGCTTCATCAGGCGGTATGCATCACGAAAACCAGTATCCACCAGCATTTCCCTCCTGTGGGCATATAAAAACCGCAGGGAAAAAAACTTTGCCATAACACCGTAAAGATAATGATACAGCACGCCCCTGTCCACAAAGAATTTTTCATTGTATCCCTTAAACCATGTAGACTCCCGGTATACCTCCTGTCCCAAATTCTCGCAGGACGCATACAGATGAAGCCCCTTTTTCAGACAGTCATGCAAAAACAAACTGTCCTCTCCGTTGCTGTATCTTGCCCCGCCGCCAAAAAGCAGTGAAAAACTTACGTTAGCCCTGCGCAGTGACTCCGTTCTGGCCGCCACCGCATAGGTGGGATACCGCCCATAATTATACCAGCGTATTCTGCCCGGAGCCTCATTATGATAGGTAGCCCGGGAGGGCTCTACTTTAAAATTAAACGTAATGATATCCGCATCCCGATTGGCTTCAAAGGCATCCAGCACCAGCTTCTCATATCCTGAGGCAAATACAATATCCTCATCGGAAAACAGACAGATATCCCTGTCTGCCCTCATAAGCGCAGTATTTCTGCTAAGCCCTACGCCACGCTCCGACATGGAAAAGCATTTGATTTGTCTGCCCCTGTGCAGATACTCACAATATTCAAAACGATCACACTGGTTGACGATGATCGCATCGCTCTCCAAATTCATCTGCTCTGCCAGTCTATTTACTTCCTGATTAACGGCTGCCACCAGCACCTGTAATTTCATATAATCTATACCCTTACGAATAGTATCTGTTTAAAAATTCCTCGTCTGCCTGTGCGATAATGATACCAAGTATCTGACAGTCCTGAATGCGCAAAAGGCTTAAAATCCTTTCCGTCTTTCTGCCCACATCATTTCCGAAGGGAAGAAGGACTATCACACCTCCAAGTTCTCTGATCCTGATACAGTCCTCTTCCGACAGTACATTCTCATTAAAGGGAACAACCTCCCACTCATCCTGCTCTCTGGGCTGCTCCTCATTCATAATATTCCAGCCGAAATCCTCTTCGCCGCTTCCCACCGGAACCTCCATCTCGCCTCTGTTTAAAAGACCCTCCAGCTCCAGCTTCCTCATATCAGCATGGTTAGCCATATCCAAAATGGCAAAGGTCTTCTTTTCTCCCAGAACATAATGCAGATTGGCCTTCAATTCCCCTGCATAGGGCTGCAGCCCCTTCTGGTTCATGGTAAGAAGTCCCAAAGCCTTGTAGGGATATTTCTTTTCCACATCCCCCTGCACACAAATACTTTCATTCAGTGCATAAGCAAAACCAAAAGCAAGAAATGCCAGCACGGCCACAATCACAGCCCCTGTGATACATGCGGACGAAGTGCGGTCATCCCAGTAAACTCTTTCAGGGGCTTCCGATCGTATCACCTTAATCAGGCTGATTTCATCGCTCTCCTGGGCAAACTTCATAAGACCCACTTCAGCCGCATCTCTGACTTCACGGACAAATTTCTCACTTTCCCCGATAACCGTCAGGGTAAGCAATCTGACATCCGACAAGATCTCTGCGGAAGTAGCTTCTCTTACCTGCTCCTTTTCGTAGCCGGGCAGCTCCTCCATAATCAAATCCAAAATAGGGTCCGTATCCAGCAGATCATTCCATGTATATCCATTGTAATGCTGATAAACCTCTCCGCTTTCATCCACCCCAAAGCTGATATACAGCTTGGACACCGTCTCATACTCAATGGGCATTTTCATGCCCCGGATGATCTGATAAATCACCCCTCCAAAGGTTGCACCTAAGATAATCAGCATGATGATGATCCATATTTTCCGCTGAAAATAAAGCACCAGCTTCTTTAAATCCATCCCTCTGTTCAGATATTCCTCATTCATCATTATTCTTTCCCTCTGCACCAAAATTCTTCATAGCCGTCACCTGTGCGGTATCAACCCCTTCGGTACTCTCCGGCCTGATTAATATCTTTAGTGTAAGCAGCATCAGTTTTATATCCATCCATACGGAGTAATTTTCAATATAAGATAAATCCAGCTTCAACTTGTCATAAGGTGTGGTATTGTATTTACCGTAGACCTGCGCATAACCCGCAAGTCCCGCCTTCACCTTCATGCGGAATGCAAATTCCGGCATCTCCTCCATGTATTGCTTAATAATCTCCGGGCGCTCCGGTCTGGGACCGATAAAGGACATATCGCCTTTTAAAATATTAAAAAGCTGTGGAAGCTCATCAATTCTCACCGCACGAATAAAACGTCCCACCGGCGTAATCCTTGCATCGTGTTTGGAAGCCAGTCTTGCCACCCCGTCCTTCTCCGCATCTACACGCATGCTTCTGAATTTCATAATCATAAATTCTCTGGCGTCTCTGGTACAGCGAACCTGCTTGTAAAGAACCGGTCCACCGTCATAGCATTTGATGCAGATTGCCGTAATCAGCATAAAAGGAGACGCTATAATTAAAAGAAGCAGAGAAAAGATAATATCAATCAGCCTTTTGGCGATTCGCTGCTCCACGGAAAGAGAGTATTCTCTGGTCAGCAAAATCGGCGTGTCAAACAAATGCAGCTGATCGGAGCCCTTAATCAGCACATCCGGTATCTTAGGCATCATATACACCCGAATGGAGCGGCTGTAACAATATTTCAGCAGACGGTTCCGGTCCGCTGTGGGAATATCCCACAAAACCACCGCACCATAATTCTTCCCAATTTCCTCCTCAAGCTTCCAAAGTCCTTCCTTGATATCCATACATTTCACAATCCGGTACTTATCCTTGCGGGAGTCAAATTTCCTGAGAATATCCTCGATATCTCTCTCCCCATGCACCAAAAGCATTTCTCTGGGAGGAAATACCCTGCGGTACACCCGGTTGCAAAGATTGATCCACAGTGCAGAAATAATAAGCTGAACAACGGTAGCCGCCACAAAGTATTCCGGCGGCACCAGCCAGTTTCTCATCAGGGAGATCTGGAAATATGTAATTACATTTACAATAAGAACAGAAAAAAGCTGGGAAAAGAAAACATCCATGGGCTTTAAATAGCCAATCTTCAGCCCGCCGTAGGTATTGGTAAAAAAGAACAAAAGCACCAGATAAATGCCAAGCATTAAAATATGCCCGTTTCGATGAAAACGAAGCCCCAGATTAAAATGATTTACCAAGGGGTAGTAGTACTCCATCCAGATATATGCATATACGGCGGTTTGCATGATAAGTCCCATAAAGCCAAGCCACAGTACAATAATTCTTTTAATGCTCTCAAAACGTTTCACTATGCACCTCTTAAAGTCTTCTCAACGTAGCGCGCAGCGCCCAAAAAAAGAAATTATAAATACTGTATAAAACAGACAGCTTTTCCTGCCTGCGATACAGATTCCATATCCTTCTGACAGCCTCCAGCTTGTTGGAGGATAATGATTTGGCCGGTCTTCTGTAGATAGCAAGCACCTGATCAAGACCATAGGCGGTAAAACCGTTCCTCAAAATCTTCCACCATGTGGCGGTGTCCTCACTCTTTACCTCCGGCATTTTAATCAGCTCATGCCCCGTCTTTTCCGTATCCAGAAGCACCGTGGTAGTGAAGATAACGGTGCGGGACAAAGCCTTAAAATAAGTAAGGGCAGGCGGTACATGCACCACCTTTCCCGTAGGCCTTCCATTCTCATCTCCAAATTCATAAGCGGTAAAAACAAAAGCCGCCTGCTTGTCCCTCATAAAGGCAAGCTCCTTTTCCAGCTTGTCCTCCATCCACAGATCATCCGCATCCAAAAAGGCGATATATCTGCCTCTTGCCGCCTCGATTCCCGCATTTCTGGCTCTGGCCGCTCCTTCATTTTGCTCCTTGGCAATCAGGCGGATTCGGTTATCCCCCGAAGCCATACAGGCATCTATTTTGGCCCTGCTGTCATCGGTAGAGCAATCGTCCACAAGTATGAGCTCCCAGTTTTCAAAGGTCTGCTTTTTCACCATGGAAATAGTTTCTTCGATATAAGCTCCGGCATTATAAACCGGCACAATAATGCTTACAAGCTCTTTGGCCTCTCCCATCTAAATCTCCTCTTTCACAAGATAGATTGGACGTCTTTTTACTTCCATATACGTTTTCGCCAGGTATTGCCCCACAATTCCAAGGCAAAAAAGCTGTACGCCGCTAATCAGGGATATAATGCATACCAGAGAGGGCCAGCCCGATGTGTGGTCTCCAAACAACGCCTTTCTGACAATCGTAAAAATAATCAGCGCAAATGCCGCCAGGCAGAAAAACACGCCCATAAATGCCGCAAAAGCCAGCGGCGCCGTGGAGAACGAGGTGATACCCTCCAAAGAATAAATGAACAGCTTCCAGAAGGACCACTTGGTTTCCCCCTTCTTCCGCTCAATATTATCAAACTCCAGCCATTTCGTCTTATAGCCTACCCAGCCGAATATTCCCTTCGTGAAACGATTATACTCCCTCAGGGAAAGAATTGCTTCCACTACCTGACGGGTCATCAGACGATAATCTCTTGCTCCGTCCACAATCTCCGTCTTCGATACCTTCTTCATAATTCGGTAAAACATTCTGGCAAAAAAGGAGCGTATCATGGGTTCCCCCTTCCGGGTAACCCGGCGTGTTGCCACCGAATCATAGCCTTCCTCAATACATCCATACATTTCAGGCAAAAGTGCAGGCGGGTCCTGCAAATCTGCATCCAGAAACACTACATAATCGCCCTTTGCCTTCTCAAGTCCTGCATAGATCGCTGCCTCCTTGCCAAAATTTCTGGAAAAGGAAAGAAGATGCACCCGCTGATCCTTCTCAATCAGCTTTTTGATCTCCTCCACGGTGCGATCCTTAGAGCCGTCGTCAATGTACCACAGCTCCAGTGCTACATCCTTCCCCGCAAAAAAGCTTTCATTTTTCATGAATTCCGTATAAAAATCAGCAATATTCCCCTCTTCATTGTAACAGGGTACCACTGCACTCAGTAGTTTCATTCCACAGATACCTCATACTATTCCTATTTTATACCAAAATACTGCTTCTTATTTTAGCACACATAAAGAAATATCACAAGTTCCCTGTTGCCTCCGCCACCTTGT